>NZ_DATIMC010000025.1:0-68570 GCF_035475775.1 Phenylobacterium sp. | reverse complement strand
GCCTCGACCTCCATCGTCGCCTTGTCGGTCTCGATCTCGGCGATCACGTCGCCCGACTTCACCTGATCGCCCTTCTTGACGTGCCACTTGGCGAGCGTGCCCTCCTCCATGGTGGGCGACAGCGCCGGCATCAGGACGTCGGTCATGCCGCCGCTCCGCCCGCGGCATAGACGTCGGTGTAGAGCTCCTTCGGATCGGGCTCGGGGGAGGTGCGGGCGAACTCGGCGGCGTCGGCGACGATCTTCTTCGCCTCGGCGTCGACGCCCTTCAGCGTCGCCTCGTCGGCCCAGCCCTGCTTTTCCAAGAGCTCCTCGATGTGGTCGATGGGATCGCGGGTCTTGCGGACCTCGTCGACCTCCTCGCGGGTGCGGTACTTGGCCGGGTCGCTCATCGAGTGGCCGCGGTAGCGGTAGGTCTTCATCTCCAGGATATAGGGGCCGTTCCCCGAGCGGGCGTGCTCGGCCGCCTTGGCCGCGGCGGCCTTCACCGCCAGCACGTCCATGCCGTCCACCTCCTCGCCCGGGATGCGGAACGAGGCGCCGCGGCGGTAGAGGTGGGTCTCCGAGGACGACCGCTCGATGGAGGTGCCCATGGCGTACTGGTTGTTCTCGATGATGTAGACCACCGGCAGCCGCCAGAGCTCGGCCATGTTGAAGCTCTCGTAGACCTGCCCCTGGTTGGCCGCGCCGTCGCCGAAGAAGGTGAAGCTGACCTTGCCGTTGTCGCGGTACTTGTCGGCCAGCGCCAGCCCGGTTCCAAGGCTCGCCGGCACGCCCACGATGCCGTGGCCGCCGTAGAAATCGTGGTCGAGCGAGAACATGTGCATCGAGCCGCCCTTGCCGTGGGACGAGCCGCCCGAGCGGCCGGTGAGCTCGGCCATGACCTCCTTCGGATCCATCCCCGCCGCCAGCATGTGGCCGTGGTCGCGGTATCCGGTGATCACCTGATCCCCGGGCTGCTTGGCCGCCTGCACGCCGACCGCGATCGCCTCCTGGCCGATGTAGAGGTGGCAGAAGCCGCCGATCAGACCCATGCCGTAGAGCTGGCCCGCGCGCTCCTCGAAGCGGCGGATGAGCAGCATGTCCCGATAGTACCTGAGCAGCTCGTCCTTGCCGGCCTGGGCCTTGGAATCTGCGCCGTTGGCCTTACGCCCAGCGGCCGCGCCGGTCTGCCCGCGCGCCATGCGTCACTCCGTGGTCCGTCTGATGCGCCTAGAACCACCCAGAGGCGGCTATGGCTTCGTGCGGATCACATAATCCCTTGGGTCGGCGAAGCCTAGCAGGGAGCGCGCCCTTTCCTCCAGCAGATCGGCCGACAGGCTCTGGTCGCGCAGCAGGTGCGCGCGCTTCTCGAGGTCCTCCCGCTGCGCGCGCAGCCGCGCCAGCTCGCGCGTGCGCTCGACGAGCGCCTCGTCGCGCTGGCCGGACGAGAGCAGGCCCTGCTCGCCGGTGAAGGCGTTGGCGGCGAAGTAGAGGATGAGCAGCGTCAGCGCCGCGGTCGGCAGATAGGAGCGAAGGCGGCCCAGCACGGCGAATCCCCGGATCAACACCGAGAGATCGCGCCCGCGTGGTTAATGCGTCGTTTCCCTCCCTTGATGGGGAGGGACAGACCGCGAAGCGGTCAGGGTGGGGAAGTGCGGATCAAACTCTGAGGCGGGAGATTAGCCTAATTCCCCCACCCCGCCGTCGCTGCGCTCCGGCTGTCCCTCCCCATCAAGGGAGGGAACTATCGCTTCAGCGCCGCGCGGCCGAGGTAGATCGCCTGGTCGCCCAGCTCCTCTTCGATCCGCAGCAGCTGGTTGTACTTGGCCATGCGGTCGGAGCGGGAGAGCGACCCGGTCTTGATCTGCCCGCAGTTGGTCGCCACCGCCAGGTCGGCGATGGTGGAGTCCTCGGTCTCGCCCGAGCGGTGGCTCATCACCGCGGTGTAGGCGGCGCGGTGCGCCATATCGACCGCGTCCAGCGTCTCCGAGAGCGTGCCGATCTGGTTGACCTTGATCAGGATCGAGTTGGCCAGCCCCTTCTCGACGCCGATGGCGAGCCTGGCCGGGTTGGTCACGAAGATGTCGTCGCCGACCAGCTGGAGCTTGCCGCCCAGCTTGTCGGTCAGCAGCTTCCAGCCCTTGAAGTCGTCCTCCGCGCAGCCGTCCTCGATGCTGGCGATGGGGAATTTCGCGGCGAGGTCGGCCAGGTAGTCGACCATGCCGGCCGGATCGAGGCTCTTGCCCTCGCCCGCCATCACGTACTTGCCGCCCTTGAAGAACTCGGAGGCCGCCGCATCCAGGCCGAGGACGAAATCCTTGCCGGCCTTGTAGCCCGCGCCTTCGCCGGCCTTGACGATGAACGCCAGCGCCTCTTCCGCCGTCGACAAGTTCGGCGCGAAACCGCCTTCGTCGCCGACGTTGGTGTTGTGGCCGGCGGCCTTCAGCGCGGCCCTCAGCGCATGGAAGATCTCCGCGCCCATGCGCAGCGCCTCGGCGAAGCTCGCCGCCCCCGTCGGCAGAATCATGAACTCCTGGATGTCGATCGGATTGTCCGCGTGCGCCCCGCCGTTGATGATGTTCATCATCGGCACCGGCAGCACCCGCGCGGAGACCCCGCCCACGTACTTGTAGAGCGGCAGCGCCGCCGAGCTCGCCGCGGCCTTGGCGGCGGCCAGGCTGACGCCCAGGACCGCGTTGGCGCCCAGACGGGCCTTGTTCGGCGTGCCGTCGAGCTCGATCAAGAGCTTGTCGATCCGCCGCTGGTCCTCCGCATCGGAGCCGGAGAGCGTATCGTAGATCTCGCCGTTCACCGCATCGACGGCCTGGCTCACCCCCTTGCCGCCGTAGCGCTTTTTGTCCCCGTCGCGCTTCTCGACCGCTTCGTGCGCCCCGGTCGAGGCGCCCGAGGGCACGGCGGCGCGCCCCATCGAGCCGTCCTCCAGGATCACGTCGACCTCGACCGTGGGATTGCCGCGGGAATCCAGGATCTCGCGGGCGACGATGTCGACGATCTCGGTCATGGGCGTCCTCGGATTCGGGGCGGGCGAGCCTTAGCCAGCTTCACGGGCCGGAGCAACGCTCCCCTGCTCCGTCATCCCGGCCGACGCACAGCGGCGAGCCGGGACCCAGTCGGCTCCAAGGGCGTGGCGGCGCTGGATCCCGGATCGGCCTCGGCAGGCCGTCCGGGATGTCGGTAGGAGGCTTTGCTGCACGCCTAACCGCAGCCGTCCGTCCAGCCGATGGTCGCATCGCCGGCGTGGATGTCGCTGACCCGGCCCTTGGCGTCGGTCTCGTACATGATCCCGCGCTCGCCCTTCCTGGCCCACCAGGTGAGATAGTGCGCCGGCGGGTCGTCGTAGGCGTTGGGCTCGATCGTCAGGGCCTCGCCATAGGCGCGCCGCACGTCGGCCTCGCGCGAACCGACGTGCAGCCCCCGGTCGGTGAGCACGTCCGGTCGGCCCAGGATGGTGATGCTGCCCACCTTGCCGTCTGAGGTCATCACCATGAGATGCTCGTTCTGCGAGAAGAGCACGTGGCATTCCTCGTCGTCGGCCTGCTCGGTGCGCAGGTGGAAGCGGCGGACCGCCTCGGCTTCCGGCATCCCGACCCGCAGCGCCCCCCAGCCGTCGGCGGTCAGCACCGGGGCCTTGGCCGCGGCGGGCGTCAGGCTAAGGGAGGCGAAGAGCGCGAGGGGAAGCAGCCGCCATGCCATGGCTTGGAGGTTATTCCCGCAATGGCTGAGGAGTCTTGAGCTTGCCTTCTTACGCGAGAGAAGCCGAACGAGGTCTCGGAAGCTCTACTCTTCCTTCGGGGTCAGGACCTGGCGGCCCTTGTACATGCCGGTCTTGAGGTCGATGTGGTGCGGCCGCTTCAGCTCGCCCGTCTCCTTGTCCTCGACATAGGAGTTGGCGGCGAGCGCATGGTGCGAGCGCCGCATGTTGCGCCGCGACGGCGAGGTTTTGCGCTTGGGGACGGCCATTGGAAGATCTCGAAACCGTGACGGCGGCCAGTCCGGGCCGCCGATGTGAGCGCGGGTCTATGCCTGAAAGCCCTCGCGCGATCAAGGGGAGGCCATGGTCGCCGCTCAGGCGCTGAGGGTGCGCGAAAGCCGCTTCGGCGCGACGTGGGTCCAGGCCAGCCGCACAAGCCTCGCGAGCTCGGCCTCTTCGATCGCGGCCAGCCGCACACAGGTCCAGCCGTGATGGCCATAGGTCTCGGCGGGCTGCACCGCGCCCGGCAGGGCCGCCGCCATGTTCAGCTGGTCCTCGCGGTCGAGCTTCAGCACCGCGGTCCGATCGGCGTCGAGGCCCATGAACCCCTGCCCGCCCGGCGCGGAGAGCATGCCGAAGATGCGCTTCGCAACGCGGAACGCCGGCTTGCCGCGGTGGGTGTCCTCGTAGGCTCCCGGCAGGGCGAGCGCCAGCCGGCGGAGCTGCTCGGGGGCGCAACTCATCGCAGGAGCCTTTTCGGCGCCGCGCGCGCCCACGACATCCGCAGCATGAGCTCCAGGGCGTCCGGGGCGACCTCGTCCAGCCAGACGTAGCAGAAGCCATAGCGGCCGGCGGCGACCACGGCTTCGGGATGGGCTGCGGCCAGGTTCAGCTGGTCCTCCCGGTCGAGCGTCAGACTGACCACCGGCCGGGCGCCGGAGAGCGGCGCATAGAAGCCCTGGCCCGCGCCGGGACGCTCGGCGCCGAGGCTCGCGAAGATGCGCTTCTTCACTCGGAACGTCGGGCGGCCGCGGTGCGTGTCCTCGTAGGCCTCCGGCAGGGCCAGGGCGATCCGGCGCACGTCGGCGGGGGCGCAGCTCATCTGAGGAGCCGCTTCGGGGCGACCCTGGCCCAGGCGACGCGCATCAGCCCCGGCAGCCGCTCCGGATCCAGCTCCCGGTACCAGACGAAGGTCGAGCCCTTGCGGCCCCAGCTCCCCGGCACGGCCACGATCGCCTCGCCATCGGCCAGGTTCGCCTGATCCTCCGGATCGAGCTTCAGCATGATGCGCGGCTCCGGGTCGTGCAGCGTGCAGAAGATCCGCTTCGCCACCCGGAACGAGGCCATGTGAAAGTGCGGCTCCTCGTAGGCTTCCGGCAGCGCGAGCGCGCAGCGACGGATATCGTCGGCGGTCAGCATGGGGGGAAGCTTACCAGGGGCCGATTGACCCTGTCAGGCGATGCAAGCCAGTGTCGCGGCATGTCGCTCCGCACCTCCTACGTGGCTTTCCGCACCGCCGCCGACCCGCCGCTGACGGTGGCGGGCAGGCTGGAGACGATCCCGGACGGTGGCCGCACGCCGGCGGTGGTCATCTGCCACGGCTCGGATGGCGTCGACGGCCGCGGCGCGTTCCACGCCAAGGCGCTGAACGCCGCGGGGATCGCCACGCTGGAGGTCGACATGTGGGCGGCGCGGGGAAGCGCCCGGGGCGCGGCGGCGCGGCCCCGCAGCCCGCTCCAGACCCTGCCCGACGCCTTCGCCGCCAAGGCCTTCCTCGCGGCGCAGCCGGAGGTCGATCCGGCGCGCATCGGCATCATGGGCTTTTCCTGGGGCGGCGTCGTCACCCTGCTGGCCGCCACGCAGGCCGCCCAGCGCCTGAACGACGCGGCTCCGCCCTTTCGCGGCCACGTGGCGCTCTATCCGGTCTGCTGGGCTTACGGCGTCGTCCCCGGCCTCTCGCTCGATGCGCTGACCGGCGCGCCGGTGCTGATCCAGGCCGGTGACGCCGACGCCTATGACGATCCGGACGGCCTCGACCAGCTCCTCGCCCGTCTGCCGGACGCCAGCCGCAAGGCGATCCGCGGCGTCACCCACCCCGGCGCAGGCCACGGCTTCGACCGCGACGCGCCCGCCCAGACCATCGTCGATCCCTTCGCCCACAAGGGCCAAGGCGGCCCGGTCCTGATGGCCTTCCACCCCGAGGCGGCGGAGACCGCGCGCAAGCTTGCGGTGGAGTTCTTCCAAACCTCCCTCCCTTAATGGGGAGGGACGGACCGCCGAAGGCGGTCAGGGTGAGGACGTGTCGATGAACCTGTGAAGCTCGGGATGAACCTGATTTCCCCACCCTGCCGTCGCTGCGCTCCGGCATCCCTCCCCATTAAGGGAGGGACTCAAACCAACCTGCTCCGCTCCTTGGCGGCGCCGATGAAGCTGGCGAACAGGGGGTGCGGCTGGAAGGGGCGGCTCTTCAGCTCGGGATGGTACTGCACGCCGATGAACCAGGGATGGTCGGCGCGCTCGCAGAGCTCCGGCAGCACGCCGTCCGGCGACAGACCCGAGAAATGCAGGCCGGTCCCCTCGATGGCCTGCCGATAGCCGATGTTCACCTCGTAGCGGTGGCGATGGCGCTCGGAGATCGCGGTCGCGCCATAGATCTCGGCGACCTGGCTGCCGGGCTGCAGGACGGCCTCGTAGGCGCCGCAGCGCATGGTGCCGCCCAGCTCCCCGCCCTCGGCGCGCAGCTCCTTGTCGTTGCCCCGGGTCCACTCCGTCATCAGGCCGACGATCGGCTCCGAGGTGGGGCCGAACTCGCTTGAGGAGGCGTTGTGGATGCCGGCCAGGTTCCGCGCCGCCTCGATCATCGCCATCTGCATGCCGAAGCAGATGCCGAAGTACGGGATGCCGTGCTCGCGCGCGAAGCGCACCGCGCGGATCATCCCCTCCGAGCCGCGCTCCCCGAAGGCGCCGGGCACCAGAACGCCGTGCACGCCCGTCAGCCGCTCGCCGATCAGCTCCTCGTCCCGCTCGAAGGCCTCGCCCTCGATCCAGTCGAGGCGCACGCGCACGGTGTTGGCGAGCCCGCCGTGGATCAGCGCCTCGACGAGGGATTTGTAGGCGTCGGTGAGCCCGGTGTACTTGCCGACGATGGCGATCGTCACCTCGCCGTCGGGATGCTCGATGGTCTCGACGATCCCGCGCCAGCGGGAAAGGTCCGGCGCCGGAGCCTCGGAAAGGCCGAACACCTCCAGCACCTCGGCGTCGAGGCCCTGCGCGTGGTAGTCGAGCGGCACGGCGTAGATGTTGGCCGAGTCCAGGGCCTGGATGACGGCGCTGGAGCGCACGTTGCAGAACTGGGCGATCTTCCGCCGCTCGCTCTCCGGGATCGGGCTCTCGCAGCGGCAGAGCAGGATGTCCGGCTGGATGCCGATCGAGCGCAGCTCCTTGACCGAATGCTGGGTGGGCTTGGTCTTCATCTCGCCGGCCGTCTTGATGAACGGCAGCAGCGTCAGATGGATGAAGCAGGCGTGGTGGCGGGGCAGCTCCTGGCCGAGCTGGCGGATCGCCTCGAAGAACGGCAGGCCCTCGATATCCCCTACCGTGCCGCCCACCTCGACCAGCACGAAGTCCACGCCGGGCCCGGGGTCGGCCAGGACGAAATCCTTGATCTCCCCGGTGACGTGCGGGATCACCTGCACGGTCGCGCCGAGATAGTCGCCGCGCCGCTCCTTCTCGATGATCTTCTTGTAGATCTGGCCGGTGGTGATGTTGTCGTCGCGGGTGGCGTCGACGCCGGTGAAGCGCTCGTAGTGGCCGAGGTCGAGGTCGGTCTCCGCGCCGTCGTCGGTGACGAACACCTCCCCGTGCTGGTAGGGGCTCATGGTCCCCGGATCGACGTTCAGGTAGGGGTCCAGCTTGCGCAGCCGGACCTTGTAGCCGCGCGCCTGCAGGAGCGCGCCGAGGGCGGCGGATGCGAGACCTTTGCCAAGGGAAGAGACCACGCCGCCGGTGATGAAGATGTACCGGGCCATGGGCGTTCAGGTTAGCAGCGATTCGCCCCGGACGAGGCGCAAAACGCTCCCCTGTCCACCGGCTGGGCTCAGGGCTTGGCGGGCGCCGCCGGCGCCGGCGCGGTCTGAGGCGCGGGGGCCTCCCCGAGGAAGGGGTTGTGCACCGTCGGCGCGGGCGCCTGGAACGGCGCGGGCGCGGTCTGCGGCGCGCCGGGCTGCGGCTGGCCGGTCTGAGGCTGCGCGGGCTGCGGCCGCGGCAGCACCGCCGTCGGGTTGATCGGATCGATCTTCAGCCGGTCGACCACCGAGGAGGCGCCGCGCTCGCGGCCGGCGAGCAGGGTGAGCGTCAGCGCCAGCACGAAGAAGATGGTGGCCAGGATCCAGGTCATCCGGGTCATCAGGTCGCCCGCGCCGCGCGCCGTCACGAAGCCCGAGGGCCCGCCGCCGACGCCGAGCACCCCGCCCTCCGAGCGCTGCAGCAGCACCACGATCACCAGCAGCACGCTCACGATGATCTCGACGATGAGCAGCAGGTTCAGGAGCATGCGGCAAAGGTCCAGTGCGGTTCGGCGGACACACCCGTCCGAAATGAAGCGGGCGCTCTACCACCGGGTTGCGCCCAAGGCCATACCTAGGTCGTCGCAGCCCTTTGACAAGCCATGATTCTCGAGACCAAGCGCCTGGCCATCCTGGAGACCGATCGGCTGCGCCTGCGGCCGCTCGTGGAAGCCGATGCGGCCGATCTCCTCCCGCTGATGGATGACCCGGAGGTGATGGCCTACTGGGACTGCCCCGAGATCGACGACCCGGACCTGGTGGCCGAGATCGTCCGCGCCGAGCTGGCCGAGATGCGGGCGGGGCGCGCCGTCTACTGGTCGATCCGCACCCTGTCCGAAGGCGCCTTCGTCGGCTGCTGCGACCTCTCAGAGATCGACCGGCGCCACAAGCGGGCGGAGATCGGCTTCATGCTCGGCCGCGGCGCCTGGGGCGAGGGCTATGCGCTGGAGGCGACGCAGGCGGTGGTCGGCTTCGCCGCGGCGAGCGGGCTGCGCCGGCTGGCCGCCCGCACGCACGTCGGCAACCGGCGCTCGGAGGGGCTCCTCGCGCGGCTGGGCTTCCAGGAGGAGGGGATGCTTCGCGGCCACGTGCTCCGCGATGGCGAGCGCCGCGACTGCCGCCTCTTCGGTCTGCTGCTGTAGCTTCCTTTCCCGCGATAGCGGGAGAGGGGGACCATTCGGCCGAAGAGCCGATGGTGGAGAGGGTGAGCGAGCGCATGGCGCGTCGGACATCGACACTGATCGCGAAGCGCGCCCGCGCCTTCCGGAGGGCTCTGACCGAGCCGGAGGTCATGCTTTGGTCAAGGCTGAAGGGCCGAGGCCGAGGGCAGCCGATTTTCCGCCGCCAATTCGCCTACGAGTCGATGATCTTCGACTTCTACTGTCCGGCCGCGCGGCTGGCCATCGAAGTGGACGGCTCGACCCATTGGGATGACGAGAAACGGGCGAAAGACGCTGCGAGAGACGCCTGGTTGGCGGGTCGCGGCGTCAGCGTCTTCAGGATCGGCGCAGGGGAGATCTATCGAGACCCGAGCCGTGTCGCGGACGCGGTGATCCTGCGGGCGACCGCATTGGCGGATTCGCGATGCCCGCGCGGGCGGCCGGCCCTCTCCACCGCTCGCTCTGCGGCGAGCGGTCCCCCTCTCCCGCTGCGCGGGAAAGGACGCTAACCTAGCGGGCATGAATCCGATCGCCGTCCAGGGCTTCGACCACATCGTCCTGCGTGTGAAGGACAAGCCGAAGATGCTCGGCTTCTACCTCGACGTGCTTGGCCTTTCCCTGGATCGAGACCGCCCGGAGCTGGGCCTGACCCACATCCGCGCCGGCCGCCAGATGATCGATCTGGTCACCCTGGACGGCCCGCTCGGCAAGCTGGGCGGCGAAGCGCCTGGCCGCGAGGGCCGCAACCTCGACCACTTCGCCCTTCAGGTCCGCCCCTTCGACGCGGAGGCGATCCGCGCCCACCTCGCCGGCCATGGCGTCGAGGTGGTCGAGGAGGGCCAGCGCTACGGCGCCGACGGCACCGGCCATTCGCTCTACGTCCGCGATCCGGAAGGCAACATCGTGGAGCTGAAGGGGCCAAGCGCCTAGGCTTGCAGCGCACGCACGATGGCCAGGAAGTCGGCCGCCTTCAGCGAGGCGCCGCCGACCAGCGCGCCGCCCACCTGCGCCGCATGCAGGATCTCCGCGGCGTTCGACGGCTTCACCGAGCCGCCGTAGAGGATCGGGACGGCCTGCGCCGCCGGCCCGAACCGCTCCGCCAGGGTCGCGCGGATCGCCTGGTGCATCTCCTCGATCTCCGCCGTGGATGGCGTCAGCCCCGAGCCGATCGCCCAGACCGGCTCATAGGCGACCGAGAACGGCTGGCCGGTGAGTGCGGCCGGCAGCGAGCCGCGGACCTGGTCAGTGACGACCGGCGAGGCCTGGCCGGCGTTACGTTCCTCCAGCGTCTCGCCGACGCAGACGATCGGCTCCAGGCCCGCGCGCAGGGCGGCGGCGACCTTGCGGGCCACGATCTCGTCGGTCTCGCGGTGGCCGCTGCGGCGCTCCGAATGGCCCAGGATCACCAGCTTCGCGCCCACGTCGGCGAGCATCTGGGCGGAGACGTCGCCGGTGAAGGCGCCGGCGTCTTCCCAGTGGACGTCCTGGCCGCCCACCAGCACCCCGGATCCGGCCAGCATCTCGCTCATCTGGTGGATCAGGACGGCGGGCGGGCAGATCGCCACCCGCGCCGGGCTGCCGGCGGCGCCCTCGGCGATGGCGGCGGCCTCCACCAGCGAGGCGCGCAGGCCGTTCATCTTCCAATTGCCGGCGATCAGCGGCACAGGCGCGGTCATTTGGCCCCACTTCCAAGCCTCGCGCGCCGCGGTTAAGCCAAGCCGCGCGCGCTGTCACGCGCTTGCGGGCGCGCAAGGGCCTCCATATACCGGCCGCCACGTCCGCGCCGCGGAAAGGGATCTGATGTTCGCCGCTCTGCGCGCCTTCTCGAAGTCCTGGGTCGCCGCCATCCTCATGGGGCTGCTGATCGTCAGCTTCGGCGTGTGGGGCATCCGCGACGTGTTCCACGGCAGGATCAGCGGCGATGCAGTGATCATCGCGGGCTCGCGCACGGTGAGCGCCAGCGACTACCGCCGCGAGTTCGACCAGTTCAAGGGCCGGCTCGAGCAGCAGACCGGCCAGCAGATTCCCAACGACGTGGCCGCCGCGAACGGCCTCGACCGCGAGGTGCTCGAGGGGCTCGCCACCCGCGAGGCGTTCGCCGAGCTCCTTCGCAGGATCGGCATCGTCCCCTCCGACAAGCTGATCGCCCAGCAGATCGACAAGATTCCCGCCTTCTTCGATCCGGTCACCGGCCGGTTCGACAAGCGCGCCTATGCCCAGACCCTGGCCAGCAACGACTTTACTCCGCCGCGGTTCGAGGCCGAGATGCGCGACGACATCGCCCAGCAGCATCTGGGCACGGCGATCGTCGCCGGGCTGGTGGTGCCGCGCGCCTACACCGCCATGGCCGCGGTCTTCGAGCTGGAGGGCCGCGACGTGGCCTTCCTGGCGATCGACCCGAAGAGCGTGCCGCAGCCCCCCGCGCCCACCGACGCCCAGCTCACCACCCTGATGAAGGAGAACGCGGCCGGGCTCATGCGCCCCGAGTTCCGGCAGCTGACCGTCATCCGGGTCACGCCGCAGCAGTTCCTGGCCTCTGTCCCCGTCGCCCCGGCGGAGCTGCAGAAGCAGTACAATTTCCGCAAGGACACGCTCTCCAGGCCAGAGACCCGCACGATCGTGCAGATTCCGGCCAAGGACGTCGCTGTCGCCGGGCAGATCGCCGCCCGCCTCGCCACGGGCGAGGACCCCGCCGCCGTCGCCAAGGCCTTCGGCGTGGACGCGATCACCTACGCCGACAAGCCGCAGAGCGCGATTGCGGACAAGAACCTCGCCGCCGCGGCGTTCCAGATGAAGCCCGGCCAGGTGCAGACGGTGAAGGGCGAACTGGCGCTTGCCGTCGTGAAGGTGCTCTCGGTGACGCCCGGGCACGTCGTGACGCTCGATGAGGCGCGGCCCGCGCTGGAAGCCGAGGTGCGCAAGAACGCCGCCGCCGAGAAGGTCTACCAGCTCACCCAGGCCTACGACGACGCCCACCAGAAGGGCGCCAGCCTGCCCGAGGCGGCCCAGAAGGCGGGCATCGCGACCACCGCCGTCGGGCCGGTCTCCAAGCAGGGGCAGGACCCCCAGGGCAAGCCGGTTCCTGGCCTCGATCAGAAGCTGATGGAGGCCGCCTTCGCCCTGCCGGCCGGCGGCGAGAGCGAGCTGGAGGAGGACGGCTCGGGCGGCTACTTCGCGGTGCGGGTGGACAAGGTGATCCCCCCCGCCCTGCCGCCGATGGCCGAGATCCGGCCGAAGCTGGCGCAGGCGTGGACCGCGCGCGAGCTCGAATCCCGCCTCGCGGACAAGGCCGACGAGCTTGCCGCCCGCGTGCGCAAGGGCGAGAGCCTGGAGGCGGTCGCCGCCTCGTCCGGGGCCAAGGTCGTTCACGTCAACGGCCTGACCCGCGCCGCGGCCGGCCAGAACCAGGCGCTCTCGGGCGAGATCCAGGCCCGCGTCTTCGACTCCAAGCCGGGCGAGGTCTTCACCGCCCGCACCAATGGCGTCGGCTACGTGGTCGGCAAGCTCGAGGCGATCCACGCCGGCCAAGGCGCCAACCTGGCGCAGATGGCCGAGGCCGCCCGCGGCCAGATGACCACCGCCTACGTGCGCGAGGTCGAGGACGCCGCCCGGCGCGCCGCCCGCAGCGAGGTCAAGGTCACGCTCGATGCGGAGCGCGCCCGCGCCGCCCTGGGCCTCGAAGCGGCCGGCCAGGCCAAGCCTCAGCCCGCTCAATGATCCTGGAGCCCGGCTTTGCGGAGTTCGAGTCCCGCTACGACGCGGGCGCTCCGCAACTCGTCTGGACCCGGCTGATCGACGATCTCGAGACGCCGGTCTCGGCCTATCTGAAAATCGGCCACGGGCGCACCCACGCCTTCCTGTTCGAATCCGTCGAGGGCGGCGCCTGGCGCGGCCGCTACTCGATCATCACCCTGGAGCCCGACCTGGTCTGGCGCTGCCGCGGCGACCGCGCCGAGGTGGCGGAGGGCGAAGATATCGCCGCGGGCCGTTTCACGCCCCAGGCCGGCGGGGCGCTTGATTCGCTGCGCGACCTGCTGGCCGCCTCGCGCATCGACCTGCCGGAGGGCCTGCCGCCGATGGCCGCGGGCGTGTTCGGCGCGCTCGGCTACGACATGATCCGGCTGGTCGAGCGGCTGCCCGACGTGAACCCCGATCCGCTGGACCTGCCGGACGCGGTGCTCACCCGCCCCTCCATCGTCGCGGTGTTCGATTCCATCGGCCAGGAGATCCTGCTGGTCACCCCGGTGCGCCGGAGCCGCGCCTCGGCGCGCGACGCCTATGCGGCGGCCCAGGCCAGGCTGGCCGGCGTGATGACCGACCTGCAGCGGCCCGCCCCTCGCCTGCTCGGCAACGGCGAGCCGCAGCCCGACCGCTTCGTCACGCCCGTCGATCGCCAGGCCTATCGCGCCATCGTCGAGCGGGCGAAGGCCTACGTCCGCGCCGGCGACGTCTTCCAGGTGGTGCCGAGCCACCGGTTCCGCTCGCCCTTTGGCCGCGACCCCTTCTCCCTCTACCGCTCGCTGCGGCGGATGAACCCCTCGCCGTTCCTGTTCTACCTGAACTTCGGCGACTTCCAGCTCGCCGGCTCCTCGATCGAGATCCTGGTGCGGCTGCGCGACGGCAAGGTCACCATCCGTCCGGTCGCCGGAACCCGGCCGCGCGGCGCGACGCCGGCCGAGGACGCCGCCCTCGAGCAGGAGCTGATCCACGATCCCAAGGAGCGGGCCGAGCACCTGATGTTGCTGGACCTCGGCCGCAACGACGTGGGCCGGCTGACGATGCTGAAGGAGGCCGGCGCCAACCAGCCCGCGTCCCAGGGGCGCCGGCCGCCCCGCGTGCGCGTCACCGACAGCTTCTTCATCGAGCGCTACAGCCACGTCATGCACCTGGTCTCCAACGTCGAGGGCGATGCGCCGGAGGGCCTCGATCCCGTGGACGTGGTCATGGCGGCGCTGCCCGCCGGCACGCTCTCCGGCGCGCCCAAGGTCCGCGCCATGCAGATCATCGACGAGCTCGAGGTCGAGAAGCGCGGCATCGCCTACGCCGGCGCGGTCGGCTACTTCGGCTGCGACGGCTCGGTCGACACCTGCATCGTGCTGCGCACCGCCCTCTTCAAGGACGGGACCATGTACGTCCAGGCGGGCGGCGGCATCGTCGCCGACAGCGATCCCGACGCCGAGTACGACGAGACCCTGCACAAGGCCCGCGCGCTGCGCCGCGCCGCCGAGGAAAGCTGGCGCTTCGTCTAGGGCATCAGGCGCGACGCGGCCTTCATCTGAAATCCGCAGAAGACGTTCGGCTGTTGGGAACCACGAAAGACACCAAAATCACGAAAGTCAGCCGAGACGCTCGGGCTCGCCATGATCAAGCGCGCCGCAGGGCGCGCTCCTTCCACCTTGGAACGACGTCTCAGGGCTATACCTTCCGCGTCCTTCGGCGTTTTCCGCGGTTCCTCCTTCTTTCGTGTTCTTCGTGTGTTTGGTGGTCCTCTTTAGGGCCCCGGCTTCAGCACGTGCTCGGAAATCACCGGAGGGGCCAGGATCATGGCCGTGGCGAAGGCGAGTGCGGAGAGCGCCAGCAGGCCCGCCGCCGCGAGCACCGGCCAAATCCGCTCGCGCGGCTTGGGCGCGGCGAGCAGCGCGCGGGCGCGGTCCATGGCCGCGGGATCGAGGGCCGATTCGGTGAACGACATCGCCGAGCCAGCATCACGGGAGTCGGCGCGGACGCCAATCGGCCCGCTTGGCGGAATGCGCAGCACGGCCTAGATGTGCCGGCATGATCCTGGTGATCGATAACTACGACAGCTTCACCTACAACCTCGTCCATTACCTGAACGAGCTGGGGGCGGAGACGCGCGTGGTCCGCAACGACGCGATCACCGTCGAGGCGGCGCTCGGGCTGCGGCCCGAGGCGCTGCTGCTGTCGCCCGGCCCCTGCACCCCGAACGAAGCCGGCGTCTGCCTGTCGCTGCTGCGCGCGGCGCCGGCCGACCTGCCGGTGCTCGGCGTCTGCCTCGGCCACCAGGCGATCGGCCAGGCCTACGGCGGAGCGGTGGTCCACGCCCGGGCGCTGATGCACGGCAAGATCAGCCCCATCCACCACACCGGCCAAGGCGTGTTCCGCGGCCTGAAGAGCCCGTTCAACGCCACGCGCTACCACAGCCTGTCGGTCCGCCGCGAGGACCTGCCGGGCGACCTCGAGGTCACCGCCTGGACCGACGACGGCGAGGTCATGGGCGTGCAGCACCGGTCCCGCCCGGTGCACGGCGTGCAGTTCCACCCGGAGTCGATCGCCACCGAGTGCGGCCACCAGCTGCTGGCCAACTTCCTCGAGATCGCCGGCGTGAGGCCGCTCGCCGAGGCCTGAGCCATGTCCGACGCCTTCAAGCCGCTGCTCTCGCGCCTGGCGGACGGCGCGACCCTGTCCGAGGCGGACGCGGGGACTTTCTTCGACGCCTGCCTGCGCGGCGAACCGACGCCCGCCCAGGTGGCCGCGGCGCTGACCGCGATGCGGATGCGCGGCGAGACGGTGGGCGAGATCACCGCCTGCGCCCGCGCCATGCGCAAGGCCGCGGTGACGCTGGAGCATCCGTTCGAGGTGATCGACGTCTGCGGCACCGGCGGCGACGGGCTGCACACGCTGAACATCTCGACCGCCGTGGCCTTCGTGGCGGCCGGCGGCGGCCTGAAGGTGGCCAAGCACGGCAACCGGGCGCTGTCCTCCAAGTCGGGCGGCGCCGACGTGCTGACGGAGCTCGGCGTCGACATCGCGGCCCCGGCCGACCGGCAGCTCAGGGCGCTGGACGAGGCCGGCATCTGCTTCCTGTTCGCCCCCGCCCACCACGGCGCCATGCGCCACGTGACGCCGATCCGCGCCGAGCTCGGCTTCCGCACGGTGTTCAACCTGCTGGGGCCGCTCGCCAATCCGGCCAAGGCCCGGCGGCAGCTCCTGGGGGTGTTCGACACCCGCTGGGTCGAGCCGCTCGCCCGGGTGCTGGGCGCGCTGGGCGCCGAGCGGGCCTGGACCGTCCACGGCCAGGGCATGGACGAGATCACCACCACAGGGGAGACCCAGGTCGCCGAATGGCGCGAGGGCCCAAATGGCGAGGGCCAGGTGCGGCTGTTCCGCATCACCCCGGAGGCCGTGGGCCTGCCGCGCGCCTCGCTCGCCGAGCTCACCGGGGGCAGCCCGAAGGAGAACGCCGCAGCCCTGCGCGACCTCCTGGCCGGCGCCAAGGGCCCGTATCGCGACATCGTGCTGATCAATGCGGCCGCCGCCTTCCTGGTCGCCGACAAGGTCGAGACCCTGCGCGAGGGCGTGGAGCTGGCCGGCCGCGTCATCGACGACGGCCGCGCCGCCCAGGCGCTGGCCCGCCTCGCCGCCATCGCGCCGGCCCCCGAGCCCGCATGAGCAATGATCTGCCCAGATGCTCCCCCCCAGGGGGAGCTGTCCCGAAGGGACTGAGGGGGTTGAAGGGTTCGTCCCTCGCCGGCTGCGAACTGCAACCCCCTCCGGCGCTTCGCGCCACCTCCCCCTCTTCGCGCTGCGCGCTGGGGGAGGATCGGTGAGCGACATCCTCGCCAGGATCGCGGCCTACAAGCGCGAGGAGGTCGCCGCCCGCAAGGCCGCGCGCCCGCCGGCCGAGATCGAGGCCGCCGCCCGCGTCGCGGGTCCGCCGCGCGGCTTCCGCGCCGCGCTGGCGCGCGCCCACGCGCCGGGCCGCCTGGCGCTGATCGCCGAGATCAAGAAGGCCTCGCCGTCCAAGGGGCTGATCCGCGCCGACTTCGATCCGCCGGCGCTGGCCCGGGCCTACGAGGCGGGCGGCGCGGCCTGCCTCTCGGTGCTGACGGACGAGCCGAGCTTCCAGGGCGCCGACGCCTATCTCGCGGCCGCGCGAGAGGCCGCCGCCCTGCCCTGCCTTCGCAAGGAGTTCCTGCTCGATCCCTGGCAGGTCGCCGAGAGCCGCGCGCTGGGCGCCGACGCGATCCTGGTCATCCTGGCGATGGTCGACGACGCGCTGGCGGCCGAGCTCATGGCGACGGCCCGCGCCTGGGACATGGACGTGCTGGTCGAGGTCCACGACGCCCCCGAGATGGCCCGGGCCGCCGCCCTGGGCGCCGGCATGGTGGGCGTCAACAACCGCGACCTTCGGACGTTTGCGACCGACCTCGCCGTGACCGAGCGGTTGGCGCGGCTCGCGCCCAGGGGCGCCCTGGTGGTCACCGAAAGCGGCATCTTCACGCCCGCCGACGCCGCGCGCCTCGAGCGGGCTGGCGCCGGCGCCATGCTGGTCGGCGAAAGCCTGATGCGCCAGGCCGACGTGGCGGCCGCGACGCGGGCCTTGCTGGCCGCCTGAGCGAGTCGGCGGCGCCGGCTTCGCCACGGAAAAATTCCGCTGATTATTCAACCGCAAGCCTGGTAACTTGACATTAATTCGGAACACCTAGAGAACATTCATTGACGTTTGCGCTTTGTTCTCGAAGCGCTACAACAAGGGTTCCGAAGGGTCGCCGCCATGCTCACCCGCAAGCAGCACGAATTGCTCATGTTCATCCATGAGCGGATCAAGGAGACCGGGGTCTCCCCCTCCTTCGACGAAATGAAGGATGCGCTGGGCCTCGCCTCGAAGTCGGGCATCCACCGGCTGATCACCGCGCTGGAGGAGCGCGGCTTCCTGCGCCGCCTGCCGCACCGCGCCCGCGCGCTGGAGGTGATCAAGCTGCCCGCGCAGGCGACCGCGGCCGCGCCGCCCAAGGGCCGCGCGCCGTTCAAGCCGCAGCTCGTCGACGTGGGCGCCGATGCGCCGGGCGCGGCCAACGACACGCGCGACCTGCCGGTGCTCGGCCGCATCGCGGCGGGCACGCCGATCGAAGCCATCCAGCAGGAGCGCGATCGCCTGCCGGTGCCCGAAACCCTGCTCGGCGCCGGCGAGCACTTCGTGCTGGAGATCCAGGGCGACTCGATGGTGGGCGCGGGCATCCTGGACGGTGACTTCGTGGTCATCCGCCGCACCAACACCGCCCAGTCCGGCGAGATCGTCGTGGCCCTGGTGAACGGCGAGGAGGCCACCCTCAAGCGGCTCCGCAAGAAGGGCGCCTCGATCGCGCTCGAGGCCGCCAATCCGGCCTACGAGACCCGCATCTTCGGTCCCGACCAGGTCGCCGTGCAGGGCAAGCTCGTGGGGCTCATCCGCCGCTATCACTGAGGGCGGGCCTCACGAAGAGTTGGCGATGGCGGGCGGCTCGCCGGTCGGCTGCGAGGCCGGCTCATCCGGCGTGCAACGGGGATGCCGCGGGAAGCCGCCCAGGGCGGCCTTCATGTCGCCGATGAGCTTTTCGAGGTGCGCCTCGACGGGGGTTTCGGCGAAGCCGTCGATGGCGGAGGCGAGCTCCACCCATTCCCCGATGGCGGCGAAGGTCTCGTCCAGCTCCTCGTCGGTCTCCTCGCTGCCGTCGTCCGGGTCGACCTCGTCGTAGACCAGGCGCATGGCGCGGCGCTGCACCGCCTCCTTCGCGGCCTCGATCTTGAGCTCCCTGGCGGCCTGCTCGGCGGCTTCCGCGGCCTTCGCCCGCTCGCGGGCGGCGCGCTCGGCCTCGATCTGATCGCGCTCGAGCCTGGCCTCGAGGAAGACGGTCTGGCGCAGCCCGCGCGTCACCTGGTGGAAGGCCTTGGCGAGCTTCGCCTTGTTGTCTTCGTCCGACGAGGAGACGACCGCGTCCGCCAGGTCCTCGGCGACCGCCAGCAGGAGCTGCTGCACGCGCTGCAGCACCGCCTCCCGTCTCGCCGCCTTCCCAGGATCCAAGGACATGAACAGAAGTAGAACACGGAAGCCGCGGATCGCCAAAGATTTCCGCTTTTTTTTGCAGACGCGAGGCAGAACGGGCGCCGTCGCCAGGCCCCTCCGGCGGCCCTCCAACCCCTGAACCGACATCCAATGAGTCAGCTGAGGGTGGAAAGCGGCATTCCGTTTCCATGGGCAACGGTAGAACGGGCGCGTCGCTGGCGACTTCGATCAATTAGGCGTCACGCAATCATTCGGCCCGCCGCGGCATTTATTGCTCCTCGGCGGCCGCGATGACGTGACCGAGATTGCGCGCCTGGTGGCGCTCTCGCAGCGCGGCCACGACGGCTTGGGTGCGGCTCGTCACGCCAAGCTTGTCATAGATACAACTCAGATGATTGCGCACCGTCTTGTCGGCGATGCTGAGGCGCGCCGCTATGTTGGCGTTGCTGAGTCCTTGGGAAAGACAGTCGAGCACCTGGCGCTCGCGCCATGTCAGGTTTGTCGAGCATTTCGCAGTGCGTCCGGCCGCGCCCATGAAGCGCGTCATCTCCGTGATCAACCCCGCCAGGCTTCCATTGCCGGCCCGCGGCACGTGGCTGCGACCGGCAAACTCCACGTAGGTGGCGCCGGGGATGGCTTCCGCCAAAGCCCGGCCCAGCGACGTCGGCGCAAGCTGGTCGCCGGTGTTATGGGCCACAAGGGTGGGAACCACGATCCGGCCGAGGAGCGGGCGCACGTCCATGACCTTCCAGCCCTGGAGGAAATTGACCGCGTCCGCGGGACCCGCGCAGCGGGAGCGGAAGGAATCGTACCAGGCTATCTCCTCGGCGGTCGCGTCGCCCAGCACGCCGGCGTTTAACCACATGTGGAACGGAGACTTGCGAGCTGACCATACGGCGCCGGTCGCTTCGATCATCGCTTCGAAGTACGAACGCAGGGCCGCGCTGCGCGAGAGGCCGGGCCCGTGGGGCTGGGCCCCATGCACCATCAGGCGCGACACCCGCTCAGGATTCTCCGCGGCGTAGGCGATGGCGGCGGCCGCGCCCTGGGACATTCCGAAAAGCGCGACGGGTCCACGGGGCTGCGCCGCGTCGACGACAGCGGCCAGGTCCTCGCGCCAGGCGTCAAGCGATTGACGCGACACCCCACGGTTGCTCGACCCGTACCCCCGGCTGTCGTAGCGCACCACCCGAAAGTGGCGGTTCAATTCACGGAGCAAGGGGGCTCGAAACGGGTTCTCGGCGTCTTCGACGATGCTGGTGTAGTTGTTGGGCGCCCAGATCAAGGTCGAAGCCCCTTCGCCGCTGGCGGACCAGGCAATCCGGACACCGTCGCTGGACGTGGCGTAGCAAAGTCTCTGCGAGCTCACAGCAGGCTCCTTACGCGGGATCTGGGACAAATGTCCTGGGTCACAGTGCCCCCCGGCCGTCCCACGGGCAAGACCCGCATCCGCATCGGGACAATCCGCCGATTGTGGAGGCCAGCGGGCGCATGGGAGCCTTGTGGTCTAGCGAGGACCCCATGCAACACGACGTTTCGCCTGACCATATCCTGCAGATCGGCTTTGGCTTTTGGGCGTCCAAGACGCTGTTGAGCGCGGTCGAGCTGGAGCTCTTTTCGCGGTTGGCTGATGAACCGAAAACGGCCCCGGAACTGCAGGCGGCCCTGGGACTGCATCCGCGGGGAACCTATGACTTTCTCGACACCCTCGTCGCCCTGGGATTGCTGGAGAGAGATGGCGCCGGCGACACCGGCAGGTACCGGAACACGCCCTCGACCGCCGTATTCCTCGACAAGGCGAGCCCGCAGTACATCGGCGGAATTCTCGAGATGGCGAACGCGCGCCTGTACCGGTTCTGGGCGGATCTGACTCCGGCCTTGAAGACCGGACAGCCTCAGAACGAGATCAAGGAAACCGGCGAGTCGATGTTCGCAGCGCTCTATGCGGACCCCGCGCGCCTGGAGCAGTTCATGGACGCGATGAGCGGTATCTCCATGGGCAACTTCATGGCCTTCGCCGAGAAGTTCGATTTTTCCAAGTACAGAACGCTGGCGGACATTGGCGGCGCCACCGGGCAGCTTTCGGCCATCGTCGCCTCGCGGCATCCGCACATGCTATGCCGGACCTGCGATCTCCCCGCTGTGCAACCGATCGCCGAAAGGCGCGCGCGGGCGCCTGACCTTGGTGGCCGGGTGACAGCCGATACGATCGACTTCTTCGCGGACGAGTTTCCCAAGGCAGATATCATCACGATGGGAATGATCCTCCACGACTGGAATCTGGAGGAAAAGAAGACCCTTATCGCCAAGGCCTACCGTGCGTTGCCGGTCGGGGGAGCGCTGGTGGCCATCGAGAACATAATCGACGATGAGCGCCGGCAAAACGGCTTCGGACTTATGATGTCTCTGAACATGCTCATCGAATTCGGGGCAGCGTTCGACTTCACCGGCGCGCAGTTCACCGATTGGTGCAAAGAGGCAGGGTTCAGCCGCTGCGAGATCATTCCCCTCGCAGGACCCGCAAGCGCAGCGGTGGCCTACAAATAGGTTGGCCCCTGACGCCGACATCCGGACGCGGCCGAGGTCCGCGTCGGGTCGCAGGCGGACCTTGGCGCGTGTTCCGAAAGGAGACCATCGGCGCACGCCCGAGACCGTGCCCGGGCGAGCTTTCCGACGCCACGGGCGGTGGGGGCCTAGGGTTCGTGACAATAGACGAAGTCGATCAGGTAGACGCTCTCGCCCGAGCCGTGCTGGGCGATGCGCATCAGGTCGTCCAGGCTCGCGAAGCCGGAGCGGCGGGCGATCTCCTCGGTGATGTCGCCGCGGTCTACGTGCTGGATGCGGGTGACCTCGACGTGACCGCCGCCCAGCCGATAGCGGCCGCCGAGCTTGACCCGCAGGCGCTTCCAGATCCTGACCGTGCAGGCGATCTCGCCGCGCATGATCGGCGCGCGCAGCCGCTGGGTGAAGGAGAGGCTCACCGCGGGTCGGGCCCCCAGCTCCAGGGCCGGCGGCCGCGGACGTCCTGCGCCCAGAGCACGCGCCACTCGCCGCCCGCGGCACGCCACAGCTCGGCCGCGCCGCCGCGCGCGAAATCGGCGCCGGTGAGCACCACCGGTGCGCGGCAGGCGTCCGGCCTGAAGTCGTTCCTGAGGATCACCAGCTCGGCGCTGGCGCAGATCTGCGCCAGGCGCTCCGGGTCGAGCGGCCGCTTGAGGTTCCAGGCCGCGGCGATCTTCAAGGGCGCGCCGGCCCTGGGCGCGCAGCTCCAGTGGTCGCAGTCATAGGCCGGGTCGCGCACCGCCGCCCCGCCCCCCGGATCGAGGCCGCGCCGGCGCGCCCACAGATCGGCCCCGAACAGCTTGACGTCGGGCCGGAAGAGGATCGCCTCGCGGCCGCTGCGCACGGCCGTCGCCGCCCCGTCGCCCGCCACCCAGGCGTCCGGCGGCGCGGGCCTTGGCGCCAGCGAGATGGCGAACGCCAGCGGCAGGCCGACCCAGCGGAGCGGCCCTCGCCAGAGACACAGCAGGAGGAGCCCGAGGAAGGCCGTCGGCAAGGTCCAGCCCGGTCCGCTCGCCACCACGAACTGCGCGTAGGGCGCGTGGGCCACCGTGCGCGAAATGTCGTTCATCAGGCGGATCGAGAAGCCCGCGACATCGAGCGGTCCCTGGCCCAGGCCGATGGGCGCCAGCGCCGCGCCGACGGCCAGGGCGGGCATCATCAGGAAGCTGGAGATCGGCTCGACGAGCAGGTTGGAGACCAGCCCCCAGGTCGAGACGCGGTTGAAGTGCTGGATGGCGAAGGGCCCTGTCGCCGCCCCCGCCACGAAGCTCGCCGCCGCGGCCGCCACGATCCAGCCGCCGAACCGCTGGACCATGCGGATCGGCCAGGGCGTGTTGATCTCGTGCACCGTGCGCGGCCAGACCTCGGCCATGGCGACCAGCGCGGCGGTCGCGGCGAAGGACATCTGGAACCCCGGCTGGGTGACCGCTTCCGGCTGCAGCAGCATGACCGCCATGGCGGCCAGCGCCAGCGCGTGCAGGCTGATCGCCTGGCGGTCGACCAGGATCGCGCCGAAGGCGATGGCCGCGGTGATCGCCGCGCGCTCGGCCGGCGGCGGCCAGCCCGACAGCACGAGGTAGCCGAGCACGGCTGAGAGCGCCACGGCGGCCGCCACCTTCTTGCCGTGGATGCGCAGCGCCAGCCACGGCCAGGCGGCGATGATGAGCCGCATGGCGGCGAACACGAAGCCGCCGACGATCGCCATGTGCAGGCCGGAGATGGAGGTGATGTGGGCGAGCCCCGAGGCCCTGAGGTCGTTCAACTGGTCGGGCGGGATAAAGGCGTCGTGGCCGGTGGTCATGGCGGCGGCGAGGCCGCCCGCCTCGGTCCCGAGCGCGCCGATGATCTGGCGGGTGAGCGACCAGCGGACGGCGTTGATCCGCATGGTGAGCCGCAGCCGCCACGGCGGGACCTCGTCGGTGACCCAGGTCGATGGCGGGCCAAGCGCAAAGCCGACCCCGCCCACGCTCTGGAAATAGGCGTCGCGGGCGAAGTCGTAGGCGCCGGGGCTGGCCGGGCCCGGCGGCGCGTCGATCACCGCCAGCAGGCTGATCGGCTCCCCCGGCGAGGGGGTGTAGCCTTCGCGCAGCGTCACGCGCACGCGAATGGGCGTCGCCTTCGCGGGCCAGTCGCCGATGCGCGCGGGCGCGATCAGCAGCCGGCGCCCGCCCTGGCCGGGGCTCACGATGTCGAGGACCCAACCCTGCAGCCGCTCGGGCGGAGCCCGGGCCGGCGCCACCGGCGCCCTGACGTGCTCGGTGCGCAGCTTGGCGGCCGAGAAGCCGCCGATCCCGCAGGCGAGCAGCACGAGGCCGACCGTCGCCGCGCGCCCGCCCCGCCACCGTGCGCCCGCCGCGAGCAGGAGCATGGCGAGGGCCGCGCCCGTCCAGGCCGTCCAGGCCTGCGGCTCCCGCAGCAGCGCGAAATAGGTCGCCGCGCCCGAGCCGAAGGCGACCGGCGTCCACAGCGTCCAGCGCGCGCCCTGCCGCTCCACCTGGCGCGCCAGCCAGGCGAGCCCGCCGGCCGCGCTAGGAAGCCTCGGAAGCCGCGTGCTAAGAGGCCCGGCCCAGGCGCCGCCATCCGGCGCGCCCCCAGCCTCCTCGACCCCCATGCCCGAACGCTCCGTCGTCACCCGCATCGCCCCCTCGCCGACCGGCATGATGCACATTGGCACGGCCCGGACGGCGCTTTACAACTGGTTGTACGCTCGCCACACCGGCGGCAAGTTCCTGTTGCGCATCGAAGACACCGACCGCGAGCGCTCCACCGCCGAGGCCGTGGAGGTGATCTTCGAGGGCCTGAAGTGGCTGGGGCTGGAGCCCGACGAGCCGCCCGTCTTCCAGGTCGCGCGCGCCGAACGCCATCGCCAGGCGGCGGACGAGCTGCTCGCCCGCGGCGGCGCCTACCGGGACTACATGACGCCCGAGGAGCTGGAGGCCGAGCGCGAGCTCGCCCGCGCCGAGGGGCGCGTGGTGCGCTCGCCCTGGCGCGACCGGGCGCCGAACAATGCGCCCGACCGGCCCTTCGTGGTGCGCCTGAAATGCCCGCTCGACGGCGAGACGCTGATCGACGACCAGGTGAAGGGGCCGGTGCGGTTCGAGAACAGGAACCTCGACGACCTGATCCTCTTGCGCACCGACGGGACGCCCACCTACAACCTCGCCGTGGTCGTCGACGACCACGACATGGGCGTGACCCATGTGATCCGCGGCGACGACCACCTGAACAACGCCGCGCGGCAGACCCTGATCTACCAGGGCCTCGGCTGGGACGCGCCGGTCTGGGCTCACCTGCCGATGATCCACGGGCCGGACGGCAAGAAGCTCTCCAAGCGGCACGGCGCCCAGGCGGTGAGCGAGTTCGCCGATCTCGGCTACCTGCCCGAGGCCATGCGCAACTACCTGGCCAAGCTCGGCTGGGGTCATGGGGACGACGAGATCTTCTCCGACGCGCAGGCGATGGCCTGGTTCGACGTCAGGGACGTGGTGAGCGCGCCGGCGCGCCTCGACTGGGACAAGCTCAACCACCTCAACAACCACTACATCCGCCAGGCCGACCCGCAGCGCCTGACCGAGCTCGTCGTCGGCATCCTGAAGAGCCGCGACTGGCGGCTGAAGAGCACCGACAAGGCCGTGCTCGAGCGCACGGTTCCCCTGGTGCGGGAGGGCGCCAAGACCCTGCTCGATCTTGCCGACGCGGTGGTGTTCGTCCTGAAGACCCGTCCGCTGGAGCTGCCGGAGAAGGCCCGCGGCCTGCTGGGCGAGGAGACGCTCGGCCGGCTGGACCGCCTGCGCCAGGACCTCTCCGGGGCCCCCGCCTGGGAGGTCCCCCCGCTCGAGGCGCGCATCCGCGCCTTCGCCGAGCGCGAGGGCGTCGGCATCGGCAAGTTCGGCCCGGCGCTGCGGATGGTGCTGGCGGGCGGATCGCCGGCGCCGGACCTGGCCAGCGCGCTGGTCTCCCTGGGCAGGGATGAAAGCCTGGCGCGCATCGCAGATGCGCTTTCGCTCGCGCGCTAAATCGGCTTTAAGGCCTCGAACAGGCGTTTCATTTCCGACGATTGGAGGGGCTCCGCATGGGCGACACGGCGAAGATCGGGATCGGCGGCAAGTCCTACGACCTGCCGGTGCTCAAGGGGACCGCCGGGCCGGACGTGGTCGACGTGCGCAAGCTCTACGCCGACGCCGACGTCTTCACCTACGACCCGGGCTTCACCTCGACGGCCAACTGCGAGAGCAAGATCACCTTCATCGACGGCGACAAGGGAATCCTGCTTCACCGCGGCTATCCCATCGACCAGCTGGCCGAGAAGTCGAACTTCCTGGAGGTCTGCTACCTGCTGCTGCACGGCGACCTGCCGACCGCCCCCGAGTACACGGAGTTCGAGCACAACATCACCTACCACACGATGTTGCACGACCAGTTCGATAGGTTTTTCCAAGGCTTCCGCCGGGATGCTCACCCGATGGCGATCATGGTCGGCGCGGTGGGGGCGCTGTCGGCCTTCTATCACGACTCGACCGACATCGAGGACCCGCAGCAGCGGACGATCTCGGCGCACCGGCTGATCGCCAAGATGCCGACCATCGCCGCGCGCGCCTTCAAGTACTTCCGCGGCCAGCCGTTCGTCTACCCGCGCAACGAGCTGTCGCACGCCGAGAACTTCCTGCGCATGTGCTTCTCGGTCCCGGCCGAGGACTGGAAAGCCAATCCGATCCTGACGCGGGCCATGGACCGCATCTTCATCCTGCACGCCGACCACGAGCAGAACGCCTCGACCGCGACGGTGCGCGGCGCCGGCTCCTCGGGCGCCAATCCCTTCGCCTGCGTCGCCGCCGGCATCGCCTGCCTCTGGGGCCCGGCGCACGGCGGGGCGAACGAGGAAGCCCTCAACATGCTCAAGGAGATCGGCACGGTCGACCGCATTCCCGAGTACGTCGCCGGGGTGAAGGACCGCCGCTACCGGCTGATGGGCTTCGGCCACCGGGTCTACAAGAACTACGATCCGCGCGCCAAGGTCATGCAGAGGACCTGCCACGAGGTGCTGGCCGAGGTCGGCGACAGCGACGATCCCCTGCTGAAGGTCGCCATGGAGCTCGAGAAGATCGCGCTCAACGACGAGTACTTCGTCGAGCGCAAGCTCTATCCGAACGTCGACTTCTACTCCGGCATCACGCTGCGGGCCCTGGGCTTCCCGCCCGAGATGTTCACGGTGCTGTTCGCGGTGGCGCGGACCGTGGGCTGGATCGCCCAGTGGAAGGAGATGATCGAGGATCCGGCGCAGAAGATCAGCCGCCCGCGGCAGCTCTACACCGGCGCGACCCAGCGGGATTACGTGCCGGTCGACAAGCGGGGCTGATCGCTCCGCCGCGATCCGAGGAGCTCGAGGACGGCCTCGGCCGCGGCCTCCGACGGGTCCGGGCCGCCGCGGCCCATCCTGTCCAGGGCGGCGGACTGGGCGGCCGCCTGGCGAGCGCGCAGGTCCGGATCGTCCAGCCGCCGCGCGACCTCGGCCGCGAGCTTCGCTCCCGTGCAATCCTCCTGCACCAGCTCAGGGGCGACGAAGGCCTGGGCGGCGATGTTGAACAGCGTGATGTAGGGGGTGCGGATCAGCCGCCGCGCGATCGTCGCGGTGATCGCGCCCAGCCGGTAGCCCACCACCATGGGGACGCCGGCCAGCGCCAGCTCCGTCGTCACCGTGCCGGAGCAGGCCAGCGCGACCGTCGCAGCCTTCATCGCGTCGAGCTTCGCCGCATCGCCCTCGACGAGGTGCGCCCGGTGCGGCCAACCCGCCATCCGGGCCCTCACCAGCTCGAGCACGGTGGGCGCGGCGGGCACCACGACATGCAGCCCCGGCCGCCCGGCCTTCAGGATGTTCACCGCGGCTTCGAAGGCCGGCATGACGCGCGCGATCTCGCCCGGGCGGCTGCCCGGCAGCACCAGGAGGATCGGATCGCCGGTCCCCGCCCCGATCTGCGCGCGCAGCCGCGCCGGATCGGCTGCGGAGAAGTCGAGGCTGAGCGCGGCGTTTCCCACGAAGGTCACCGGCAGGCCCGCCGCCTCGAAGTAGGGCGCATCGAAGGCATGGATGGAGAGCAGGTGATCGACGCTCGCCGCCAGGGTGCGGGCCCGGCCCGGGCGCGTCGCCCAGACCTGCGGGCCGACATACTTGATGAGCGGGAGCTTCGGATCGCGCGTCCTGAGCCGCTGGGCGACGCGCAGGGTGAAGCCCCAGGAGTCGATCAGGACGACGATGTCGGGCTTCTCGCGCGCGGCGATGGCGGCGGTCTCGTCCGCCCGGCGCACCACGCGCGGATAGGCCAGAAGGCCCTCCCAGAGGCCCAGGATGGACAGCTCGGCGATCTCGAACGGGCTCGCGACCCCTTCCGCACGCATCCGCTCGCCGCCCACGCCCACAAGGCGGACGCCCTCGCCCAGCCGGCGCCTGAGCGCGCGCGCCAGGCCCGCGCCGCGATCGTCGCCCGAGGCCTCGGCGGCGACCAGCATGACCGTGATCGGCGGCCCGCTCACGCCTGCGCAGGCTCCAGGCCGACCACGAACAGGCCGAGCTCGTCGGCGAGCGCGGCCACCGCATCCCGCTCGACGATCAGCAGACGGCCCGCTTCGCCGACCACGCCGGCCAGCCCTGCGGCGGCCGCGGCGCGCACGGTGTCCGGCCCGATGGTCGGCATGTCCACCCGCATCTCCTGGATCGGCTTGGGGGCTTTGGCGAGGACGCCGGCGCGGGCGTGCGCCGCGCCGCGCAGGGCCTCCGGCAGCCCGGCCACGCGGTCCAGCATCCCGGCCGTCCCCTCCTGCGCCTCCACCGCCAGGACCAGCCCGCGGCAGACGACCGCCGCCTGGCCGATGTCGAGCCGGCCGAGCGCGCGGGCGACCTCCAGCGCGCGGGCGGCGTCGGCGCGCGCATCGGCGTCAGGGCGGATGCGGCCGAGCGGGCCCGCGCCGAGCGCCAGGTCGGCGGTCACCTGCTGGGCGCCCTCCACCGCGAAGCCCTCCTTCTCGAACTCGCCCAGCAGGAAGCGCAGCAGCGCGTCGTCGCCCTTGCGGGCGGCCGCGATCGCGCCCGGCAGGGCGGCGAGGCCGCGCAGGTCCGGCTTCAGCGCGGCGAAGTCCGGCCGCGCGACCAGCCCCGCCAGGCACACCGTCTCGCAGCCCGCCGCCTTCAGCGCCTTGATGCAGCGGCCGAGCTCGGCCAGCCCGATCTCGGCCCCCGGATAGGCCGCCAGCTCCGGGCCGGCGAAGCCCCTCAGCCGCACCACGAACAGCGGCCGGCCGGTGCGCCGGCAATGCTCGGCGATCTCCCGCGGCAGACCGCCGCCGCCGGCGATCAGCCCGAGCTTCTTCATCACACCTCGCGTTCGGGCAGGCAGAGCGGGCGGCTGGCGTCGGCGCGGATGAAGTCGATGATCTCCATCACCGGGGCCGACTGGGCGAAGCTCTCGGCGGTGTCGTCGATGCGCTCCTGGAAGGTGCCCTCTTCCGCGAACAGCAGCCGGTAGGCGGAACGCAGCTCGGCGATCACCTCGCGGCTGAAGCCGCGGCGTTTCAGCCCGACGAGGTTGAGGCCTTCGAGGTGGGCGTGATTGCCCCACACCGAGCCATAGGGAATGACGTCCTTCGTCACCGCCGCCAAGCCGCCGACGAAGGCGTGCTTGCCGACCCTGGAGTTCTGGTGGACCGCCGCAAGGCCGCCGAGGATGACGTATTCGTCGATAACGACATGGCCGCCGAGAGTGGCCGATTGGGCGAGGACCACATGATCGCGCACCACGCAGTCATGGGCCACGTGCGCCGTCGCCATGAACAGACAGTCGCTGCCCACAATGGTCACGCCATCTCCGCCCCCGGTGGCGACGTGCATGGTCACGTGCTCGCGGATGGTGTTGCGGTCGCCGATCACCAGCTCAGTCGGCTCGCCGTTGTAGGGGGCCTGCGGCGGGCCGCCGAGGTTGGCGAACGGCCGGATCGTGTTGTCCTGGCCGATCGTCGTATGCCCCTCGATCGCCACGTGGGACAGCAGCTTGGTGTTCCGGCCGATCTTGACGTGCTCGCCGATCACGCAGAACGGGCCGATCGAGACCCCTTCGGCCAGCTCCGCGCCCTTCTCGACGATCGCCGTCGGATGCACCTCGATGCTCACGCTTTCATGTCTTCCCACGACTCAGGTCTCCACCACCATGGCTGCGAACTCGGCTTCGGCCGCCACCTTGTCGCTGACCATCGCCTTGCCGCGGAACTTGAAGACGTCGCCGCGCGCCCGCAGCACCTCGACATTCAGGCGCAGGACATCGCCGGGCCGCACCGGCGCGCGGAATCGGCAGCTGTCGAGCGACATCAGGAAGATCGCCTTGTCGTTCACGTCCACATCCAGCGATTTCGACATCAGGACCGCGCCGGTCTGGGCCAGCGCCTCGATGATCAGCACGCCCGGCATCACCGGATAGCCCGGGAAATGGCCCTGGAAGAAGGGCTCGTTCACGGTCACGCACTTGACGCCCACGATGGATTGGTTCGGCCGGTACTCCTCGCACCGGTCGACCAGCAGGAAGGGGTAGCGGTGCGGGATCCGGGCGAGGACCTCGGTGATGTCGATCTCGGACTCGCCCTCCGCAGTCGGCGCCTTGCGGCTCATTCCTGCGATCCCCCCTTGCGTGCGGCCATCCGGCCCACCCAGGCCGCTTCCTTCAGCCAGCGGCGGATCGGCCGCGCCGGAAAGCCGGCCCAGGTCTCTCCCGCCGGCACGTCGCCCATCACGCCGGCGGCCGCTGCGAGCCGGGCCCCGGCCCCGATCGTGACATGGTCCGCGATCCCGACCCGGCCGCCCATCTGGACGCCGTCGCCCACCTCGACGCTGCCGGAAATGCCCGTGTGGGCGGCCATCACGATGTTGCGGCCGATCCGGCAGTTGTGGCCAATCTGGACCAGGTTGTCGATCTTGGTGTTCTCTCCGATCACCGTGTCGTCGAAGGCCCCGCGGTCGATGCAGCTGTTGGCGCCCACGGTGACGTTGTCCTGGATGATCACCCGGCCGAGCTGGGGGATGTCCATCAGCCCCTGCGGCCCGACCGTGGCGCCGAACCCGGCCTCGCCGATGCTCGCACCGGCCAGGATCGTCACCCGGTCGCCCACCAGCGCGCAGCTCAGGGTCACGTTCGCCGAGATGGCGCAGTGGCGGCCGATGGCGACACCGGGACCGACCACCGAGTTCGGGCCGATCTGCGTACCGCGCCCGATCCGGGCGCCCGGCCCGATCACCACGCCCGGACCGAGGAGCACCTCCTCCTCCAGCTCGGCGCTGTCGGCGATCGCCGGACCGGGCGGAATTGTGCGCGCCCGATGCAGGCGCCCGGCCGCCACAGCATAGGCGCCCTGCGGCGTGCGGCTGACAAGTCCGATCCATCCCTTGGGAAGCGTATCGGCGTCGCGGGCCTGGACGAAGCACGCGCCGGCGGCCGAGGCGGGCAGGTGCTCGGCGTGCTTGCGATCGGTCAGGAAGGTGACGGTGTCGTCTCCGGCGTGGCTGAGGATCGACACGCCGCGGATCATCCGTCGCGCCGCGCCCGGCTGGGCGAGCTCGGCGCCGGCGAGCTGCGCGAGCTCGCCCAGCCCGATCGGGCCGAGCTCTTCGAAGAATCGCGGATCGGGCATGATCCCCCGCCTCGATCCGAGCCCGGGCCTAGCGGCGGGTCGCGGCCGGCCTGGCGGGGGTCGGCACCGTCGTCACCGGCGGCGGCGCAGCGGCGGCGGTCTGATCCAGGTGCTCGCGATCGAAGGCGAACTGGGTGATCTTTGCATTCAGCCCGGCGACCACCTGGGGCGTGATGTCCATGGCCGGATTGGCGAGCACGACAGCGGTCCGCTGCAGCAGGAGCCCGCAGCCCTTCTGCGCATAGGCCTGATGGACGATCGGCTCCATCTCCTGGCTGATGCGCCCGATGGCCTTCTGTTCGGTGGCCTGCAATTCCCGGTCGCGTTGCTGGGCCTTGCGCTGGAGCTCGTTGTAGCGGGCCTGCAGCGCCGAGCCGCGCTGCTCGAAGGTGTTGGCGTCGAGCGTCGCGCGTTGCGACTCGAGCGTCTTGCCTTCGGTCTGGATGGTGGTCTGTTCACCGCCGAGCTCGGCTTTCACCTGCGCGACCAGCTGCTGCATGCGGCTGTCGACATACTTGCCGACCGTCGAGCCGCCGATCGCAGCTTCGACATTGATCACGCAGACGCCGTTGATCACCGGACCCGGATTGCCGGGCGCGGCGGCCGCCTTCTGGGCGGAGGCGCTGGTCGCGATCGCCAGAGCGCCGAGGGCGGCGCACCCGGCCGTGAGGACGTGTTTGGAAGTCATGTGTGTTCAGAACCTGGTTGCAGTGGAGAACCGGAAGGCTTCGGTCTTGTCGTAGGGCTGCTTGGCGAGGACCGCGCTCAGGTCGAAGCGGAGCGGACCCATGGGCGACTTCCAGAATATGCTGATCCCCGCCGAGGCGCGCAGCGACAGATCGTCCTTGATGTCGGGGTTGGGCGCCAGGATGAAGCTGCCGTTGGCGTCCTTCTTGAAGCCCTGGGTCAGGTCGTTCGGATCGACCGGCACCGGCGTCAGCTTGTCGACCGGATCGAGGAGGCCGAGCGTGCCGAAGTCGGTGAACAAGGCGGCCTTGATGCCGTACTGCTCGGGCAGGAAGGTCGGCACGGTGAGCTCCACCGAGCCGATCGCATAGGCCTTGCCGCCGAGAGCGTCGCTGCGGCCGAACGAGAGGTCGCGCGGCCCGATGCCTGCCGTCTGGAACCCGCGGAAGTCGTTGCCGCCCTTGTAGAAGCGGTCGTTGATCCGCACGTGGTCGCCGCCCCAGCCGCCGACGAAGCCCGCCTCTCCGGTGACGCTCAGGATGAAGTCCTTGCTGAAGCCGTGGTACCAGCCGGTCTGGCCCTCCGTACGCACGTAGCGAACGTCGCCGCCGAGGCCTGCGAAGTCCTGGTTCACGCTGATGAAGAAGCCGCGTGACGGGTTGATCGCATCGTTGCGGCGGTCCAGCCGCCAGCCATAGCCGGCCAGGGAGGTGAGGAACGAGCCGCGCTCGTTGCAGATCGCGAAGGAAACCAGCCCGAGGGTGGGGTCGCACAGCGACGGATCGAGCGAGACGTTGTCGGTCCGAAGGGTGTAGAGCGCCGAACCGCGCGAGTTCAGGCTCATCGGGAAGCTCACCCGGACGTTCGCGCCCAGGCTCTTGCTGCGATAGGCGGAGAACTGGCTGAGGTCGTAGTCGTAGTAGTAGATGTCGGTCCCGAGCGCGAGGTCGCGCCCGCCGAACCGCGGTTCCGTGAACGACAGGTCCACCTGCTTGCTGATCGAGCCCCAGGAGACCCGCGCCCGCAGGTCCTGGCCGCGGCCCCTGAAGTTGTGCTGCGCAAACCCGACGTCGAGCACCAGCTGGTCGATCGACGAATAGCCGGCGCTGAACGTCAGCTCGCCGGTGGGCTGCTCGGTGACCTTTACCTGCAGGTTGGTGCGGTCCGGCGCGGAGCCCGGAGTCTCGGTGATGTCCACATCCTTGAAGAACCCCAGCGCCTTGATCTGCTGCTTCGAGCGATCCACCAGGGCGCGATTGTAGGCGTCGCCCTCGGTGACGTTCATCTCGCGCCGGATCACGTAGTCGAGGGTCTGGGTGTTGCCGACGATGTCGATGCGGCCGATGTAGACGCGCGGGCCTTCCTTGACGTCGAACACCACGTCGATGGTCTTGGTGTCGCGGTGGGCGGTGAACCGCGGCCGCACGTCGACGAAGGCGAAGCCGGCGGCGCCGGCCGCGAAGGTCAGGGCGTCGGTGGCGTCCTCCAGGCGCTTGTCCTGATAGATCTCCCCGGTGTGGATCGGCACCAGGGCCTGCAGGATGCCCGGATTGAGCTTCTGCAGCTCGGTCTCGACGCTGATCTTGCCGAACTTGTACTCCGGCCCCTCGTCGATGGTGTAGGTCACGACGAAGCCGTTCTTGTCCGGCGCCAGCTCGGCCACCGCGGAGATCACCCGAAAGTCATAGTAGCCGCGATTGCGATAGAACTTGCGCAGCTGCTCCTTGTCATACTCCAGGCGATCGGGGTCGTAGTTGGCCTCCGAGGAGAAGAATTTGTACCAGTGCGACTGCTCGGTCACCACGACGCCGCGCAGGTCGTTGTCGGAAAACGCCTTGTTGCCCAGGAAGTTGACGCGGAGGATGCCGGTCTTCGGGCCCTCGTCGATCTTGAAGATCAGGTCCACGCGCTTTTGCGGCAACTCCACGATCTGCGGCGTCACCGTCGCCGAGATGCGCCCTGAGCGGCGATAGAGCTCGAGGATCCTGGCCACGTCGGACTGCACCTTGGTGCGGGTGAAGATGCCGCGCGGCCGGACGCTCACCTCGTCCTTGAGCTTGTCTTCCTTGAGGCTCGAATTCCCCTCGAACAGCACCCGGTTGATGATCGGGTTCTCCACGACCGTCACGATGAGATCGCCGTCCTGGTAGTCGATCTTCACGTCGGAGAAGAGATCGGTGCGGAACAGCGCCTTCAGCGCAAGGTCGGCCTTGGCCGAGTCCACCGTGTCCCCCACCTGGATCGGCAGATAGGAGATCACGGTCGAAGGCTCGATCCGCTCGTTGCCCTTGACGATGATCCGCTTGACGACCCCGCCCTGCTGCACCTGCGCGGCCGCGGGCTCCGGCGCGACGAGCGCCGTCGACCCCAGAAGAAGGGCAAGGCCGGTGACGAGCGCGGCGCTGCGGGCGCGGGGTCTGGACATCGAATCAGCCGTTACTGGGAAAGGGCGACCTTAGGAGAAAAAGCCGCCCAGGAAAGTGAGCACGTGCTGGCGCTGCAGATCATTCCATGTCGCGAACAACATCAATCCGAGCACCAGAGCAAGGCCCACCCGATAGCCTGCGGCCTGAACCTTGGCAGCAAGAGGGCGCCGCGCCACCGCTTCGTATGCATAGAAGAGCAGAGCTCCCCCGTCGAGCACGGGCAGCGGCAGCAGGTTCCCGATCCCCAGGCTGACGGAGATGATCGCGGCCATCTGGATCAGATTGACGCTCACGCCGACCAGCATCGCGCCCAAGCTCGGCGCGCCCTCCGCGCCGAGCGCGGCGACCTTGCCCGTGGCGCTGGCCAGGCCCAGCGGACCTCGCAGGCCATCGGCCGGGACCTGCCCGCTGAGCATCCGGCCGACGTAGTAGACCGTCGTGGTGACCATCCGCCAGGTGCGCGCCGTGGCCTCCCCCACGGCCGGGATCGGCCCATAACGCACATGCTTGATTTCGCTCAGCGACGCCCCCGCGCCGATGCCCAGCATGCCCTCGTGCTGCGGGCCCGCCACCGGATCGTCGACGATCTCCGACCTCGGCGTGGCGACCAGGCGGATGCGGCGATCGCCTCGGCTGACCAGGAAGTCCATCGGCACGCCCGCGCGGAAGGCCACCAGCTGCTTGAGGGCGTCGAAGTCCTCGATCGCCCGGCCGTCGGCCGCCAGGATGAGGTCGCCTTTCCGGAAGCCCGCGGCCGCGGCGGCGCTGTTCGGCTGGACCAGTCCCACCCGCGCCGGGATCACCTCGTGCCCGAACGCCATCAACAGGCCGGCGAACAGCACGATCGCGAGCAGGAAATTGGCCGCGGGCCCGGCGATCACGATCAGCGTCCGCTGCCAGATCGGCTTGAAGTGGAAGTAGCGGCGAAGCGCCTGCGGTCCCTCCCGCGCGGTGATGGTGCGCCGCAGGGTCTCCAGCTCGTCTTCGTCCGGAATGGACGAGGCGTTCTCGTCGCCGGCGAAGCGGACGTAGCCGCCGAGCGGCAGCCAGCCGATGCGCCACTCCACGCCCGAGCGGTCGCGCCGGCTGGCCAGCGGCCGGCCGAAGCCGATCGAAAACCGGTCGATCGCGGTCCCGAGCCATTTGGCGACGAGGAAGTGGCCAAGCTCGTGGATGGTGACCAGCAGCCCCACCACCAGGATGAAGGAGAGCAGGTAGAGCGGAGCTGCTTGCAGGAAGCCGAGCATGCCGGCGCGTCTCCTTCCGGATCAGGCCTGAGCCATAAGGCCGCTCACCACGTCGTCCGCCACGCGGCGCGCCGTCGCATCGGTCGTGCGCGCCGCCTCCAGGACATCGCCGCCCGCCGAGCCCAGCCAGCCATGCCGATCGAGCTGCTCCAGGGTCTCTTCCACCACGCGGGGAATATCGAGAAAGCCGATTCGGCGGTCAAGGAAGGCGGCCACGGCGCGCTCGTTGGCGGCGTTGAGGGCGCCGGGCGCGCGGCCGCCGGCGGCGAGCGCCGCCTTGGCGATGGCGAGCGCCGGAAAGCGCTGCGGGTCAGGCGCCTCGAAGGTCAGCGGGCCCGAGGCCACCAGGTCGAGCCTGGGCGCGGGCCACGGCAGGCGGTCGGGCCAGGCGAAGGCGCAGGCGATCGGCGCGCGCATGTCGGGCGGCCCCAACTGGGCGAGCGTGGAGCCGTCGGCATACTCCACCAGGCTGTGAATGATCTGCTGCGGATGCACCAGGACCTCGATCCGCTCCGCCGGCATGGCGAACAGGTAGGACGCCTCGATCACCTCCAGCCCCTTGTTCATCATGGTGGCCGAATCGATCGAAATCTTGGCGCCCATGCTGAAGTTGGGGTGCGCCAGCGCCTGGGCCGGGGTCGCCGCCGCCATCTGCTCGCGCGCCGCCCCGCGGAAGGGGCCGCCGGAGGAGGTGAGGATCAGGCGGGACACCTGGGCGGCGTTCTCGGGTTCCAGCACCTGGAAGATCGCCGAATGCTCGGAGTCCACCGGGATCACCGCCCCGCCGCAGAGCTTGGCCGTGCGAAGCAGCTCGGGACCCGCGCACACCAGGCTTTCCTTGTTGGCCAGCGCCACGACCGCGCCGGCGCGCGCGGCGGCCAGCGTCGGCGCCAGGCCCGCGAAGCCGACGATCGCCGACATCACCCACTGGGCGTCCGCAGCGGCCGCCTCCAGCACCGCGGCGGGGCCGGCGGCGGCGGCGACGCCCGATCCGGCCAGCCGCTCGCGCAGTTCCCGCAGCCCGGCCTCGTCCTCGATCACCGCGACGTCGGGACGCCAGCGCCGGGCCTGCTCGGCGAGGAGCGCTGCATTGCGGCCGGCGGCGAGGGCCGCGACCTCCACCTCCACGCCGGATCGGGCCAGGAGGTCGAGCGTGGAGACCCCCACCGAACCCGTCGAGCCCAGGACGCTGATCTTACGCGGTAGGTTCAATGGCCCCATCCCAGGTGGTTGGCGAGGCGGGCGGCGGCCATCACCACGACGGCGAACATCAACCCATCGACCCGGTCGAGCAACCCGCCATGTCCGGGGATCAGGTCGCCGGAGTCCTTCACCCCGAAGCGCCGCTTCAGCGCGGATTCCCACAGATCGCCGGCCATGGTGGCGAGCCCCACGGCCAGACCCACCAGCGCGGCGGCGCGAAGATCCAGCCGGAAGGTCGACTTCGCGGCCATCAGCGTGCCCACCGCGGTCGCCGCCGCCAGTCCGCCCACGAACCCCGACCAGGTCTTGTTGGGCGAGAACCTCGGCCAGAGCTTCGGCCCCTTGAGCAGGCTTCCGACCGCGAAGGCGCCGATGTCCGCCGCCCAGGTGCAGGCGAACAGCATCAGCGTCCACCATTCGCCCTGATTGGTCGAGCGCAGCCAGACCAGGCACACCGCGGCCGGGGCGATGTAGAGCACGCCGTAGGCGGCGTCGACGGCGCGCTCGGCGACCCCGCGCGCGATCACGGCGGCGGCGATCGCGCCCAGGGGCACCGCCAGCCAGGCGGTCTTGATCAGCCCGAGGTGCCCCAGGAACACGGCCGCCAGCACGGCCGCGGTGACCGCGGCGGCGACCCGAACCGGGGCGCGCGGCGCGCTCATCCCGCCCCACTCGATGGCCAGCAGCGCCAGGCCGATCGAGATCACCAGCAGGAAGATCCAGCCGCCGTGCCAGGCGGCGAACAGGGCCGAGGGGACGAGGACGACGGCCGAGGCGACCCGCAGGCGCAGGTTCGACCAGTCGAAGCGCCTAGCCTGTGGCAAGGGCGTCATCGGGCACGACGGCGCCGTAGCGGCGGTTGCGGGTGTAGAACTCCGCGAGCGCCGCTGCGAGATGGTGGGCCGAATAGTCCGGCCAGAGCACGTCCTGGAAGACGAATTCGGCGTAGGCCGCTTGCCAGAGCATGAAGTTCGAAAGCCGCTGCTCGCCGGAGGGTCGGATGATGACGTCCGGGTCCGGAACGCCGTCGGTCGAGAGCAGGTCCGCGAACCCGTCTTCGGTAAGCTGGTCGGGATCGGCCCGGCCGGCTGCGACCTCGCGGGCGAAGCGGCGGGCGGCCTCGACGATGTCGGCCTTGCCGCCGTAGTTGAAGGCCACCGTCAGGAAGAAGGCGTCGTTGCCGGCCGTGCGCGCCTCGGCCTCGTCGCAGATCTTCACCAGGTCCCGTCGCAGGCCGCGCTTGCCGCCGATCACGCGGACGCGCACGCCTTCGCGCTCCAGCCGCGCCAGATCAGTTTCGAAGTAGCGCTTCGGCAGCGCCATCAGCTCGGCGACCTCCGCCGCCGGCCGGCTCCAGTTTTCGGTCGAGAAGCCGAACACGGTCAGCCACTTGATATTGAGCTTGGGCGCGGCCTCGACGATGCGTTTGAGCGCCTCCACCCCCGCGCGATGGCCGAGAGTCCGCGGCAGCCCGCGGCGCTTCGCCCACCGGCCGTTCCCGTCCATCACGATCGCGACGTGCAACGGCGGATGGGCTTGGCCATCCTGACCGCGGTCGCCCTCGGTCGGGGTGTCGTTCGGGGTGGCCATCGACGTTCCGGAAGCCCTTCAGGCGCGAGCGCGCACGCCTAGACGTGCATGATCTCTTGTTCCTTGGTTTTCAAGGCTTCGTCGATGCGCTTGATCGCCTCGTCGGTGATCTTCTGCACCTCGCTTTCCATGCGCTTGTGCTCGTCCTGATTGATCGCCCCGTCCTTCTCCGCCCTCTTCAGGTCGTCGTTGGCGTCGCGCCGCACGTTGCGCACCGCCACACGCTGCTGCTCGGTGTACTTGTGGGCGATCTTGACGATCTCCTTGCGGCGCTCCTCGGTGAGCGCGGGGATCGGGATGCGCAGGTTTTGCCCGTCCACCACCGGGTTCAGCCCCAGGCCCGCGTTGCGGATGGCCTTCTCGACCGAGACGACCAGGCCCTTGTCCCACACGCTGACCATCAGCATGCGCGCCTCCGGCACGCTGACCGCGCCCAACTGGGTGAGCGGCATCGCGGAGCCGTAGGCCTCCACGTGCACCTGGTCGAGCAGGCTGGCGGAGGCCCGGCCGGTGCGCAGGCTGCCGAACTCGTCCTTCAGCGCCTGGACCGCCTTGTCCATGCGATCCTTGTATCTGGAGAGCACGGGTTTTTCCGTGGCGGCCATGGTCTTGCTCCTTCGTCCGGCTCGCGGCGGCGGCTCAGGCGATGGTGGTGAACACCCCTTCGCCGGTCAGCACCTTCAAGAGGTTGCCCCGTTCGCGGATCGAGAAGACCACGATCGGGATGTGGTTGTCGCGCATCAGGCTGACGGCCGAGGCGTCCATCACCCGCAGGTCCTTGGCCAGCACGTCCTGATAGGTGAGCGTCTCGTAGCGCTCGGCCTTGCGGTCGGTCTTCGGATCGGCGGTGTAGACCCCGTCGACGCTGGTGCCCTTGAAGAGCGCGTCGCAGCCCATCTCGGCGGCCCGCAGAGCCGCGGCGGAATCGGTGGTGAAATAGGGTGCGCCGAGCCCGGCCGCGAAGATCACCACGCGGCCCTTCTCCAGGTGCCGCAGCGCGCGGCGGCGGATGTAGGGTTCGCAGACCGCCTCCATCGGGATCGCCGACTGCACGCGGGTGTAGACGCCCTTCTGCTCCAGCGACGCCTGCAGGGCGAGCGCGTTCATCACCGTCGCCAGCATGCCCATGTAGTCGGCGCTGGCCCGCTCCATGCCGGTCTCGGCGAGCGCCGCGCCGCGAAAGATGTTGCCGCCGCCGACCACCAGGCAGACCTGCACGCCGGCGCGCACCACCTGGCAGATCTCGTCGGTGACGATGTCCAGCGTCCTGGCGTCGATCCCGAACTGGTCGCCGCCCACGCCCGCCTCCCCCGAGAGCTTCAGGAGGATGCGTTTGTAGCGGGGCGGGGCGTCGGGCATGGCCCAATCCCTATCGCAAACCGCACATAAGCCAAGGGCGCGGCGCGCTTTCGCGACGCCGCGCCCCGGCCGATCCCATTGGCGCGTTCAGGCCTTGCCGGTCATCTGCGCGACCTCGGTGGCGAAGTCCGGCCCGTCGGGGCCCTTGTCCACGCCTTCGCCGAGCTCATAGCGGACGAAGCCCTTCACCGCGACGGGCGCGCCGAGCTGCTTGGAGGTTTCGGCGAGTAGCTGTTCGACGGTCTGGTCGGGATTCATGACGAACGGCTGCTTCAGCAGGACCACCTCCTCCTGCCATTTGCGGATGCGGCCCTCGACCATCTTCTCGGCGATCTCCCGCGGCTTGCCGGATTCCATCGCCGCCTGGGTCTGGATCTCCCGCTCCTTGGCCACCACCGCCGGGTCGAGCTCGTCGGAGGTCAGCGCCAGGGGCGGCGTCGGCGTGCCGGCCACGTGCATCGCGATCCGGCGGCCGACGTCCTTCAGCACGGCGGGATCGCCGGTGCTCTCGAGCGCCACCAGCACGCCCAGCCGCGCCACGCCCTCGCCCTGCACGTTGTGCAGATAGAGCGCGACCGCGCCGTCGGCGACCTCCAGCCGCGCGGTGCGGCGCAGGCGCATGTTCTCGCCGATCGTGGCGATCAGGGCGGTGATCATGTCGCCGATCACCTCGCCCTCGCCGGTCTGGGCCTCGGCGATGGTCTCCAGGATGTCGTGCTCCAGCGCGGTGGCGGCGATCTTGCGCGCCGCAGCCTGGAACTTGTCGTTCCGGGCCACGAAGTCGGTCTCGGCGTTCAGCTCGATCAGCACGCCGCGCTTGCCGTGGCCCGAGACGAGGCCCGCCACCAGGCCCTCGGCCGCGGCGCGGCCCGCCTTCTTGGCGGCCTTGGACAGCCCCTTGGTGCGCAGCCAGTCCATGGCCGCGTCCACATCGCCCTGGTTTTCCTGCAGGGCCTTCTTGCAGTCCATCATGCCTGCGCCGGACTTCTCCCGCAGGTCCTTGACCAGCGCAGCGGTCACTTCCGCCATGGTCGGCTCCTTCGATTCATCTCAGACGTCGGCGCGACCTCGCGGCCGCGCCATGACAGGGTTGCGGGCGCGAGGGCCTTTGCCCTTCAGCCCGCCTGCTCTTCGCTCGGGGACTCGGCTGCGGCGGCGTCTTCCGCCGCCGCGGTGGTCTCCGGCTCGGCCTCGGGCTTGGCGGCCGCGGCCTCCAGCTCGGCCGCCGCGGCTTCGAGCTCGGGGGTCACGGCTTCCGGCTCGGCCGGCGCAGCCGGTTCGGGAGCCGCCTTGGCCGCCGCCTTGCGCGACAGCGCGGGCTCCACGGGAGCCTCGGCCGCGCCGAGATCGACGCCCGCCGCCGCCTGCCCGGCCGCCAGGCCGTCGAGGATCGCATCGGCCATCAGGTCGCAATAGAGCTGGATGGCGCGCGCGGCGTCGTCGTTGCCCGGGATCGGGAAGGTGATGCCGTCGGGCCCCGAGTTGGTGTCCAGGATCGCGATCACCGGGATGTTCAGCTTGCGCGCCTCCTGGATCGCGATCGCCTCCTTGTTGGTGTCGATCACGAACATCAGGTCCGGGATGCCGCCCATGTCCTTGATGCCGCCCAGCGACAGCTCCAGCTTGTCGCGCTCGCGGGTGAGCTGCAGCAGCTCCTTCTTGGTACGGCCGCTCTCGCCGCCCTCCAGCAGGCCCTCCAGTTCGCGCAAGCGTGCGATGGAGTTGGAGACGGTGCGCCAGTTGGTGAGCGTGCCGCCGAGCCAGCGGTGGTTGACGTAGTACTGGGCGCAGCGCTTCGCCGACGTGGCGATCGGCTCGGAGGCCTGGCGCTTGGTGCCGACGAACAGGATCCGCCCGCCCGCGGCCGCGACCTCGCGGGCCTTCACCAGCGCCTGGTGCAGCAGCGGGATCGACTGGCTGAGGTCGATGATGTGGATGTTGGAGCGGACGCCGAAGATGTACCGCTCCATCTTCGGGTTCCAGCGGTGGGTCTGGTGGCCGAAGTGGGCGCCGGCTTCCAGGAGCTGACGCATGGAGAATTCAGGAAGCGCCATTGGCTTTCACAAAGTCCTTCTTCCGGTTCTTGCCGCCGCAGGCTGCCCCTCCCGAGGGAGGACCGGACTGGAGAACGCCGGGATGTCTCCCCGTCGCCGCCAAACGCCTGCGTGTGGAATGAGGCGGGCAGATAGGGGCTAAGCCGCGAAAAAGCAAGCGCCTCGCGCCGGCGCGGCGGTCCAGGCTAGGGCGCGCGCACCACCACCATCGCCATCTTGCGCCGCAGGCGGTAGCCCAGCGCCTGATAGACGGCGATCGCCCGGGCGTTGTGGTCGTAGACGTGCAGGAACGGCGTCTCGCCGCGCGCGACGATCCGCTCGGCCACCACGCTCATCAGCCCGGCGGCGTAGCCTCGGCCCTGGTCGCCGGGGCGAACGCAGACGCCGGAGACCTCCGTGAAGCCGTCCGGCTTCAGCCGCTCGCCCGCCATGGCGATCAGCTCGCCGTCCCGCTTGACGCCCACGAAGTCGCCGAGCCGATGGGTGCGGCTCGAGAAGGGGCCCGGCCGGGTGAGCTCGGCGAGCGCCAGCATCTGCGGCGCATCCGCCTCGGCGAGGTCGACCCATTCGAAGTCCGGCGGCACGAGCTTCAGGTCCTCGGCGAGCATCTGCCAGAGCACCGCGCGCGAGACGACCTCGAGGCCGGCCGGCAGGTCGGGCGGCTCGGCCTCGACCAGCGCCGCATCGCCGTGCGCGCGCACCAGGGCGGTGAGCGCCTCGCGGCTGTCTTCGGAGGCGTCGCGGGCGACGGCGAAGACCCCGTAGGCCGGATCGATGCGGCGGGCCCGCTCGTCGCCGAACGCCAGGCCCTGCTGGCGCGTGGCGAGCGCGGTCCAGATCGGGCGGTCCAGCGGATGCGGCATGGCCCGGGCACTCTAGGCGATGCGGGCGCGGCGCGCTCGTCGCGTTCGGCTCAGTCGGCCTTCCCGGGGCGCTTCTCGTGGTCGAGATAGCTGAATCCCTTCCAGCGCTTCACCGGGTGGAAGCTCGAGGGTCCGAGCGGCTCGATCTCCGCCATGCCCGGGCGATGACGCCCGGCGGCGTGCGTCTTCGGCGCGCGCGGCGCGTGGAAACCGGCCAGGCGATGCGTGCGGCCCTCCGCAGCGCCGGCGAAGGCCAGGGCGAGCGACAGGCTCAGCACGCCGGCTCGGATCATCACAGATCCTCCACGAACACCACGCCCGGCGCGGTCTTCAGCGCCCCGCGCACCGCCGGGTCCAGGCTGAACCGGCCGGGAAGCTTCACCTCCACCTCGCGCCCGCCGCCGATGCCGGCGACCAGCACGATCTCGCCGCCCCGCCGGTTGGAGAGGCTCTCCAGGCGACGCTTCAGGGCCTCGATCTCGGCGCTGCGCGGGGCCAGGTGGACGCGCAGCCCCGCGACCACGTTCTCCACCGCCTTCTCGACCGGCTCGGCGCTGTCGCCGAAGAACCGCACCTCGCCGTCCTTGGCCGAGGCCCGCACCGTGATCGCCACCGCCCTGCCCGGCTCCAGCAGCTCGCGGCAGCGGCGCAGGGATTCCGGCGGGAACATCACCTCGTACTCGCCGGTGGGGTCGGAGAGCGTCACGAAGGCGAACTTCTCGCCGGACTTCTGGCTGGTCCGTTCCTGCTTGCGGCGGACGACGCCCGCCATCCGCAGCGCCTCGGTCCCGGCTTCCGCCTTGGCCACGGCGTCGGCGAAGAGCTCGGTGCGCCGCCGGCGCAGCGCCTCGACCATGTCGTCGAGCGGGTGACCGGAGAGATAGAAGCCCACCGCCGCCAGCTCCTCGTCCAGCCGCTGCACCGGCGTCCACGGCTCGACCTTGGGCAGGCGGGGGCGGGCGGCGTCGGCCTGATCGCCGCCGAACAGGCTGACCTGGGCCGAGGCGCGGTCGGCCGCGACGCTCTGGGCGTAGCCGATCAGCGCGTCGGCCGCGGCGGCGAGCTGCGCCCGGTCCGGGTGGATGGAATCGAACGCCCCGGCGCGGGCCAGGGTCTCGAAGGTGCGCTTGTTGACCTGCCTGGGATCGATGCGCTCGACGAAGTCGAAGATATCGCGGAACGGACCGCCTTCGCGGCGCGCCTCGGCCACGTGCTGCATCGCCTGCAGGCCGACGTTGCGGATCGCGCCCAGGGCGTAGAGGACCTCGCCCTCCTCCACTTCGAAATCGGCGGCCGAGCGATTGACGTCCGGGGCGCGGATCTTCACGCCGAAGCGCTTGGCGTCCTGGTAGAACACCGAGAGCTTGTCGGTGTTGGCCAGATCGAGGCTCATCGAGGCGGCGAAGAACTCGACCGGCGCGTTCGCCTTCAGCCAGCCGGTCTGGTAGGCGATCAGCGCATAGGGCGCGGCGTGGCCCTTGTTGAAGCCGTAGCCGGCGAACTTCTCCATGCGTTCGAACAGCAGGTTGGCCGTGCCTTCCGGCAGGCCGCGCTCCAGCGCCCCGGAGAGGAACCGCGCCCGCTGCAGGTCCATCTCCTCCTTCTTCTTCTTGCCCATCGCGCGGCGCAGAAGGTCGGCCTCGCCCAGGCTGTAGCCCGCCAGGATCTGGGCGATCTGCATCACCTGCTCCTGGTAGACGATGACCCCATAGGTGTCCTTCAGCACCGGCTCGAGCAGCGGATGGACCACGTCGACCGGCCGGCGGCCCATCTTGCAGTCGACGTACTCGGGGATGCTCTCCATCGGCCCCGGCCGGTAGAGGGAGATCAGCGCGGTGACTTCCTCCAGGGAGGCCGGGCGCAGCTGGCGCAGGATGTCGCGCATGCCCTGGCTTTCCAGCTGGAACACCCCCAGCGTCTGGCCCGAGGCCATCAGCTCGTAGGTGGGATGATCGTTCAGCGGGATGGATTCCAGGTCGAAGCCCGCCCCGCGCCGCTCCAGGTGGCGCATCGCCCGGTCGAGCACGGTGAGCGTCTTCAGGCCCAGGAAGTCGAACTTCACCAGCCCGGCGGATTCGACCCACTTCATGTTGAACTGGGTGGCCGGCAGGTCCGAGCGCGGATCGCGGTAGAGCGGCACGAGCTCGGTGAGCGGCCGGTCGGCGATGACCACCCCGGCGGCGTGGGTCGAGGCGTTGCGGTAGAGGCCTTCGAGCTGCAGCGCGATGTCCAGGAGCCGGGCGACGCCCTCGTCCTCGTCGCGCGCCTGCTGCAGCCGGGGCTCGATCTCGATGGCCCTGGCGAGGCTCACCGGGTTGGCCGGATTGGCCGGCACCATCTTGGCCAGCCGGTCCACCTGGCCGAGCGGCAGCTGCAGCACCCGGCCGACGTCGCGCAGCACGGCGCGCGCCTGCAGCGTGCCGAAGGTGATGATCTGGGCGACCCGGTCGCGGCCGTACTTCTCCTGGACGTAGGCGATCACCTCCTCCCGCCGCTCCTGGCAGAAGTCGATGTCGAAGTCCGGCATCGAGATCCGCTCGGGATTCAGGAAGCGCTCGAAGATCAGGTCGTAGCGGATGGGATCGAGGTCGGTGATCATCAGCGACCAGGCGACCAGCGAGCTCGCCCCCGAGCCGCGGCCGGGCCCCACGGGAATGCGCCGCGCCTTGGCCCACTTGATGAAGTCCGAGACGATCAGGAAATAGCCGGGGAACCCCATCTCGGCGATCACCCCGATCTCGCGCTCGAGCCGCTGGTCGTAGGCCGCGCGCTCGGCCGCCAGCGGATGGGTGGCCAGGCGGGCGTTCAGCCCCTCGCGCGCCTGGTGGGCCAGCTCCTCGGCCTCGCTGCGGCCCGCCGCGGTCGGGAATCGCGGCAGGATCGGATCGCGCTTCGCCACCATGAAGGCGCAGCGGCGGGCGATATCGAGGGTGTTGTCGCAGGCTTCGGGCAGATCGGCGAACAGCGCGCGCATGTCGGCGGCGGGCTTGAACCCGTGCTCCGCCGTGACCCGCCGGCGCTCGTCCTGGCCGATGAAGGCGCCGTCGGCGATGCACAGCAGCGCGTCGTGCGCCGCATGCATCGCGGCCGACTGGAAATAGACGTCGTTGGTGGCGACCAGAGGGACGTCGGCCTCGTAGGCGAAGGCCACCAGCTCCGGCTCGGCCGCGGCCTCGCGCGCTTGACCGTGGCGCTGCAGCTCCACATAGAAGCGGTCGCCGAACACCCGGTGCATCTCGGCGAGCGCCGCGCGGGCTTCCTTGGCCTTGCCGGCGGCGAACAGGTGGTCGACCGGCCCGTCCGGGCCGCCGGAGAGCAGGATCAGGCCCTCGGCGTGGGCGGCGAGCTTCGCCCAGGGCACGTGCGGCTCCTCCGCCGCGTCGATCTCGAGAAAGGCCGCCGAGGAGAGCTCGGAGAGGTTGCGGTAGCCCGCCTCGTTCTGGGCCAGCAGGACCAGCGCCGGCGTTCGCGCCCATCGCTCCGGCGGCGGCTCGCCGAGGCCGCTCACCGGCAACAGGCAGCCCACGATCGGCTGCACGCCCGCGCCCTTGGCGGCGACCGAGAACTCCAGCGCGCCGAACAGGTTGGCGCGGTCGGTGAGCGCCACGGCCGGCATCTGCGCGGCCCGGGCGAGCTCCCCCAGCTTGTCGGCCTTGATGGCGCCTTCCAGCAGCGAATAGGCGGAGCGGACGCGCAGGTGGACGAAGCCTTCGTTCGTCTCGCTCAAGGCGGCCTGCTCCCCCATCCGCATGGCGGTCAGCCCAGATGGACCGCCACGGCGCACATCATCCAGACAAAGCTGGCGACCGACATAAAGGCCAGCGATTCTCGCGCGAGACGAACCATGTGCGACGTTCCAGCTGTGGATGTTCCGGGTACGTTCCTATTCGCCTTTTGTTCCCGCTGTCAAGCTGTGGTACGCTGCCGTCATGATCGACAAGGCGCCTGCCAGCCGCCGCGGAAGCGAGTTCGCCGACGCCGACGTGGTCGGATCGTACGCCAATCGCACGCCCTACCCGGCCGCGCTCTGCGAGCGGCTCGCGGCGCTGACGCCGGCCCGCGGGCGGGCGCTGGATCTGGGCTGCGGGCCCGGCAAGCTCGCCATCCCGCTGGCCGATCTGTTCGGCGAGATCGTCGCGGTCGATCCGTCTCGAGCGATGATCGCGGCGGCCCGCGCCGCCGACGCCGGCCGGCACGGCGCCATCCGCTGGGTGCTGTCCCTTGTGGAGGACGCCGACCTTGCCGGCTCATTCGACCTGGCGGTGGCCGGCGCGAGCATCCACTGGATGGAGCACCGCCGGCTCTTCCCGAAGCTCGCCGACGCGCTGGCGCCGGAGGCGCCGCTGGTCGTGGTCGGGGGGGACGGGCCGGCTGAGGCCCCCTGGATCGACGCCTACCGCGCGGTGATCGTCAGCTGGGTGGAAAGGCTCGGCGGCGAGTGGAACAGCCCGGAGTTCGTCGCTGCGGCCCGCGCCCACGAGGCCTGGATCGACCTCGAGGGGCGAGACGAGGTGTGGGGCGATTGCCGGATGCCGATCGAGGCGCTGATCGACGGCGAGCACTCCCGCGCCACCTGGACCCGCGCCAAGCTCGGCCCTGAGCGCGCCGCCGCCTTCGACGCCGACCTGCGCGCCGTGCTGACGCCCCACGCCGAGGACGGCCTCGTCAGCTTCCGCACCCGAGCGACGCTGCTCTGGGGACGGCCGCGGCGGGAGCCGAAAGCCGACCTCCGGCCTCAATAGCCGCTCAGCCGCGCCCCTGCGGCTCCAGGTGTCCGTCCTTCAGCGCGAGCACCCGGTCCATGTGGCGGGAGAGCTCGAGGTTGTGGGTGGCGATCAATGCGGCGACGCCGGCCTTGCGGGCGAGCGCGTAGAGGTTCTCGAACACCGCGGCCGAGGTCGCCGGGTCGAGGTTGCCGGTCGGCTCGTCCGCCAGCAGCAGCTTCGGCGCATTGGCGAGCGCGCGGGCGACCGCCACCCGCTGCTGCTCGCCGCCGGAGAGCTGGGCCGGCTGGTGCTGCACGCGATCGGCCAGGCCGAGCTCGCGGAGCAGGCGCTGGGCGCGCGCGTGCGCGGCCTTGCGGCTGCGGCCGGCGATCATCTGCGGCAGGGCCACGTTGTCCAGCGCCGAGAACTCCGGCAGCAGGTGATGGAACTGATAGACGAAGCCGATGGTCGCCAGCCGGATGCGCGTGCGGGCGCGGTCGCCGAGGTTCGAGCAATCGAGGCCCAGGATGCCGATGCGTCCGGCGTTCGGATGCTCCAGGAGCCCGGCGGCGTGCAGCAGCGACGACTTGCCGGAGCCGGACGGTCCGATCAGGCCGACGATCTCGCCCGGATAGAGATCCAGATCGACGCCCTTGAGCACCGGCAGCGGCCCGGCCGCGGTCTCGTAGGTCCGCTGGAGTCCGCGGATGGAGAGGACGGGGTGGCGGCCCTCACTCATAGCGGAGCGCTTCCACCGGATCGAGCCGCGAGGCCCACCAGGCGGGCGGCAGGGTCCAGACGCAGGACATGATCAGCGAGAAGACGATGATCGCGCTGACCTCGCTCCAGTCCACCTTGGCCGGGAGCCGGCTGAGGAAATAGACGTCCGAGGAGAACACCGCCTGGCCCGTGGCCCACTCCACGAACGCCTGGATCTGATCGATGTAGAGGCTGAACAGCGTGCCGACGACGACCCCGGTCAGGGTGCCGAGGACGCCGATGGTCGCCCCGGCCATGAAGAAGATCCGCAGCACCGCCCCCTGCCCCGCGCCCATGGTGCGCAGGATCGCGATGTCGCGGCCCTTGTTCTTCACCAGCATGATCAGGCCCGAGATGATGTTCAGCGCGGCGATCACGATGAGCAGCGACAGGATCAGCGCCATGACGTTGCGCTCGACCTTCAGCGCGCCCCAGAAGGAGGTGTCGCGCTGCGTCCAGTCGGTCACCAGCGCGGTCGGCCCGGCGGCCCTGGCGATGACGGCCTTCATCCGCTCGGCCTGGTCGGGGTTCTTCAGCTTCACCTCGATCTCGTCGACCGAGCCCTCGCGCCCCAGAAACAGCTGTGCCTGCTGCAACGGCATGTAGATGTAGGCCTGGTCGTACTGGCTCATGCCGACCGTGAAGGTCGCCCCGACCTGGAAGGTCTTCTGCACCGGCGAGCCGCCGAAGGCGGTGGCGGCGCCGGAGGGCGAGACCAGGGTCAGCGGATCGCCGGCCTTGACGCCCAGCGTCTCGGCGAGCCGGTCGCCCAGCAGGATGACGTCGCCGCCGTCCTCGCCCTGGCCGTAGCCCTTCAGCGCGCCATGGGTGATGTTCCTGGCGATGATCGGCGTCTGGGCGACGTCGGCCGCGGAGACGCCGCGCACGATGGCCCCGGTGATCAGGTTGGGGCCCATGGCCAGCACCTGGCCCTGCACGACCGGCACCGCCTGGACCACGCCGGGCACCGCGCGGATGCGCTGGACCGCGGGCTGCAGGGCGGGCCCGTCGAGCACGCCGCCGGCCACGAAGACGTGCCCCTGGAAACCCAGGATGCGGCTCAGCAGCTCGGCGCGGAAGCCGTTCATCACCGACATGACGATGATCAGCACCGCCACCGCGATGGAGATCCCGGCGAAGGCGATCAGCGAGATGAGCGCGACGCCGGCCTCGCTGCGCTTGGGCCGCAGGTAGCGCATGGCCAGGATGCGCTCCCAGGCGCTGAAGGCGTGCGCGGGCAGCAGCTCCGAAGCGTCGCCGGTCACGGCCGGCTCACGTGGCGATGGCCTTCACGGCGGCCTCGAGCGGCAGGGTCTGGCGCTCGCCCGTGGCGCGCCGCTTGATCTCCACGACGCCGTCGGCCACGCCCTTGGGCCCGACGATCAGCTGCCAGGGAAGGCCGACGAGGTCGAGGGAGGCGAACTTCGCGCCGGGCCGCTCGTCCCTGTCGTCCAGCAGGGTCTCCTTGCCGGCGGCCTGCAGCGCCCGGTAGGCCGCCTCCGCGACCCGATCCACCGCGGCGTCGCCGGCGCGCAGGTTGACGACGGCCGCGTCGAACGGCGCCACGCTGTCCGGCCAGATGATGCCGGCCGCGTCGTGGCTCGCCTCGATGATCGCGCCCATCAGCCGGGTGACGCCCACGCCGTAGGATCCCATCTGCACCGGCCGCTCGACCCCATCGGGGCCGGCCACGACCGCCTTCATGGGCTTCGAGTACTTCTCCCCGAAGTAGAAGATGTGCCCCACCTCGATGCCGCGGGCGCTCATCCGCTTGGCCTGCGGAACCTCCGCCTCGAAACGCGCCCGGTCGTGCATCTCGTCGGAGGCGGCGTAGAGGGAGGTCCGCCGGTCGACCAGCGGCTGCAGGTCGCCGTCCCAGTCGATGTCGGGCCCCGGCGCGCCCATCTCCACCAGGTCCTGGTGGGCGAACACCTCGCTCTCGCCGGTGTTCGCCAGGATGATGAACTCGTGGCTGAGGTCGCCGCCGATCGGCCCGGTGTCGGCGCGCACCGGGATCGCCTTCAGCCCCATCCGCGCATAGGTGTTCAGGTAGGCGAGGAACATCCGGTTGTAAGACCGCCGCGCGGCCGCCTCGTCGATGTCGAAGGAGTAGGCGTCCTTCATCAGGAACTCGCGGCCGCGCATCACCCCGAAGCGGGGCCTCCGCTCATCGCGGAACTTCCACTGGATGTTGTAAAGATTCTTTGGCAGGTCTTTGTAGGACTTGATGTATCCGCGGAAGATGTCGGTGATGACCTCCTCCGCCGTCGGGCCGAACAGCAGGTCCCGCTCGTGGCGGTCCTTGATGCGCAGCATCTCCTCGCCGTAGTCGTCGTAGCGGCCGCTCTCGCGCCACAGGTCGGCGAGCTGCAGGGTGGGCATCAGGACCTCGATGGCGCCCGCCCGGTTCATCTCCTCGCGCACGATCTGCTCGACCTTCTTGAGCACGCGCAGGCCGAGCGGCAGGAAGGCGTAGATGCCGGCCGCCTCCTGGCGGATCAGCCCGGCGCGCAGCATCAGCTGGTGCGAGACGATCTGCGCGTCGGAGGGCGCCTCGCGCAGCGTCGGCATGAAGTAACGCGAAAGGCGCATGCGGCTCCCGTGGGGTGAAGGGCGAACGGCCCTGATAGCGCCCGGCGAGGCGGCTTGGCAACGCAGCCCTGGCGTCAGCGGACCTCGTGGACCTCGCCGGGCAGGTTCGGCAGGTGGATCAGGTGGAAGTGCAGCGCGGTCCAGAAGAGCACGCAGATCACCGCCGCGATCCAGGTGGTGGTGAGGAATTTCCGCTTCAGCTTGGGATCGACCGGCGCCCCCGGATCGCCGCCGTCGCCCTTGTCGATGCCGGCCTCGGCGTGGCTGACCACGCCGATCGGCAGCACCGCGAACAGCACGGTCCACCAGACCGTGAGGTAGATGGCGGCCCAGGTGAAGGGGCTCATGCGTGCGCTCCCTGCGGATGCTCCATCAGCTCGACGAGCACGCCGCCCATGTCCTTCGGATGGACGAAGATCACCGGCACCCCGTGGGCGCCGATGCGCGGCTTGCCGCCGTTCAGCACGGTCGCCCCCTTCGCGGCGAGGTCGTCGCGGGCCGCCTCGATGTCGTCCACCTCGAAACAGACGTGGTGTTGGCCGCCCTTTGGGTTTTTTTCAAGGAAGGCGCGGATCGGCGAGGCCTCGCCATAGGGCTCGATCAGCTCGATCTGGCTGTTCGGCAGGTTCACGAAGCAGACCCAGACGCCCTGCTCGTCCATGACGAACTTCTCGCCGATGGAGGTCGCGCCCAGCAGGTCGCGATAGAGCCGCACGGAGTCCTCGATCGAGGGCGTGGCGACGCCCACGTGGTTCAGTTTGCCGATCATGCGGCCGGTATAGCGCCGGCCGGCGCGATGCGCGAGGTCACTCGGCGGCCGCCGCCGCGCGGTGCGCCCGCGCCCGGCCCCAGACGGCGGAAACCAGGCCCGCGGCGGTCAGCGCCCAGGCCGCCAGCGCCACCCAGACCATGGCCGCCGCGATCCGGCGCAACCGGGCGAATTCGGCGGCCAGGCCCAGCCTCAGGCTCGCCAGGGCGTACATGCCGAGCGGGAAGACCAGGCTCCAGAGCATGGGCGTGTAGGCCAGCGGAACCCGCTTCAGCCCGTGCTTCCACAGGCCGAACAGCACCAGCAGCGGGATCCACCAGGTCGCCCAGATCCACAGGATCAGGCTCACCCCGTCGACGAACGGCCGCATCGCCTCGAGGAACGCGGCGCTGGTCCCGCTGAGGATCAGCACGGAGCCGGCGTTGCTGCTGATCGCCGCGGCGCCCATCACCACCCACAGGAACGGCGTGAGGTCGTCGGGCCCGACCTCGAAGAACAGGATGCGGTAGCAGAACAGGGTGATGAAGATGCCGTAGAGGCCGAGGCCCACGCCCCACAGCATGTGGATGAGCACGAACAGCGAGGGCGCGAGCGCCCCCTGCCCCGGAACGATCCGGGCCCCGAGGATGACCAGCGACTGGGCGCCGACGATGGCGATCAGCCAGCCGCCGTGCACCACGTCGGCGACCTGCACGGTGTTCCGGAAGGTGAGCACCGCAAAGCCGAAATAGATCAGCGCGATCCAGGTCACCAGCGCGAAGCCCCACAGCGCGAAGGCCGCCCCGCCATGGCCGCGAAGGTCGAGCCCGACGCCGAGCACGTCGGTGGCGGCCACCAGCGTGAAGAAGCCGAACACCCGTCGCGGGTCGATGAGGTCGGCCCACAGCCGCGCGCGGTGCCGCGCGAGCCGCAGGCCGGTCAGCGCCAGCAGCCAGGGATAGGCGATCAGGACGACGCCGAACAGCAGCTCCGAGGAGACGCGGAAGCCCTGCAGCCACAGGGTGTTGGCGATGATCCCGGTGGCCATGACGAGGGCGAAGCAGCCCGGGAAGAGCTCGGCCGCCTCGCGATCGATCCAGGCGGCCAGGCGAGGCCGGCCGTCCCGATGCTGGGCGCGATCGGTCACTCCGCCGGCCGCGTCAGGCGGATTCCAGCGGGACCGGCTGGCGCGCCTCGAACACCGCGCCCGAGGCGATCAGCGCCTCGATCCGCTCGCGCGGGACGCCGAAGGCGTCCAGCACCTCGCGGCTGTGCTCGCCGAGGTCGGGGGTCGGCAGATGGTAGCCGCCCGGCGTGCGGGCGAACTCGGCGAAGGCCCTGATCCCGATCAGCGGCCCCAGGCGCGGGTGCTCCCAAGGCTGGAAGAATCCGTTGTCCCACAGCCACTCGTCTTCCAGCGCCTCGGCCGAGCGCAGGACGGGCGCAGCCGGAACTCCGGCCGCGACGAGGGCGTGCAGCGTCTCGGCGCGGGGCCTAGCGACGAACGCCGTCTCCAGGGTGCGGGCGAGATCTCCGTCGCGCGCCGCGCTCAGGGCCTCGGCAGGATCGAGCTCGAGCCCGAGCACGCGGCCGAGCGCGCGGGCCTCGTCCGGCGCGCCGCAGGCGATCCCGATCCAGCCGTCCGCGCAGAGGTAGTAGCGCTCGAGCGCGCTCGCCCCGATGCAGTCGATCTCGCCGGGCGTGTTCGGCGGCCGTCCGGGATAGGTGGTCACCTCCTGCAGCTGGAACAGCAGGCTCGAGGCCATCAGGCTGGTGAGGATCTCCTGGCCCTCCCCGGTCCGCTCGCGGGCGTTCAGCGCCGCGACCACCGCGGCGGTCACCGAGCCCGCGGTCGCCACGTCGTTCACCGGGATGGTGATCAGCGTCGGATGCTCGGCGCCGCTCTGGCCCGACTGCATCCCGCCCTCGGACTGCAGGAGCGGATCGAACCCGGGCCGCGCGGCCCTGGGGCCGGTGTCGCCATAGGCGTTGATCGAGCAGGAGATGATCCGCGGATTGATCGCCTTCAGCGCCGGATAGTCGATGCCGAGGCGGGCGCGCACCCCCAGCCGGTAGTTGTCGATCACTACGTCGGACGACTGGGCGAGCTCCAGGAACAGCGCCCGCGCGTCCGCCTGCTTGAGGTCGAGCCCCAGCCCGCGGCAGCCGCGGTTGTAGGCCAGGAAGCCCACCCCGTCGGAGCGGAACGGATCGCCTTCCGGGCCCTCGATCTTGATCACCTCGGCGCCGAGGTTGGCCAGGATCGTCCCGGCATAGGCGCCGGCGATCACGGTGCCCAGGTTCAGCACCCGCACCCCGGCCAGCGGCGCGGCGCGGCCGGGCTTGCCGCTGCGGGTCGGACGAGGCTCCCACCTGGGCGGCTCAGAAATCGGCTGGCCCAGGCCCTTCACCCTGGCCGGCGTCGCCGAAAGCCGCGCGGGCGGGGCGGGCATGGCGACCTCGCCCAGCTCCGGATGCTGGAAGGCGAGCCGCAGCCCCGCCTCCCGCACCGTCTCGCCGGCGAACCAGTCCTCACGGTCGAGGACGGGGGCGCAGGGCACGTCATTGGCCTGCAGCACCTCCAGCCACTCCTGCCGCGGCCGGGTGGCGAAGATCTCGGTCAGCAGGTCGCGCGCGGCGACCATGTCGATCTCCATGGCCTCGAACACATCGCCGAGCCCCAGGGTCTCGAACGCCTTGCGGTAGAAGTTCGTGAACAGCGTGCCCAGGAAGAACCACTGCCCGTCGGCGCACCGGTAGAGGCGATAGCGCGGATTGGCGCCCGGCGGGATGCCGCGCGGCAGCGGCGCCTGCCGCTGGGCGCGGGAGATGCCGGAGACCTCGGCGGCGCCGTTCAGCCCGCTCACCGTCACCGCCTGCCCCTGGCCGCTGCGGCTGCGCTCCAGCAGCGCCGAGCCGATCGCCGCGGCGCCCATCACCGCCTGGCCATACCAGAGCAGCGGCTGGATCAGGTGCACCGGCTGGTCGGCGTAGGCGCCCTGCCGCATCGCCGCCGCGATCAGGCCGGCCAACAGGTTGTGGTGGGCGGGCAGCCCGCTCCAGACGCCGCTCGTCCCATAGGGCGGCATCCAGGCATGGATCAGCGCCGGATGGGCCGCCGTCAGGGTCTCGGCGTCCAGGCCGAGCGGCGCGAGCGCGCCGGGGGCATGGTCGAACATCGCCACGTCCGCGCCGGCGATCAAAGCCTTGGCGGTCTGCAGGTCGCCGGCCCCGGCGAGGTCCAGCCTCAGGATCTGCTTGTTGCGGTTGAAGGCGAGATAGCCGGGGTGGTCCCTGTAGCGGTCGCCCCCCGGCGGCTCGATCTTGACGATCTCGGCCTCGAAGTCCCCGAGCAGCATGGCGGCCATCGGCCCGGCCACCCCTTGGGTGAAATCGACGATGCGCACGCCGGCGTAAGCGCTCACTGGGCCACTCCCTGAACCGACGGGCGCGTCTTGCGGCGCCCTTAGGTCAGCATCAAAGCGTTCCGCCGCCGGTTCCGCAACGGCTTAGGACGCCGCTGTCAGACGCGCAGCACAGTGGTCTCGACGACCGGGCGGCGGCCCCAGATGCGCTGGCTGGCCTTCTTGACGGCGCGCGACATCGCCGTCTCGATCGTCTCGTCCAGCTCACGCTCGCCGCCGGAGAGGCGGGTCAGGGCCTGCTCGGCGGCTTCGGCGAGATCGTCCAGCACCTCGTCCAGCGGATACTCCGCATCGGTCGGCAGGCCGAGCGCGCGGACCTGCGGGCCAGACGCGATGCGGCCCCGGCGGTCCAGCACCACGGCCACCGAGACCACGCCGTTGAAGGCGGCGTGTCGGCGTTCGCGCAGCGCCTGGCCGTTCTCCGGCGTCAGCACGCCGGCGTCGAGGTAGAGGCGCCCCGCCGGCGTCTCGTCGATGACCTCCGCCCGGCCGGGCGCCAGGCGCACCATGTCGCCGTTGCGCGGCGCGAGCTGCTGCGGAACCTGCAGGTCGCGGGCGAAGGCGGCGTGCTCCAGGAGGTGGCGGCGCTCGCCGTGCGTCGGCACCGCGATCTCGGGCCTCGCCCAGTGGTACATGTCGGCGAGCTCGTCGCGGCACGGATGGCCGGAGACGTGGATCCCCGGATGGTCGCGCTCGGTGTAGAGCCGCACGCCACGGTCGGCGAGCTTGTTCTGCAGGTTGCGGATGGGGATCTCGTTGCCCGGGATGATCCGCGAGGAGAACACCGCCGCATCGCCCTGGCCCAGGGTGACGTGCGGATGCGTCCCGTCGGCGATCCGGGCCAGGGCCGCGCGCGGCTCGCCCTGGCTTCCGGTGCAGAGGTAGAGGATCGCTTCGGGCGGCAGGTAGCCGGCCTCGTTCTCCTCCAGGAACGGCTGCAGGTCCGTCATCAGCCCGACCGACTTCGCCGCCGAGGCCATGCGCCGCATCGAGCGGCCCACCAGGCAGACGCGCCGGCCGGCGGCTTCGGCGGCGCGGCAGACGCTGTCCATCCGCGCCACGTTGGAGGCGAAGCAGGCGACCGCGACCTTGCCCTTGAGCCCCGCGATCAGCGGCATCAGGGTCTCGCGCACCGCCGCCTCGGAGCCTGCGCGCCCGTCCACGAAGACGTTGGTCGAATCGCAGACCATGGCCAGCACGCCCGCATCGCCGAGCCGGCGGATGGCCGCCACGTCGGTCGGGCCGCCGAGCAGCGGGTCCGGATCGATTTTCCAGTCGCCGGTGTGCAGCACCGTGCCCAACGGCGTCTTGATCGCCAGCCCGTTCGGCTCCGGGATCGAATGGGTGAGGGTGATCAGCTCCAGATGGAACGGCCCCAGGTCGATCGCGCCGCCCAGCGGGACCTCGATGATCTCGACCTCCTCGAGCAGGTCGGCCTCGCGGAGCTTCTCGCGCAGCACGAAGGCGGTGAACGGGGTGGCGTAGATCGGCGCCTTCATCCGCGGCCACAGCCAGGCCACCGCGCCGATATGGTCCTCGTGCGCATGGGTCAGCACGATCCCCAGGATGCGGTCGGCGTAGGCCTCGATGTAGCTCGGGTCCGGCAGGATCACCTCCACGCCCGGCGTCGACTGGTCGCCGAACGTCACGCCGAGATCGACCACGATCCAGCGCCGGTCGTGGGCCGGGCCGTAGCCGTAGAGGTTGAAGTTCATGCCGATCTCGTTCGAGCCGCCGAGCGGCAGGAAGACCAGCTCGTCCTCGGCTCGGGGCGCGGCCATCAGCTCCGGCCCTGGTTGCGTCGCCAGATCTCCAGGAGCCCGCGGATGGTGAGGTCCGGATCGAAGTGGTCGACGCTCGCCGTGGCGCCGTGGAACAGCGAGGCGATGCCGCCGGTCGCCACCACCGTCAGCGGCGCGCCCCGCTCGGCCTTGATGCGCGTCGTCAGGCCTTCGATCATGGCGATATAGCCCCAGAACACGCCGGACTGCATGGCCCCCACGGTGTCGGTTCCCACCACCTTGTGCGGCTTCTGGATGGCGACCCGGGGAAGTTTGGCCGCCGCGCTGTGCAACGCCTCCATCGACAGGTTGATCCCGGGCGCGATCACCCCGCCCTCGAAGGCGCCGTCGGCGGCCACCACGTCGAAGGTGGTGGCGGTGCCGGAATCGATGACGATCAGCTCGCCGGGATAGGCCGCGTGGGCGCCGATGGCGTTGACCAGCCGGTCGTCGCCGGCCTCCGTGGGCTTGTCGATGCGGATGTCGATGCCGAGCTCGGCGTTCTCGCCGATCACCAGCGGCTCCACGTGCAGGTAGCGCCGCGACAGGTTCCGCAGGTTGAAGATCGACTGCGGCACGACCGAGGAAATGATGCAGCCGTCGAAGACGCCGAGCTGCAGGCCGGCCATGTTGAGGAGTTGCGACAGCCACACCGCGTACTCGTCCGCGGTCCGGGCGCTGTCGGTCGCCGTCCGCCACTGGGCCGACCACGTCTGCCCGTCGTGCACGGCGAACAGCGTGTTGGTGTTGCCCTGCTCGATGGCCAGCAGCATGGCCTACGCCCCCCCGAAGAAGACTTCGCCCGCGGTTATGCGCTCCAGGCCGCCGTCGTCCAGCCGCAGCCTGAGCGCGCCGTCCGGATCGAGCCCCTCGGCGACGCCGGCCACCGTGCGGTTCGGGAGCCGCGCCTCGCAGGGCTGGCCGAGGCCGAGCGCCCTCGTGCTCCAGGCCCGCGCGACGGGCGCGAATCCCTGCATCGCCCAGACCTGCCGCCAGGCCTCGAAGCGCGCGGCGAGCACCTCGAGGGCGGCGAGCGGCTCGGGCGGCCGGCCCGCCATGTGCTCGGCGTAGGCGGTCGCCGGCCGCTCCACGTTGGGCGGCGCATGGGCGAGGTTGACCCCGATCCCGACCGCCAGCCACAGGCGGCCGTCGGCGCGCGCGCCGGATTCCACCAGGATGCCGGTGCACTTCCGCCCGTGGATCAGCACGTCATTGGGCCATTTCAGCCCGGCGACGTCGGGGCCCAGGCAGGCGTCGGCGAGCTCGGCGGCGGCGAGCGCGGCCACGAAGGAGAGCTGCGCGGCCTCGAGAGGCGGCGCCTCGGTGGTCATCATGAGGGTGGCGGCGAGATTGCCCCGCTCCGTCGACCAGTTCCGCCCGCGCCGGCCGCGGCCGGCGGTCTGCACGGCCGCGGCGATCCACACCGGCCCTTCGTCTCCCGCCTCGGCCCGCCGGCGCGCCTCGGCGTTGGTCGAGTCGATCTCGTCATAGGCTTCGATCGGCGGATGCGTCGTCATGCGAAGAACCACGGATTCCACGGATTTCCACGGATCGCGACTGCGAGCGAGTGCGAGCGATCCATTCCGGGATCTGGCAAGGTGATCGCGCCTCCGGCGCGGAAGCGGCTATCCGTGAAATCCGTGGAATCCGTGGTTCCCAATTCCTACGCCAGGCCGAAGGCGCGGGCGGCGGTGGCGGCGAGCGGGTCGATCCAGCGGAGCGCCACCATCACCACCGGGAACGAGAACAGCGCCAGGGCGACGGCGATGCCGCGGGCCTCCGGCGCCGGGCGGTCGGTCGCGCCCTCGGCCGCGTCGAACCAGATCACCTTCACCAGCCGCAGGTAGTAGAAGGCCGCCACCACCGAGCCCACCAGGCCCAGCACCGCCGGCCAGGCGAGCCCCGCGTGCAGCGCGGCCTTGAAGACGTAGACCTTGGCCCAGAAGCCGGAGAACGGCGGCAGGCCGAGCGCCGAGAGCGAGAAGGCGGTCATCGCCAGCCCCAGCCCCGGCTGCGCCTTGATCAGCCCCGCCATGTCGTCGATCGTCTCCATCGGCCGGCCCTGGCGCGACAGCGCCGCAAGGCAGGCGAAGAAGCCGGTCACGTCGATCATGTAGAGCACCATGAACACCAGCATGGACTGCATGCCCTCGGTCGTGCCCGAGGCCATGCCGAGGATCGCGTAGCCGACGTTGGCGATCGAGGAATAGGCCAACAGCCGCTTCAGGTTCTTCTGGGCGAGGCCGGCGAACGCGCCCACCCCCACCGAGATCAGCCCGAGGGCGATCAGCACCTCCTGCCACTGGCCCGCCGCGCCGGCGAAGCCCTGGCCGAGCGCGCGGCCGAACAGCACCATGGCGGCGAGCTTCGGGGCGGCGGAGAAGAAGGCCACCACCGGCGTGGGCGCGCCCTCGTAGACGTCCGGCGTCCACATGTGGAAGGGCGCGGCGGAGACCTTGAAGGCCAGTCCGCAGATCAGGAAGATGAGGCCGAAGAGCACGCCGGTCCCGGCCCCGTGCCGCACCGCCGCGGCGATGTCGGTGAACACGGTCGATCCCGCAAAGCCGTAGATCAGGCTCGCGCCATAGAGCAGCAGGCCCGAGGAGAGCGCGCCCAGCACGAAGTACTTCAGCCCCGCCTCCGAGGCGCGGGCGTCGTCGCGGTGCATGGCGGCCAGCACATAGAGCGCCAGCGAGTGCAGCTCGACGCCGACGTAGAGCGAGATGAGGTCGCCGGAGGAGGCCATCATCCCCATGCCGAGCGCGGCGATGAGGATCAGGATCGGGAACTCGAAGTTGCGCACGCCGCGCCGCTCGAACCAGCGCTGGCCGAGCGGCACGCACACCGCGCTCGCGATGTAGATGGCGACCTTGGCGAAGGCGGCGGCGGAATCGAACACCAGGCCCCCCGCGAACGCCGAGCCCAGCGGCTGCAACGCCGCGGCGACGGCCGCGGCCGCCAGCACCAGGATGCTGAGCGCGCCGACCAGGCCGGTGTTGCGCGGCGCGAACGCGCCCAGCACCAGGAGCACCAGCGCGCCAAGGCCCAGGATCAGTTCCGGATAGGCGACCGCGAGCTCGGCGGAGAAGTTCATCTAAGGCCTAGCCCCCGATGGCTGCGCGGTAGACCTGGGCCAGATGTTCGGCCGAGACCTGGGTGAAGTTGAAGACGAATGCCGGCATGACGCCCATGACCAGGGTCGCGATCATCAGCGGGGCGAAGACCACGACCTCCCGGACCTCGAGATCGGCGATGGCCGCGAGCTTCGGGTTCACGAGCTCGCCGAACACGACCCTGCGATAGAGGGTCAGCATGTAGACCGCCGAGAGGATGACGCCGGTGGCCGCCAGGATCGCGGTCCAGGTGGACGCCTGATAGCCGCCGACCATCGACAGCATCTCGCCGACGAAGCCCGAGGTGCCCGGCAGACCCACATTGGCCATGGTGAAGAGCATGAACACCGCCGCATACCAGGGCATCCGGTTCGCCACCCCGCCGTAGAAGGCGATCTCGCGGGTGTGCATCCGGTCGTAGACCACCCCGACGCACAGGAAGAGGGCGCCGGAGATCACGCCATGGCTCAGCATCTGGTAGATCGCGCCCTGCTCGCCCTGCACGTTGCCGGAGAAGATGCCGATCGTGACGAGACCCATGTGGGCCACCGACGAATAGGCGATCAGCTTCTTCATATCGACCTGCCGCCAGGCGACGAGCGAGGTGTAGATCACCGCGATGACGCTGAGCGCGAAGACCAGCGGCGTGAAGAACTGCGAGGCGTGCGGGAACATCGGCAGCGAGAAGCGCAGGAATCCGTAGCCGCCCAACTTCAGCAGGATGCCGGCCAGGACGACGGAGCCCGCGGTGGGGGCTTCGACGTGGGCGTCCGGCAGCCAGGTGTGCACCGGCCACATCGGAAGCTTCACTGCGAATGATGCGGCGAAGGCGAGCCACAGCCAGATCTGCAGGCCCGGGTCGAAGTGGTAGGTCATCAGCACCGGTATCGAGCTGGTGCCGGAGACCGCCACCATGGTCAGGATGGCCGCCAGCATCAGCACCGAGCCCAGCAGCGTGTAGAGGAAGAACTTGAACGCCGCGTAGACCCGCCGCTGCCCGCCCCAGATGCCGATGATCAGGAACATCGGGATCAGGCCGAACTCGAAGAAGATGTAGAACAGGATCAGGTCGAGCGCCGTGAACACCCCGATCATCAGGGTCTCGAGCAGCAGGAAGGCGATCATGTACTCGAGCACGCGGCTGGTGATCGATTTCCAGGACGCGATGATGCACAGCGGCAGCAGGAAGGTGGTCAGGATCACGAACAGCACCGAGATCCCGTCGACGCCCATGCGGTAGCGGAAGACGCCGAACCAGGGCGTGTCCTCCAGGAACTGGAATCCCGCCTGGTTGGGGTCGAAGCCGGCCAGCATCAGGACCGAGAGCGCGAAGGTCGCCAGCGTGGCGATCAGCGCGATCCACTTGGCCGCGCCCACCGTGCGCGCATCCTCCGGCTGGCCGAAGAAGCGCAGGATCAGGATGCCGACCACGCCCACGATGGGGGCGAAGGTGGTGAGCGACAGGATGCCGGTCATGCGTGCGCCCTCCCCTTACGCGTTCCACGCCCACAGGGCGTAGGTGAGCAGGCCCGCGACGCCCAGCAGCATCACGAAGGCGTAGTGGTAGACGTAGCCGGTCTGCAGCAGGCCGGTCCGCCGGCCCATGGCGTAGGTGACCGCCGACACGCCGTCGGGGCCCAGCCCGTCGATGACCCGCTGGTCGCCGCCCTTCCAGAAGAGGTCGCCCAGGAAGCGGGCCGCGCGCACCAAGGTCGCGTCGTAGAGCTCGTCGAAGAACCACTTGTTGTAGAAGAACAGGTAGAGCGGCCCCTGCCGGGCGGCGAGGCGCGCGCCCAGGCCTTCCCTGGCAAGATAGACGTAGGCCGCGACCAGCAGGCCCACCACCGAGACCGCCAGCGGCGCCGAGACGATCCACCAGGGCGCGTTCAGCGGCCCCAGCACGTGGTTGTTGCTCGCCGTGAAGATCGCGCCGCGCCAGAAGGCGTGCTGCCCGGCGCCCACGAAGCGCTCCTCGAACAGGAAGCCGGAGGCGATCGCACCGATCGCCAGCAGGATCAGCGGCAGGCGCATGGTCCAGGCGGTCTCGTGCGGCTCGGCCTCGCCCTGGCCGTGGGCGGTCGCGGCATGCTCCTCGAGCGGCTCGTCGTGGGTCTCGATCTGCGCGGCCGTGGCGTGGTCGTCGTGCGCGTCGTGCGCATGGTCGCGGTTGTGCCAGTGGTGCTCGAGGTCCTCGCGGGTCCAGCGCGCGTGGCCGTTGAAGGTGAAGAAGGCCAGCCGCCAGGAATAGAAGGCGGTCAGCCCCGCCACGAAGACGCCGATGACGAAGGTGAAGTAGCCCATCGGATCGCCCGCCATCCCGGCCGCATAGCCGGCGTGGATGATCGAATCCTTCGAATAGAAGCCCGCGAAGCCCCATTCCAGGCCCGGGATGCCGAGGCCGGTGATGGAGATGGTGCCGATCACCATCACCGCGAAGGTGACCGGCAGGAACCGCGCGAGCCCGCCATAGCGGCGCATGTCCTGCTCGTGCGCCATGGCGGTGATCACCGAGCCCGCGCCCAGGAACAGCAGCGCCTTGAAGAAGGCGTGGGTGAACAGGTGGAACATGCCGGCCTGGTAGGCGCCGACGCCGGCGGCCATGAACATGTAGCCGAGCTGCGAGCAGGTCGAATAGGCGATCACCCGCTTGATGTCGTTCTGGGTCATGCCGACGGTGGCGGCGAACAGGGCGGTGATCGCGCCGATGAAGGCGACGAGGTTCTTCGCCACCGGCGCGTATTCGAACATCGGCGAGAGCAGGCAGACCATGTAGACGCCCGCCGTCACCATGGTCGCCGCATGGATCAGCGCCGAGACCGGCGTCGGGCCCTCCATGGCGTCGGGCAGCCAGGTGTGCAGGAAGAACTGCGCCGACTTGCCCATCGCGCCGACGAACAGCAGCGCGCAGGCGAGGTCCATCAGCCGGAAGTCCCAGCTCGCGAAGCGCCAGGCCTGATGGCTGTGCGCGGCGACGGCCGGGAAGATCTGGGCGAACTGGATGCTCCCGAACGCCCAGAAGGTGGTCATGATGCCGAGCGCGAACCCGAAGTCGCCAACCCTGTTGACCACGAAGGCCTTGATCGCCGCGGCGTTGGCGGTGGGCTTCTTGAACCAGAAGCCGATCAACAGGTAGCTCGCCAGGCCCACGCCCTCCCAGCCGAAGAACAGCTGCATGAAGTCGGCGGCGCCGATCAGCGCCAGCATGGCGAAGGTGAACAGCGACAGGTAGCTGAAGAACCGGGGCTTGCTGTCGTCCTCGGCCATGTAGCCCCAGGAATAGAGGTGCACCAGCGAGGAGACGCTCGTCACCACCACCAGCATCACCGCCGAGAGGCCGTCGAGCCGGAAGCTCCAGTTCGAGACGAAGGTCCCGACCTGGATGAACGGCGCGTAGGTCAGCGTGAAGGGTTGCAGTCCGCCCCAGGTCCACTGCGCGAACACCACCCATGAGAGCGCCGCCGAGAGGAACAGCAGCCCCGTGGTCACCGCCATCGAGGCCACGTCGCCGATGCGCCGGCCGACGAAGCCCGCGATGGCCGCCCCGAGGATGGGGGCGAACAGGATGATGGTGACCAGCGTCTGAGGTGACATGCGCGCGGCTCAGCCCTTCATCATCGAGGCGTCGTCGACGGCGATGTCGCCGCGGTTGCGGAAGAAGGTGACCAGGATCGCCAGCCCCACCGCCGCCTCGGCCGCGGCCACGGTCAGCACGAACATGGCGAACACCTGCCCCACCACATTGCCGAGATAGACCGAGAAGGCGACCAGGTTGATGTTCACCGCCAGCAGGATCAGCTCGATCGACATCAGGATGACGATCACGTTCTTGCGGTTCACGAAGATGCCGAACACCCCGATCGTGAATAGGATGGCGGCGACCGCCAGATAGTGCGGCAGACCGATCATTCGCCGACGCCCTGGCCGGGCTTCAGGGACACCACGCGCATCCCGGTCCGCGTCGTGCGGGCCACCTGATCGGCGATGACCTGCCGGCGCACGTGCGGCTTGTGGCGCAGCGTCAGCACGATCGCGCCGATCATCGCCACCAGCAGCACCATCCCGGCCGCCTGGAAGAAGTAGATGTAGTTGGTGTAGAGCACCCGACCGATCGCCTCGGCGTTGGTGACGTTCGCCGCCGCGGCCGCGCCGCGCGCCATCGGCTGGTCGTTGAGCCTGGCGGCCCCTTGCGTGGCGACGGTCGTCGAGACCACCACCATCTCGATGGCGAGCCCTGCGGCCACCAGGCCGCCCAGCGGCATGTAGCGGGCGAAGCCTTGCCGGAGCGCGGCGAAGTCGACGTCCAGCATCATCACCACGAACAGGAAGAGCACCGCGACCGCGCCCACGTAGACGACCACCAGCAGCATGGCCAGGAACTCCGCGCCCATCAGCACGAAGAGGCCGGCGGCGGAGAAGAAGGCGGCGATCAGGAACAGCACCGAGTGGACCGGACTGCGCGCCGAGACGACGGCGAATCCGGACCCGACCGTCGCCGCCGCCAGTAGGTAGAATGCGATCGCCTGCAGGGCCATCCGGCTCTTCTCAACCCCTCGAAATTACGCTCGTCCAACTCCGCCCCGAGGCTCGCCCGGTCGGCCGGAGCCGCTCGGCGGATCGCGCCGTCCTGTTATCGGTATGGCGCGTCCAGTTCCAGATTCTTCGCGATCTGCCGCTCCCAGCGGTCGCCGTTGTCGAGCAGCTTCTCCTTGTCGTAGTAGAGCTCCTCGCGGGTCTCGACGGCGAACTCCAGGTTCGGGCCCTCGACGATCGCGTCCACCGGGCAGGCCTCCTGGCAAAGCCCGCAGTAGATGCACTTCACCATGTCGATGTCGTAGCGCGTGGTCCGCCGCGAGCCGTCGGCGCGCGGCTCGGCCTCGATGGTGATCGCCTGCGCCGGGCAGATCGCCTCGCACAGCTTGCAGGCGATGCAGCGCTCCTCGCCGTTGGGGTAGCGGCGCAGCGCATGCTCGCCGCGGAAGCGCGGGCTCTGCGGGTTGCGTTCGTGCGGGTACTGCACGGTCGCCTTGGGCCGGATCATGTACTTCATCCCGAGCCCGAAGGCGCCGGCGAAATCGAGGAGCGCCGCGCCCTTCACCGCCTGCCGGATCCGCTGCAGCATCCTCATTTCCTCTCACAGGCGTAGTCGCCGATGTACTCGGGATCTCCGCCGCTCTCGAGCACCAGGGTTCCGCCCTTGGCCGTGCAGTCCGCATGCGCCTGGCGCAGCGCATCGTAATTGGCGATCCCGCCTTCCGGCGCGGGCGAGGCGCAGGCCGCGACCAGCCCGGCCAGGGCAAGAGCCGCGATCGGCCTCACGCGCCCGCTCCGAACACGCGCCAGGCCGAGACCGCCACCACCGCCACCAGCGAGCTCGGCAGGAACACCTTCCAGCCCAGCCGCATCAGCTGGTCGTAGCGGTAGCGGGGCACCACCGCCTTGGCCATGGCGACCAGGAAAAAGAAGAAGATGATCTTCAGGAAGAACCACATGAAGCCGAAGAAGCTCGCCGCCGTCGGCGGCCAGGAGGCGGTGAACGGCGTCGGGAACGGCGCCTGCCAGCCCCCGAAGAACAGGATCGAGGTCATCGCGCAGATCAGCACGATGTTGGCGTACTCGCCGATCTGGAACAGCAGGTAGGGCGTCGAGGAGTACTCGACCGCGTAGCCCGCCACCAGCTCGCTCTCGGCTTCCGGCAGGTCGAACGGCGGCCGGTTGGTCTCCGCCAGCCCCGAGACGAAGAAGATCACCGCCACCGGCAGCATGATGACGGTCAGGAGCTTGGTCCAGATCGGCCCCGGCCCGCCGAACACGTTCCAGTTCCAGAAGCCGCCGGCCTGCGCCGCCACGATCTGCTGCAGGTTCAAGGTGCCGGCCAGGATCACCACGGTGACGATGATGAAGCCGATCGAGACCTCGTAGGAGACCATCTGGGCCGCGGAGCGCAGGCTGCCGAGGAACGGGTATTTCGAGTTCGACGCCCAGCCGCCCATGATGATGCCGTAGACGCCGAGCGAGGAGATCGCGAACAGGTAGAGCACGCCGACGTTGATGTCGGAGACCACCCAGCCGGGGGCGAGCGGGATCACCGCCCAGGCCCCGAACCCGAGCGTGAAGGCGATCAGCGGGGCCATCAGGAACACCGCCCTGTCGGCGCCGTCCGGCACCACGATCTCCTTGATCAGGAACTTCCCGAAATCCGCGAACGACTGGAGGAGGCCGAACGGCCCGACGACATTGGGGCCTTTGCGCATCTGCACGCCGGCCCAGATCTTCCGGTCGGCCAGCAGCAGGAAGGCGAGCGAGAGCAGGATCCAGACCACCACGGCCAGGATCTGGCCCACCGTGAGCAGGGTCCAGCCGCCGGGGGTGGCCCAAAAGCTCTGAGCGCCGGTCATCGCCTACTCCGCCGCGAGCCTTGCCGGGCCCGCGGCGAGCGCCGCGCACTCGGCCATCGTCACGCTGGCGCGGGCGATGGGGTTGGTGAGGTGGAACGCCTTGATCGGGCTCGCGAACGGCTCGTCGGCAAGCTCGCCCGGCCCGCCGAGCGCGGCGAGGTCGAGCGAAGCCGCCCCCGCGCGGCCCTCGACGTAGTCGATGCGCCCGAAGCTCGGGTGGTCGGCGAACAGCTTGCGGCGCAGGTCGTCCAGCGTGTCGTAGGGCAGCCGTTGGCCGAGCCGGTCGGAGAGCGCCCGCAGGATCGCCCAGTCCTCCCGCGCCTCGCCCTTCGGGAAGACGGCGCGGACGCCGAGCTGCACGCGGCCCTCGGTATTGACGTAGATGCCGTTCTTCTCGGTGTAGGCCGCGCCCGGCAGGATCACGTCGGCCCGGTGCGCGCCGCGGTCGCCGTGCGTGCCGAGGTAGACGGTGAAGGCCTTGCTGGCCGAGAGGTCGATCTCGTCGGCGCCCATGAGGAACAGCACGTCCGCGCCCCCTTTGGCGGCGAGCTCGCGCGCGCTCTTGCCGCCCGGCTGGGGAACGAAGCCGAGGTCGAGGCCGCCCACCCGCGACGCCGCGGTGTGCAGCACGTTCCAGGTCGCGCCGACGCTCCTGGCGAGCCCGGCGGCGGCCTTGACGACGGGGGGGCTGTCGGGGCGGGACAGCGCGCCCACGCCGAGGATCACGGCCGGCGCCTTGGCGGCCTTGAAGGCCTGCACGAACTCGTTGCGCTGCCGCGAGAGGCCGCCCAGCGCCTTCGGGCCCGCGCCGAGGTGGTCGTAGGGATAGGTCAGATCCGCCGCCTCGCCGATCAGGCCGATCCGCAGCGCCCCCGCCAGCCAGCGCTTGCGCAGCCTGGCGTTCAGCACCGGCGCCTCGAGCCGCGGATTGCTCCCGACCAGCAGCGCCACATCGGCCTGCTCGATGCCCGCGATGGTCGAGTTGAACAGCCAGCTGGCGCGCGGGCCCTCGCCCAGCGCCATGCCGTCCTGCCGGCAATCGAGGCTCGCCACGCCCAGCGCGCGGAACAGGTCGAGCGCGGCCTTCATGGATTCGGCGTCCTGCAGGTCGCCGGCGATCACCCCGATCCGCTCCGGCCTGGCCGCCTTCAGCCTGGAGGCCACCAGGTCCAGCGCCTCGCTCCAGGAGGCCTGGCGCAACCGGCCGCCCTCGCGGACGTAGGGCCGGTCCAGCCGCTGGCGCGAGAGCCCGTCCACGGCGTAGCGGGTCTTGTCGGAGATCCACTCCTCGTTGATGTCCTCGTTGGTGCGCGGCAGCACGCGCAGCACGGCGGAACCGCGGCTGTCCACCCGGATCGAGGCGCCCAGCGCATCGTGCACGTCGACGCTTTCGGTCTTCTTCAGCTCCCAGGGCCGGTAGTTGAAGGCCCAGGGCTTGTGGGTCAGCGCGCCCACCGGGCAGAGGTCGACGGCGTTGCCGCTGAGCTCCGAGGTCACCGCGCGGTCGAGGTAGGTGGTGATCTCGACGTCTTCGCCGCGGGAGATCAGCCCGATGTCCGGAACCCCCGCCACCTCGGTGATGAAGCGGACGCAGCGGGTGCACTGGATGCAGCGGGTCATCACCGTCTTGATGACCGGGCCCATGAACTTCTCTTCGACCGCCCGCTTGTTCTCGGTGTAGCGGCTGTCGTCGCGGCCATAGCCCATGGCCTGGTCCTGCAGGTCGCACTCGCCGCCCTGGTCGCAGATCGGGCAGTCCAGGGGGTGGTTGATGAGCAGGAACTCCATCACCCCGTGCCGCGCCTTCTTCACCATCGGCGTGTCGGTGAAGATCTCCATGTTCTCCGCGGCCGGCAGCGCGCAGGAGGCCTGCGGCTTGGGCGGGCCGGGCTTCACCTCCACCAGGCACATGCGGCAGTTGCCGGCGATCGACAGCCGCTCGTGGTAGCAGAACCGCGGGATCTCCCGGCCGGCCAGCTCGCAGACCTGCAGGACGTTCATCCCCGGCTCGAACTCGACCTCTTCGCCATCGACCTTGCAGACTGGCATCAGCTTACGACCTCGCGGCCTCTGGCGGCCGTCTTCACGGAATGCGCGGGCGTGGCGAAGCGGGCGATCCAGTCCAGCATCGCCTGCGGCGTGTGGTGGGCGTCATCGGTCACCGCCGAGGAGCGCGCAAGGACACGTCCGTCCGGCTCCGCCACCACAAGATAAGGATAGCCGTCTATCGTCTTGATATCGAACCGCTTCAGCACCTGCCGGTTCTCGTCGTCGCGGCTTTTCTCGGCGCTCGTCACGGCGATCGAGACGACCTCGAAGTGAGCCTTGATGAACGGCTCGGCTTCGGGGAGTTCCATCACCGCCGCCAGCAGCCGACACCAGCTGCACCAGTTGCCGCCCAGATCGACGATCACCCGCTTGTGCGAGACCCTCGCGCGGGCGAAGGCCGCGTCCAGGGCGGCGTCGACGGATTTGGCCGAAGCCTTTTCGTCGTACGGATAAGGCAGCGGCGTGGGCAGCGCCTTCAACGTGCGCACCTCCAGCCTCGGCGTGATTTCCGCGGCGTGGCTGGGTGAGACGAGCCCCGGGCCGATGGCGAGCGCCATGGCCAGGGCGGCGACGGCGGGAAGCGAGCTGCGGGCCATCTCCTACTCCGCCGCCACCCTGGCGCCGGGGAAGGATCCCTTGCGCGC
>NZ_DATIMC010000024.1:0-16981 GCF_035475775.1 Phenylobacterium sp. | reverse complement strand
TACCTGCCCTCCAGCGTCACCACGCCGGTGATCGTCGGCGCCTTCGCCGGCTGGCTCTACAATCGCGCCGCCGAGCGGCGGCCGGATCCGGAGGCGGTCAAGCGGCTCGGCATCCTGCTGGTCAGCGGCTACATCGTGGGCGACTCCTTGCTCAATGTCGCCCATGCCGCGCTGATCGTCGCCACCGGCAACGGCGCGCCGCTGGCCCTGGTCCCGGAGGACTTCGGGCCTGCGACCCCGCTGGCGCTGGCGGTCTATGCGGCCACGGTGCTGGCGCTCTACCTCTGGGCCGCGCGGCGGGCGCGAGCGGCTTGATCGTGATGGCCGGGCATGTCCCGGCCAGCCATAGACGCAGGCGGCGCTCCAGCCCGATCCCAGACCTCGGCGTCCATGGGTCCACGGGACAAGCCCGGGGATGACGATTTGGAAGTTGTGGCCACCGTCGTGTCAGCAGGTCCGGGCGGCCCGCGGTCGCAGGCGCTTTGTTCGCTTTACGTTCCCGTGTAATCTGTGAGTCGCGACGCCTACATTAAGGGGCTCGCGCGAGGGGGAGCCGTTGGACCTCGCCTGGGCGGGGACGAGTTTCCGGGAAGCATGGCCGACCACCAGAACCTGATCCGCGTGCGCGGCGCGCGCGAGCACAACCTGAAGAACGTCAGCGTGGACATCCCGCGCGGCGAGCTGGTGGTGCTGACCGGGCTGTCGGGCTCGGGCAAGAGCTCGCTCGCGTTCGACACCATCTACGCCGAGGGGCAGCGCCGCTATGTCGAGAGCCTGTCGGCCTATGCGCGCCAGTTCCTGGAGCTGATGAGCAAGCCCGACGTGGACCTCATCGAGGGCCTGTCGCCGGCCATCTCCATCGAGCAGAAGACCACCAGCCGCAATCCGCGCTCCACCGTGGGCACGGTGACCGAGATCCACGACTACATGCGCCTGCTGTGGGCGCGGGTCGGCGTCCCCTACTCGCCGGCCACCGGCCTGCCGATCGAGAGCCAGACGGTCAGCCAGATGGTCGACAAGCTCGCCGCCATCGACGAGGGCACGCGGCTCTACCTGCTCGCGCCCGTGGTGCGCGGCCGCAAGGGCGAGTACCGGCGCGAGATCGCCGAGTGGCAGAAGGCCGGCTTCCAGCGGCTGAAGATCGACGGCGAATTCTACCCGATCGAGGACGCCCCCACCCTCGACAAGAAGTTCAAGCACGACATCGACGTGGTGGTCGACCGGCTGGTCGCCAAGCCGGGGCTGGAGAGCCGCTACGCCGACAGCCTGGAGACGGCGCTCAGGCTGGCCGACGGCATTGCGGTCGCCGAGTGGGCCGATCAGGACCCGGGCGAGGAAGAGCCCCGGCGGCTGATCTTCTCCGAGAAGTTCGCCTGCCCGGTCTCCGGCTTCACGATCAGCGAGATCGAGCCCAGGCTGTTCTCGTTCAACAACCCCTACGGCGCCTGCCCGGTCTGCGACGGCCTGGGCGCCAAGCTCGCCTTCGACGCCGACCTGGTGGTCCCGGACAAGGACAAGACCCTGCACAAGGGCGCGGTCGCCCCCTGGTCGCGCGGCCCCTCCCCGCTCTACACCCAGACCCTGCAGGCGCTGTCGCGGCACTACGGCTTCTCCATGGACGAGCCCTGGTGGAAGCTGCCGGACATCGCCAAGCAGGTGATCCTGCACGGCTCGGGCGATGAGAAGATCCGCTTCATCTACGACGACAACGCCCGCCGCTACGAGGTCAACAAGACCTTCGAAGGCGTGCTGCCGAACCTGGAGCGCCGCTGGCGGGAGACGGATTCCGCCTGGGTGCGCGAGGAGCTGGGGCGCTTCCAGTCCGAGACCCCGTGCGAGGCCTGCGCGGGCTACCGCCTGAAGCCCGAGGCGCTCGCCGTGAAGATCGACGGCAAGCACATCGGCGAGGTCTCGACGCTCTCCATCAAGCACGCGCGCGAGTGGTTCGAGGCTCTGGACGGCCGGCTGAGCGACAAGCAGATGGAGATCGCCCGGCGCATCCTGAAGGAGATCAACGACCGCCTGCGGTTCCTGGTCGACGTCGGCCTCGACTACCTGAACCTGTCGCGCGGCTCGGGCAGCCTCTCCGGCGGCGAGAGCCAGCGCATCCGGCTGGCGAGCCAGATCGGCTCGGGCCTGACCGGCGTGCTCTATGTGCTCGACGAGCCGTCGATCGGCCTGCACCAGCGCGACAACTCCCGGCTGCTCGCCAGCCTCAAGGGCCTGCGCGACCTCGGCAATTCGGTGATCGTCGTCGAGCACGACGAGGAGGCGATCCTCACCGCCGACTACGTGATCGACATGGGCCCGGCCGCCGGCGTGCACGGCGGGGAGATCATCGCCGAGGGCAAGCCCGCCGACATCATGGCCGAGCCCAGGAGCCTCACGGGCCAGTACCTCTCGGGCGTGCGCGAAATCGAGGTCCCGGAGGTCCGCCGGCCGATCTCCAAGAGCAAGGTGCTGCGCGTCGTGGGCGCCTCGGGCAACAACCTGAAGGCCGTCACCGCGGAGATCCCGGTCGGGACCTTCACCTGCGTCACCGGGGTCTCGGGCGGCGGCAAGTCGACCTTCACCATCGAGACCCTCTACAAGGCCGCGGCGCGCAGGCTGCACAACGCCTCCGACGCGCCCGCCCCCTACGAGCGCATCGAGGGGCTGGAGCACTTCGACAAGGTCATCGACATCGACCAGTCGCCGATCGGGCGCACGCCGCGGTCCAACCCGGCGACCTACACCGGCGCCTTCCAGCCGATCCGCGACTGGTTCGCAGGCCTGCCCGAGGCCAAGGCGCGCGGCTACGGGCCGGGCCGCTTCTCGTTCAACGTCAAGGGCGGCCGCTGCGAGGCTTGCCAGGGCGACGGCCTGATCAAGATCGAGATGCACTTCCTGCCTGACGTATATGTCACCTGCGACGTCTGCCACGGCCGGCGCTACAACCGCGAGACCCTGGAAATCCTGTTCAAAGGCAAGAGCATAGCCGACGTTCTTGACATGACGGTGGACGAGGCCGCCGAGTTCTTCAAGGCCGTGCCGGTGCTGCGCGAGAAGATGCAGACCCTGAAGCGCGTGGGCCTCGGCTACGTCAAGGTCGGCCAGTCCTCGACGACGCTCTCCGGGGGCGAGGCCCAGCGGGTGAAGCTCTCCAAGGAGCTCAGCCGGCGGGCCACCGGCAAGACCCTCTACATCCTCGACGAGCCCACCACCGGCCTGCACTTCGAGGACGTGAAGAAGCTGCTCGAGGTGCTGCACGAGCTGGTCGACCAGGGCAACACGGTGATCGTCATCGAGCACAACCTCGACGTCGTGAAGACCGCCGACTGGATCGTCGACTTCGGCCCCGAGGGCGGCGACGGCGGCGGCGAGATCGTCGCCACCGGCTCCCCCGAGCAGGTCGCCGCCAACCCGAAGAGCTGGACCGGCCGCTACCTGGCCGGCCTGTTGGCGCGCCACCGGGACCGCCGCGGCGCCGCCCGGATGCGGGCTTAAGTCCCTCCTCTTCAGGGGAGGGACAGGCCGCGAAGCGGCCAGGGTGGGGGCTTAGAGACCCTCCTCTTCAGGGGAGGGACAGGCCGCGAAGCGGCCAGGGTGGGGGAGCCTGTCACGGTCACGGCGCCGACGGCGAGAGCTCGCAAGCTTCGCAACAACATGACGAAACCGGAGATTGGGCTGTGGGGCGGGCTCAAGCGGCTGCACCCCGAGGGCTATCACTTTCGTCGTCAACGGCCGTTCAAGGGCTATTTCCTCGACTTCCTCTGCATCGATCGGAAGCTGGTGATCGAACTGGACGGCGGCCACCACAACGAGCCGCGGCAGATGGAGCACGACGGGATCCGAGACGCCTTGCTCGCGCGAGCGGGCTATCTGGTGCTTCGGTTTCCGAATTCGGCCGTGCGAACCAACCTTGACGGGGTGATACACACGATCCTTGCGGCGCTCGCGGAACTTCCGTCGACGAGGGAAGATGCTTGACGCCACGCGCGGCGCGCTGAACCACTCACCCCCACCCGTCCGGCGCTGCGCGACGGCCACCCTCCCCTGAAGAGGAGGGATGGGACCGAGAAAAGGAGCTTCCATGATCCTCTACGGGGCGCCCAATCCGGCGCCGAACCCCAGGCGGGTGCGGATCTTCCTGAAGGAGAAGGGGATCGCGCTCGACGAGACGCGGCTCGACCTGATGAAGCGCGAGCACAAGAGCGACGAACACCGGGCGCGCAACTCCCTGGGCCAGGTGCCCACCCTGGTGCTGGACGACGGGGCCGCGATCTCCGAGACGGTGGCGATCTGCCGCTATTTCGAGGAGACCCAGCCCGATCCGCCGCTGTTCGGCGACACGCCGCTCGGCAAGGCGCAGGTCGACATGTGGATCCGCCGCGTCGAGTTCCAGGTGATGCAGCCGGTGGGCAACTTCTGGCGCCACGCCCACCCGCGCACCGCCGCGCTGCTCACCCAGTACAAGGACTTCGGCGAGTCCAACCGCGCGGCCTACGGCGCCGCGCTGAAGTGGCTGAACCGCGAGCTGGCGGACAATCCGTTCGTCGCCGGCGAGGCCTACTCCATGGCCGACATCTGCGCGCTCACCACCATCGATTTCGCCGACTGGATCGGCCTGCCGGTCCCTGACGAGCTGGAGAAGGTCACGGCCTGGCGCGCCCGCGTCTCGGCGCGGCCGAGCGCGACGGCCTAGTCGCGCGGCGCCGGCGCCAGGGCCCGATAGACCGCGATCCACGGCGCCACGCCGATCACCAGCCAGAACGGCGCGAGCAGCACCTGGGCGGCGAGCTGGAAGAGGTAGCGCCCGGGGTGCGCCTCGAGCGCCTCGGTTCCGCTCAGGCCCAGGTCGCGGAAACCGGTGGCGAGGCCGCCCACCAGGAACAGCGCGAACCAGGCGATCACCGCGACGATCGCCCAGAAGCAGAGCAGCAGCAGCGCCATGCCGACCAGCGCCCAGAACTGGCCGCGCGTCCGCCGCCAGGATTCCACGAGGCTGAGCCGCGCCTCGGCGAAGGCGATCGGCGAGACCAGCCCGAACCGCAGCAGCACGCCATAGAAGATCGTCGCGCCGACCAGCGCGACGAGGAGCGCCAGCGCCGGCGAGACCCGCGCGCCGGCTGCGACCGCCGCGGCCAGCACGAGCGCCAGGGGAATGGCGGCCACGATCACGAGCAGCAGCGCGCCCAGCACGCGCATCTCGTCGCGGCCGATCCGCAGGTGCAGGAAGCCCGGCGCCTCCGGCCTCAGCTCCATGCGGAACAGGCCGCTGACCAACATCACCTGCACGAGGAGCTCACCCAGGCCGACGATGACCCCGCCGATCGCGCCCCCCGCGGTCTGGGCGGTCTCGTCGGACGCCGCGAGCGCCGACACCGCCGCGACCGCGACCACCAGCACCACGAGCAGAGCAACCAGGGCGATCAGGTTGAACAGCGACCAGCCGACCAGCACGCGCCAGCGCGCGCCGATCACGCGGAAGCCTTCGATGGCCGCATCGCTGGACGAGAACGCCGCCATGGCTCAGGCGTCCGCCGTCCGGGCGGGCGGCGCCTCGTCGGTGAGCTGCTGGTAGGCCACCGCCAGCGGCGAATAGACCATGATCACCTGCAGGATCGGCAGCACGAGCTGAATGATCAGGGTCGCAACGAAGCCGATGAAGGCGACGGGGCTGCTCGCCGCCTGCACGTTCTGCTGCCCGCCGGCCGCAGTCACCACGGCCAGGTCGATGATCGTCACCAGGATCCAGACGATGAAGTAGAAGATCAGCGCCAGCACGATCATCCCGAGCAGCTCCCAGAAGCGGCGGCCGCCGGTCAGCCGCCATGCCGAGCGGATCGCGATCCTGTGGGTGGCGAAGCTCATCGGGGTGGCGAGCGACAGCTTGACCCCGAGCCAGATGGTGGCCGCCACCACGGCCGCCCCGACGAGAAAGCCGGCCAGCGGGGAGGCGCTCTCGGCCAGGGCGATGACGCCGATGCCGAAGGTGAGGCACGCCATGCCCATGCCGAACAGCAGCAGGTTCACGGCCGTCAGGCGCAGCTCGTCGCGGCCGAATCGGAGGTGCGCGAAGCCATGCTCCTGCGGCCGCAGGACCAGCCGGTAAATCCCGCCCATGACCGTCGAGAACAGCACGATGGTCAGCAATACGACCAGCAGGAAGGCGGGCAGCGAGCTCGCCAGCATGGCGCCGATCTCTTCGGGGTCGCGATTGAGCAGCTGGCCCTTTTTGGCGAGCTCGATGAAGTGCGGGTCGAGGCTCGCCATCATGACCAGGGCGATGATCAGCACGCCGACGAAGTAGAGCCCGCTCCAGGCCAGCACCGTCCCCGGGCGCTCCCGGGTGAGGCGGAAGCCCTCCAGCGCGGCCTCGCTCGCCGAAAACCGGTTCATCCCTCGTCCCTCAGCCGGCCTCGTCGCTTCAACGAGTCGGCGCCCCCAGTGGGTTCTAAGCTTGGTGGGGGGGCCGGGGCGGTGCAAGGCCCCGCTCGCGATCGGCGGGGATCGTTGCTAGTTAGCCACGCATGAGCACGCGACCGGTACATGTGGTGGGCGGGGGCCTGGCCGGCTCCGAGGCCGCCTGGCAGATCGCCAGCGCCGGCGCGCCGGTGGTGCTGCACGAGATGCGCCCGGTCCGGATGACCGACGCGCACCAGACCGACCGGCTGGCCGAGCTGGTCTGCTCCAACTCCTTCCGCGCCGACGACTGGAGCGGGAACGCCGTGGGCCTGCTGCACGCCGAGATGCGCAAGCTGGACTCCATCGTGATGGCCGCGGGCGACGCCTGCCAGGTGCCGGCGGGCGGGGCGCTGGCGGTCGACCGCGAGGGATTCGCGGCCGCGGTGACCGAGCGGCTCATGGCCCATCCCCTGGTCACCGTCGCGCGCGAGGAGGTCGCGGGCCTGCCGCCGGCCGACTGGGACAGCGTGATCGTGGCGACGGGTCCCCTCACCTCTCCCGCGCTCAGCGAGGCGATCCTGTCGCTCACCGGCGAAGGCCAGCTCTCCTTCTTCGACGCCATTGCGCCCATCGTGCACGTCGAGAGCATCGACATGGACGTGGCCTGGCGGCAGTCGCGCTACGACAAGACGGGCCCCGGCGGCGATGCGGCCGCCTACATCAACTGCCCGATGGACCGCGCCCGGTACGAGGCCTTCGTCGAGGCGCTGCTCGCCGGGCCCAAGGCCGAGTTCAAGGACTGGGAGCACGTGCCCTACTTCGACGGCTGCCTGCCGATCGAGGTGATGGCCGAGCGTGGGCGCGAGACGCTGCGCCACGGCCCGATGAAGCCGGTCGGCCTGACCAACGCCCATCAGCCGCAGGAGAAGCCCTACGCCGTGGTCCAGCTGCGGCAGGACAATGCGCTGGGCACGCTGTGGAACATGGTGGGCTTCCAGACCAAGCTGAAGCACGGCGCGCAGACCGAGATCTTCCGCATGATCCCGGGGCTGGAAAAGGCGGTGTTCGCCAGGCTCGGCGGGCTGCATCGCAACACCTTCCTCAATTCGCCCCGGCTGCTGGACGCGCGCCTGCGGCTGAAGGCCGATCCGCGCCTGCGTTTCGCGGGCCAGGTGACCGGCGTGGAAGGCTATGTGGAGAGCGCCGCGGTCGGGCTGATCGCCGGGCGCCTGGCCGCCGCCGAGCGGCTGGGGCGGCCGTTGGACCCGCCGCCGCCCACCACCGCGCTGGGGGCGCTGATCGGGCACATCACCGGCGGCCATCTGGAGGCCGGCGCGGGCTCGTTCCAGCCGATGAACATCAACTACGGCCTGCTTCCGCCGCTGGAGGCGCCGCGTCACGGACCGGATGGCCGGCGGCTGCCGCCAAAGGAGCGCGGCCGCGCCAGGAGGCGACTGATCGGCGAGCGGGCGCTGAGCGATCTGGAAACGTGGGCCGGCTGGCGGGCGCTCGAACCGGCTGAATAATCCCGTTCACTCCCGCGCAGGCGCACATCCATGCGCTGATCGTGCGGCTCAGACTCGGCTTGGGTCCCCGCCTGCGCGGGGACGAGCAGAGCTATATCAGCCCCCTCGCCACGGCCCAGGTGAGGCGGAGGCGCTTGGACAGCGCCGAGGCGGCCCGGTGTCTCGCGAGCGCGGCGTGCGCGACCGCCGGGAAGGCGGTCGGGGTCAGGCGGCGGGCGGCCATGCGGGCCTCGCCCAGAGTCCGGGCGACAAGGGGGGCCAGAGCCGGCGCCTCGGCGGCCTTGCGGCCGAGCGCCCAGGCTGCGCCGGCTGATCGGGCGGCCGTCGCGTCGGCGGCGGGATCGAGGATGCGCGCGGCGAGCTCGGCGGCGAGGCCACCGGTGTCGCGGGCCCAGGCGAGCGCCGCAGCTTCGTCCAGGAGCGAACCGTCCAGTTCGCGCGCGCGCGCCTCGATCATCGCCTCCAGCGGTTCGCGCGGAAGGTCCCGCCGGCGCACCACGTCGGCGAGCGCCAGGGCGGCGGGGTGCCGCCGCACCGGGCGGCCTTCGAAGATCTCGTCCAGCGCCTCACCCCACCAGGTCAACCGGATTTCGCCGATCAGCGGGTTGGAGGCGACGCGCGGCGCGCGGGCGAGTTCGTGATCGAAGGCGTAGAGCGAGATGAGGTCGGCGCGGGCCTCGCCATCGCTCACGAACCGGCTCGACATCCAGCGGTCCGGATCCACGCGGCGGACCAGCGCGTCGAGATCGTGATCAGGGCCTTCACTCACATCGTCATCCCGGCCGCAGCGCGCCAGCGCGGAGAGCCGGGACCCAGACATGAGGTGCGCCGGCCTGGTTCCCGGATAGCCCCTGCGGGGCTTGTGGGATGACGTCAAGAAAAAGGGCCCGCAGCAGCGGGCCCCCTCGCAAAGCGCTTCGGCGTCAGCCGAAGATGGTCTGGTTCATGGTCATGCAGACCAGCATCGGGATCGACAGGAAGGTGTTGATCCGCGAGGCGACCATGCCCCGGACGCCGGCCGCGGCCTTCGCGTCGGCGTCGGAGTCGACCAGGCCCAGGGAGATCTTCTGCGCCGGCCAGATGATGAACCACACGTTGAAGGCCATGATCAGGCCGAGCCACATGCCGAGCCCGATGAAGCTGTGCCCCGGCGCGCTGAAGCCCTCGGTGGCCCCCAGCGTCAGCGCCTGGACGATGTAGCCGCGATCCCAGGCCAGGATCAGGCCCATCAGCACGGTGAAGGCCGCGCTCCAGCGGAACCAGAACAGCGCCTCGGGGGCGATGTATTTGGAGACCGCGGGCTTCAGCTCGGCGGGAATTTCCGGCATTTTCCGGGTCTGCACGAAGTTGAAATACCAGAGCAGGCCGATCCACATGATCCCGGCGATCACGTGCAGCCAGCGGAACACCGCCTGCCAGAAGATCGCATCGAACGAGCCGTAATGCATGCGATAGCCGGCGATGATCACCAGCGCGATGATGAAGCTGACGATCATGGTGTTGCGCAGGTTCGACAAAAACGCCGCCATGGAACTGCCTCCCGATTCCTACCCAGGCAGTCAGGTATAGGGCGATTTGACGCACGCCGAAAGCCTAAGGCGACGCTTCTAGACGGCGATCAGGGCGGCGGCCAGCCGGCGGCCCTCCGAGGTGAGCACATTGTAGAGCCTGGCGGCGGCCGGGGTGTCCATGAACTCCAGCCCGATGCCGGCGGCGACGAGCGCCTCGCGCAGCTCGCGCGGCGGCAGCGCATTGGCCCGGCCGACGCCCAGCAGCAGGAACTCCACCTCGGCCGGACCCGCCGCGAACACCGGCGCGAGGCTTTCGCGGGTGATCTCGCCCGGCCCGCGCGCCGGCCAGCTCAGCGCCTGGTCGGCGACGATCAGCAGCGAGCCCGCATGCCACGCGCCGGAGAGCCGGAAGCCGCCGGCGCCGTAGGAGTCGATCGAAGGGGCGCTGCGGGCCATCGGCGGGCCATCAACGGCGGGCGGCCGCTCCGCCGGGCGGCTTGATCGGCTCGGCCTCCTCGTCGCTGCGCTTGACGCCCCACAGCAGGATCACCGGGGCGGCGATGTAGATCGAGGAATAGGTGCCGATCGCGATGCCGAACAGCATGATGATCGACAGATCGCGCAGCGACGGCCCGCCGAACACCCACAGGGCCACCAGCGCCAGGACCGCGGTGAAGCTGGTGATGATGGTCCGCGTCAGCATCTCGTTGATCGACAGGTCGATCACCTCGCCCAACGGCATGCGCTTGTATTTGCGAAGGTTCTCTCGGAACCGATCGAAAACGACCACGGTGTCGTTCATCGAGTAGCCGATGATCGTCAGGATGGCGGCGACCGCCTGCAGGCTGAATTCGATGCGGGTGATGGCGATCAGGCCGAAGGTCAGGAAGACGTCGTGGAACAGCGCCGCCACCGCGCCCAGCCCGAACTGCAGTTCGAAGCGGAACCAGATGTAGAGCAGCATCAGGAAGATCGCGCCGCCGAGCGCCAGGATGCCGGAGCGCAGCAGCTCGCCCGAGACCTTCGGGCCCACGACGTCGGTGCGGGTGAACTTCACCGGCGAGACGGTCTGGGCGATGCGGGCCTTGACCGAATCCGCCGTCTGGCTGGCGCTGGCGCCCTGCGGCGTCTGGAAGCGCACCATGGCCGAGGACGGCGAGCCGAAGCCCTGCACCTGGACATCTCCCAGGTTCATCGCCGAGAGCAGGCCGCGGATCTTGCTGAGGTCGGCCGGCTGCGGCGCGGTGGTGAGCTCGAGCACCGTGCCGCCCTTGAAATCGATGCCGCAGGCCAGGCCCCCGCAGGGCGGCCGGAAGGGCGTCAGGGCCATGTACAGCGAGCCGATGATCGCCAGCACCGACAGCGTCGCGAAATACCTCGCCAGACGGACGAAGCGGAAATGCGTGCGGACCGGAAGGATCTTGACCAGAGGCCAGAATTTCATGCGCCAGGCCTCCTAGGCGATCGGCAGGATCTTGGGCCGCACGGCGCGGAACCACCAGCCGAGCAGCACCTGGCTGACCAGCACCGCGGAGAACACCGTGGTCAGCACGCCGATCGACAGCGTCCAGGCGAAGCCTTTCACCGGGCCGGAGCCGAACTGGAACAGGATCAGCGCCGAGAGCAGGTGGGTGATGTTGGCGTCCATGATGGTCGCCATGGCGCGTGCGAAACCCGAGTCCATCGAGGAGATCAGGCTGCGCCCGGCCCTCAGTTCGTCGCGCATGCGCTCGTAGATCAGCACGTTGGCGTCCACCGCCACGGCGAGCGTCAGGATCAGGCCCGCGATGCCCGGCAAGGTGAGCGTCGCCTGGGTGAAGCTCATGATGCCGATGATCATCAGGCCGTTGACCACCAGGCCGATGATCGAGACCCCCCCGAACAGGAAGCCGTAGATGGCGATCATGAAGACCACGGTCGCGGCCAGTCCGACGATGGCGGAGATGGCGCCGGCCCGCACCGCATCGGCGCCGAGCTCGGCGCCGACCGTCCGCTGCTCCTGCACGATCAGCCGGGTCGGCAGGGCGCCGGCGCGCAGCAACACGGCGAGGTCGTTCGCGCTCTGCGTCGTGAAGTGGCCGAAGATCTGGCCGGAGCCGCCCATGATCGGACTCTGGATCACCGGCGCGGAGATCACCTTCTTGTCGAGCACGATGGCGAACTTCTTGCCGAGGTTCTGGCTGGTGATCTCCCCGAAGCGCCGCGCGCCCAGGCTGTTGAAGCGGAATTGCACGATCGCCTGACCGTTCTGCTGGTCGTAGCCGGGCGAGGCGCTGGTCAGCATCTCGCCGGTCACCACCGAGCGCCGCTTGACGAGGTAGGCCGGCGCGATCCCGTCCGTGGAAGGCAGCAGCTCGTCGCCGGGCGGCACCCGGCCGGCCTGGACATCCTCGGGCGAGGCGCTCTCGACGACCATCTGGAAGGTGAGCTTGGCGGTCTGGCCGATGATGTTCTTCAGCCGCTCGGGATCGCTCTCGCCGGGCACCTGGATGAAGATCCGGTTGGTCCCCTGGCGGGTGATGTCGGGCTCCTTGGTGCCGAGCTGATCGATGCGCCGGCGGACGATCTCGATCGACTGCTCAACCGCCCGGGCGGCTTCCGCCTGGAAAGCCTCGGCGACGAAGCCGATGCGCAGCCGCTGGTCGGGCAAGGTCGCGACGGTCACCTCCTGGCCGCCGGCCGCGCCGGGCAGCGGGGTTCCGAGCGCGCGTCGAAGGGCGTTCTGGGCCGCCGAGAGCTGCGCGGGATTGGCGATCCGCACCTGGATGCCGCCATTCACCTGGCCGAGGTCCGTGAACGGGATCTGCTCCTGGGTCAGGGTCGTGCGGACGTCCTCGACCATGTTGGTCAGCCGCTCGGTCATCAGAGCGTTGGTGTCCACCTCCAGGAGCAGCGAAGAGCCGCCCTGCAGGTCGAGACCGAGGTGCAGGGTCTGCCTCGGCAGGAAGCCGGGCAAGCTCGCCAGCGCGCCCGCAGGCAGCAGGTTGGGCAGGGTGAACAGAAGGCCCAGCGCCGTCGCAATGGCGACGAGGATCACCTTCCAGCGCGACAGCTCCATCATGGGCGGCGCGGCGCCCTAGCGCTTGGAATCGTTGGCCGGCGCGGGCTCGCCGCGCGCCCGGACCTCGGAGATCATGCTCTTGACGACCTTCACCGTCACGCCGGTGGCGACCTCCACGCCCACTTCCTTGTCCTCCACCCGGACCACCTTTCCGATCACCCCGGAGGGCAGAACCACCGTGTCGCCGCGCTTGAGGCCGGAGACCATGTCCTGATGCTGGCGCATGCGCCGCTGCTGGGGCCGGATCATCAGGAAGTAGAAGAGCGCCATGATGGCGACCAGCGGCAGGACCTGCATCAGGATGCCCGGACCCCCTCCGGCGCCTACGGCTCCGGCGGTTTGGGCGAAGGCGGGCGTAGCGAACATGGTCTCTCCGAATCGCGTCGACGGCCGGCCCGATGACCCCCGTCCAAAGGTCGGCGGAAGCTATGGCTTCCGCCCTGGTTTTGCAATGCAACCCGGCGGGCGCTAAGGCCTGCGAGGATGGACCCCGAGCTCGAGCCTGTCCTGACCCGCATCGCCGAGGCGCTGGAGCGGCTGAGCCCGCCGGCGCCCGCCGCGCCGGACTTCGCGGCCGCCCGCCTGTTCCGGCACGAGCCGCGCAGCGGCGCCTTCCACCCCGCGCCCGACTATCCCCTGCCGCTGGCGAGCCTGATGGGCGTCGAGCGGCAGAAGGAGCGGTTCGTGCAGAACCTGCAGCGCTTCGCCGCGGCCGTTCCCTGCAACCACGTCCTGCTCTGGGGCGTGCGCGGCACCGGCAAGAGCTCGCTCGCCAAGGCCGCCTTCATGAGCGTGAGCGAGACCGCTCGCGCGCTCAAGCTGGTGGAGGTGGACCGCGACCAGGTCACCGCCCTGCCCGACCTCTTCGATCTGCTCCGCGCCCGGCCCGAGCGGTTCGTCGTGCTCTGCGACGATCTGTCCTTCGAGGAGGGGGCGCAAGCCGCCAAGGCCCTGAAATCCGCGCTCGAGGGCGGCGTCTCCGGGCCGCCCGCCAATGTGCTGTTCGTCGCCACCTCCAACCGCCGCCACCTGATGCCGCGCGGCCATGGCGAGGACCGCGGCCTGATCGCCGCAGCCGAGGACGCCGAGGAGGAGGTCAGCGTCTCGGACCGCTTCGGGCTGTGGATCGGCTTCCCCCCCATGGACCAGGCGACCTACCTGGCGGCGGTCGAGGGTTACGCCGAGCGCTACGGCCTGGCGACGGATGACCTGGAGCGCCGCGCCCTGCAGTGGGCCCAGACCCGCGGCGCGCGCTCGGGCCGGGTGGCCTGGCAGTTCATCCGCGATCTGGCCGGCGAGCTAGGCAAGCCGCTGCCGCTCTAGGTGCGGCATGCTCCAGAAAGCCGCGCCGATGGGCATCATCCGGGCAGGGCACCACATTTTATCCCTCCTCCTCGATGGAGGAGGGGAAGGGGTGGTGGTGTGGCCGCTGACTTAGGGCGAAGTTCGCGGCTAGGCGCAGGCGCCAATTAACGCCATTCCCCTCATCGCCCTGCTCACACCACCATCCCTGCCCTTCCTCCATCGAGGAGGAAGGGTGCTATTTCGAGGTCTCGAACTCAGGGGCGTTCGGGGTGTGTCTCTGTTTTGGTCCATCCGCAATCACGTGAATATCGCTGCTCAAGACTGGCTCTCAGGTGCTGATGCTCCGTTCTAATGCCACTCGGAACCACGTTCTCGTCGGCTCGAAGAACCACGAGTGCGTCCGACAGTGTCGTGCACGTGCTGAGGAGCTGCACGGCAACGTTTTCGCCCCCAGCTACCAAGGCCCTGTATTCTGCATCTGCCTTCTCGATTTGCTCCTCGCTCAGCTTGGGCATCGGCACCTCGTGGCCTGGAAAATAGGCCGTCTGAGCCATCGCTGGCCGGGCAAGGGGGACGCTCGCTGTCAGCGCAACGAGCGCAATCTTCCACATGCCTCTGCAGTAGTTCGATGCGTCGACGTCGACCATAGTCCCGGACTTACTGCGGCAGGACCAGCTTGGGGTCGATGGGGCGGGCGCGGTCGGCGGGGTTGGCGGCGTAGCGCACCTCGAAGTGCAGCTGGGGCTCGGTGAGGCCGCCGGTCTGGCCAGCCTGGCCGATCTCCTGACCCTGGATGACCTTCTGCTGCATCTTCACCTCGATGCGCGAGAGGTGCGCATAGGCGGTGACCCAGCCGTCGGCGTGCTTGATCAGCACCAGATTGCCGAAGCCCGGCACCTGGTCGCCGGCATAGACCACGTCGCCCGCCGCCGCGGCGCGGACCGGCGCGCCGGCCTCGGCGTGGATGTTGATCCCGTCGTTGCGCTGGCCCGTCGGCTTGGGCCCGAAGTCCGAGACGATGTCGCCGCGCAGGGGCCACAGGAACTTGCCGCGGCCGAGCTCGGTGATCTGGGCGTCGCTGGGCCCGGTGGTGGGCGCGGGCAGGACGGCGGTGGGGTTGCTCGTGGTCGGCGGCGCGTAGGGCCGCGGCGCGCTGGGAATGTAAGGCCTGGGCGCGGTGGGCGGCGGCGTCTCGCCCGGTGCGGCCGTCTCGCGCCGGCTCGGCGAGGTTTCGCTTGCGGCCGGGGCGCGGATGGTCGCGGTCGCCGGGCCGCGGTCGCGCCAGCCGGCGGGCAGGCGCAGCCGCTCGCCGGTATGGATGGTCGCGACCCGGCCCATGCCGTTCGCCGAACGCAGCGCCTCGACGCTCACGCCGAAGCGCCGGGAGATGGCGTAGATGGTGTCGCCTGGGCCGACCACGTAGGCCTTGGCGGGCTCGCCGCCGGGCGCCTTCAGCAGCTGGCCGGGATGGAGCAGGTTCCTGCGGAGGTGGTTGGCCTTCTTCAGATCGGCGACGTCGACGTCCAGCTTGTCGGCGATCTTCTCCAGCGTGTCGCCCTTTCTCACCCGATAGGTCCGCCCGCCGCCCGCCACGTCCACCACCCGGCCGGTGACCGAGCGCGTGGCGCGGCCATCGTCGGCGGCCTCCTCCCGGACCTCGGCGGGGCTGAGCCGGCTGTGGGCGCGCGTGGGCCGCGCGGCCTCGGCCTCGGACGCGCCGCGGTCGTGGAAGCCTTCGGGCAGGCGGACCTGCTGGCCGGCCCGGATCCTCGGATGGCGGGTGAAGCCGTTCTCGGCCCGGATCTGCGTCTCGGAGACGCCGAACCGCTGCGCGATGCCGGCCAGCGTGTCGCCCGAGCGCGCCACATAGGCGTGCGCCGTCTCGCCGGGCCCCTTCAGCACCTGGCCCGCGCGGATCATCGAGCCGCGAATGTGGTTGAGGCGCTTCAGCTCGGCCACGTCGACGTCCAACTGGTCGGCGGCCTTCTGCAGGCTGTCGCCCTTCTTCACCGTGTAGGTCGCGGCGGGCGAGGCGATCTCGATGACCCGGCCGCTCGCGCCGCGGCCGCCGGTCTCGCCCTGGTCGGCGCCGGCCGAGGCGGCGGCTGTCCTGTGGTGATGCGCGCTGCGGTGGACGGCCGCATGATGGCGATGATGATGCCTGGCGGCCTGGGCCGGCAGGGCGCTCGCGCACAGCGCCGTGGAGGCGAACAGCGCCAAGACCGATCGTGCCAGGATTTGCGTCATCGCCGCTCCCGAATGGCGGTTGGAAGAAGGAATCAATGTCGGCGCGGGGGGAGTTTGGCGGATGGGTCCGCGCGAAACCACCCGCAAAGCGCCGCAGCTTGGGCCGGAGGGCTCAAAGCTCCTTCGCCACGCCGTCGAGCAGAGGCACGAAGCGGACGTCGGTCAGCGTCTCGACCGCGAAGCCCCCCCTGCCGTCGCCGGTGTAGCGCCGAAGGGTCTGCACCGGCCCCTTGCCGATGGGCGCGACCAGCACGCCGCCCGGCTTCAGCTGCGACAGCAGGGCTTTCGGCTCCGAAGGCGCCGCCGCCGTGACCATAATGCGGTCGAAAGGCGCCTGCTCGGGCCAGCCCCTGCCGCCGTCGCCGAACCTGGTGATCACGTTGGTGAGGCCGAGCGCCTGGAAGCGGGCCTCCGCCTCGCGCAGCAGGGTGCGGTAGCGCTCGACGGTATAGACCAGCCGGGCGAGCTTGGAGAGGATCGTGGTCTGATAGCCGGAGCCGGTCCCGATCTCCAGCACCCTGGCCCGCGGCTCGAGCTTCAGGGCCTGGGTCATCAGCCCGACGATGAACGGCTGGCTGATGGTCTGGCCGCAGGCGATCGGCAGGGCCGAGTCCTCGAACGCGCGCTCCTTGAAGAGGTCGGGCGTGAAGGCCTCGCGCGGCGTGGTCTCGATGGCGTTCAGGACGGCGGGATCGCTGACGCCCTGCGAGCGCAGGGCGAGGATCAGGCGGGCGAGCCGCGTCTCGGCCGTGTCGTCGTCTTTCTTCGCCATCGTCACGCTGCCTTGGGCGGCGGCCCGCCCAGTACGCCACGAAGCTTGTGCACTGACTCGCCGTGCGTGAGGTCGATATGCAGCGGCGTCACCGAGATCCTGCCGTCATAGAGCGCCCGAAGGTCGGTCCCAAGCGCCGGCTCCGAGCGCTCCTGGCGGTAGCCGACCCAGT
>NZ_DATIMC010000023.1:0-4147 GCF_035475775.1 Phenylobacterium sp. | reverse complement strand
TTGATCCAGGTCTCGAGCCAGTGGATGTTGTAGTCGCCGCGGACGATGTCCGGGTTGACCAGCAGCTCCTGGAACAGCGGGATGTTGGTGTCGATCCCGGCGACCACGATCTCCGAGAGGCAGCGGCACATGCGGGCGATGCATTCCTCGCGGTCGCGGCCGTGCACGATCAGCTTGCCCACCAGGCTGTCGTAGTAGGGCGGGATCGTGTAGCCGGCGTAGAGCGCCGAATCCAGCCGCACGCCCAGGCCCCCTGGCGCATGGAAGTCGCTCACCGTGCCCGGCGAGGGCGCGAAGGTGCGCGGGTTCTCGGCGTTGATCCGGCACTCGATGGCGTGGCCCTCGAACACGATCTCCTCCTGGCGGAAGGAGAGCGGCTCGCCCGCGGCGATGCGGATCTGCTCGCGCACCAGGTCGATGTCGGTGATCGCCTCGGTCACCGGATGCTCCACCTGCAGGCGGGTGTTCATCTCGATGAAGAAGAACTCGCCGTTCTCGTAGAGGAACTCGATGGTGCCGACGCCCAGGTAGCCGATCGCCTTGATGGCGTCGACGACGACCTTGCCGATGCGGGCGCGGGCGGCCGCGTCGATGACCGGGGAGGGGGCCTCCTCCAGCACCTTCTGGTGCCGCCGCTGCAGCGAGCAGTCACGTTCGCCCAGGTGGCAGACGGCGCCGTAGGCGTCGGCGATCACCTGCAGCTCGATGTGCCGCGGAGTCTGCAGGTAGCGCTCCATGTAGACGGCGTCGTCGCCGAACGCGGCGCGCGCCTCGGCGCGGGCGGTGCTCACCGCCTCGGCGAGATCGGCCTCGGTGCGGGCCACCTTCATGCCGCGCCCGCCGCCGCCGGCCGCCGCCTTGATCAGCACCGGAAAGCCGATCTTCCGGGCCGCTGCGAACGCCTGCGATTCCGACGTGACCGCGCCGTCCGAGCCCGGCACCACCGGGATGCCGACGTCCTTCACCGCCTGCTTGGCGGTGATCTTGTCGCCCATCATCCTGATGTGCTCGGGCTTGGGCCCGATGAAGGTGAAGCCGTGCGCGTTCACGATCTCGGCGAAGCGGGCGTTTTCCGAAAGGAATCCGTAGCCCGGATGGATCGCCTGGGCCCCCGTGATCTCCGCCGCGGCGATGATCGAGGGGATGTTGAGATAGCTCTTGGCGGCCGGGGCGGGGCCGATGCAGACGCTCTCGTCGGCGAGCCTGACCCACATGGCGCCGGCGTCGGCCTCGGAGTGCACGGCCACGGTCGCGATGCCCATCTCCTTGCACGCCCGGTGGACGCGAAGCGCGATCTCGCCGCGATTGGCGATCAGGATCTTCTCGAACATCGCCGCTACTCGATGACGACGAGCGGCTCGCCGAACTCGACGGGCTGGGCGTCCTCCACCAGGATCTCGAGCACGCGGCCGGCCCGCGGCGCCGGGATCGGGTTCATCGTCTTCATGGCCTCGACGATCATCAGCGTCTGGCCGGCGGCGACCGTGTCGCCCACCTTGACGTAGGCATCCGCGCCCGGCTGCGGCTGCAGATAGACCGTGCCCACCATCGGCGACTTGATCGTCTCGCCGCGAGCGGCCGCCGCGGCTTCCGCCATCGCCGGCGCCGCCGGCGCGGCGCTCGGAGCAGGCTGCGGTGCGGGCGCAGGGACGGCCATCTGGACGGGCGCGGCGGTCAGGGTCTTGGCGACGCGGATCCGCAGGCCCGCGTGCTCGATCTCGATCTCCGACAGGCCGGTCTCGGTGAGGATGTCGGCCAGTTTGCGCACCAGGCGCGCGTCGATCGGGTCGGCGGGAGCCTTGGGACTGCTAGCCATGGGAACTCCGTCCTCGCATCTGGATGGCCTAGCGGGTCAGGCCCGCGGCGGCCTCGACGGCCAACTCGTAGCTGGCGAGGCCGAACCCGGAGACCACGCCGGTCGCGGCCAGGGCGACATAGGTCCTGCGCCGGAACGGCTCGCGGGCGGCGGGGTTCGAGAGATGGCATTCCACCACCGGGACGCCGGCCGCCTTGAGCGCGTCGAGGATCGCGATGGAGGTGTGGCCATAGCCCGCCGGGTTGATCACCAGCGCGCTCGCCTTGTCGCGCGCCTCCTGGATCCAGTCGATCAGCTCGCCTTCATGATTGGACTGTCGGAACACGACTTCGCGGCCGAGCGAGGCGGCGCGCGCCTCGCAGGCCTTGCGCACGTCCTCGAGCGTCTGATGACCGTAAATCTCCGGCTCGCGGGTCCCCAGGAGGTTGAGATTGGGCCCGCTCAGCACATAGATCGGTTTCGGCATTCGGCTCCGCCGTCGATTGCGCGCGTCTTGTAACCACCGGCGGCGGGGCTCACAAGCAACCAGCGCTCATGACCCTGACCATCAACGGCGAGATGCGGAGCTTCCAGGGCCTGGCCGACATCGCGGGCCTGGTGGCGGCGCTCGGCCTCGATCCGAAGAAGGTGGCCGTGGAGCGCAATCTGGAGATCGTGCCGCGCTCGGCCTATGGTCGCACGCCGCTCGCCGACGGAGACCGGATCGAGATCGTGCATTTTATCGGAGGCGGCTGAGATGGACGGATCCGTCACGACTGAAGACACCTGGAGCGTCGCGGGCCGCACCTTCCGCTCCCGCCTGATCGTCGGCACCGGCAAGTACAGGGACTACGCCCAGAACGCCGCGGCGGCCGAGGCGGCCGGCGCCGAGATCGTCACCGTCGCGTTGCGGCGCGTGAACCTGTCGGATCCCAGCCAGCCGATGCTGGTCGACCACGTCAAGCCGGACCGCTTCACCTTCCTGCCCAACACCGCCGGCTGCCACACCGGCGAGGAGGCGGTGCGCCTGCTCCGGCTGGCCCGCGAGGCCGGCGGCTGGGACCTCGTGAAGCTGGAGGTGCTGTCCGACACCAAGCACCTGCTGCCCGACATGGAAGAGACGCTCAGGGCGCTGAAGCTGCTCGTCGCCGAGGGCTTCCAGGTGATGGTCTACTGCACCGACGATCCGGTCTACGCCCGCAAGCTCGAGGAGGCGGGCGCGGCGGCGATCATGCCGCTGGGCGCGCCGATCGGCTCCGGCCGCGGCATCCAGAACCTGCTCAATCTCGGCCTGATCATCGAACAGGCGCGCACGCCGGTGCTGGTGGACGCCGGCGTCGGCACCGCCTCGGACGCGGCGCTCGCCATGGAGATGGGCTGCGAGGCGGTGCTGACCAACACCGCCATCGCCGAGGCGCGCGACCCCATCCGCATGGCCCGCGCCATGAAGCACGCCGTCATCGCCGGGCGCGAGGCCTACCTCGCCGGCCGCATGGCCAGGCGCATGTACGCCGACCCGTCCTCACCGCTCTCGGGGCTGATCTGATCCATGACCAAGACCAGGAAGTCGATCTTCATCACCGGCGCGGCCTCGGGCATGGGACGCGAGACCGCGCGGCTGTTCGCCGCCAAGGGCTGGTTCGTCGGCGGCTACGACGTCAACGAGCAGGGTCTGGAGACCCTCACGGATGAACTCGGGACGGACAACTGCGTGGTCCGCCGGCTCGACGTCACCGACCGCGAGGACTATCGCGCGGCGCTCGACGACTTCGCGCCCGCCGCGGGGGGGCGGCTCGACATCCTGTTCAACAACGCCGGCATCGGCCGCGGCGGCCCCTTCGCCGAGCAGCCGTTCGAGGACGTGCTGGCGACCGTGCAGGTCAACTTCATGGGCGTGCTGATCGGCATCTACGAAGCCATCCCGCTGCTGAAGGCGACGCCCAATTCGCTCTGCTTCACCACCTCGTCTTCGTCGGCCACCTTCGGCATTCCCGGCATCGCCGTCTATTCGGCGACCAAGCATGCGGTGAAGGGCCTGACCGAGGCGCTCTCGGTGGAGTTCAAGCCGATCGGGGTGCGCGTGGCCGACGTGCTGCCGGGGTTGATCGACACCCCGATCCTGCCGCCCGGCGCGGCCGAGAATGCGCCCAAGGAGGGCATGTTCCGGCTGATCCCGGCCGTCGAGGTCGCCAAGGCGGTGTGGGCCGCCTACCACGACGAGCCGGATCGCCTGCACTGGTTCGTGCCGCCGGAGATCGCCGAGCTGGACAAGGCCTCCGCCCTCAGTCCGGAAGCGGTGCGCGACCAGATGGCGGCCGGGCCGCTGGGTTTCCTGCAGGCTTCCGAGCCGGC
>NZ_DATIMC010000022.1:0-7578 GCF_035475775.1 Phenylobacterium sp. | reverse complement strand
CGCCGCCTTCGCGGTGCTGAGCGCGGCCGATCGGAAAAATCCCAAGCGCTTCGGCAACGCCGGCTTCTGGGGCCTGGTGGCGCTGAGCTTCCTGGCCGGCGACCGGCTGGGCGATCTGGGCGACGGCGTGCTCGTGCTCGGCCTGGCGCTGATCGCGGGGGTCGGCGGGCTCGGCCGCGGCGATCCCGCCACCACCTCGCCGGAAGAGCGGAGCGCTCTGGCCGAGCGCTTCGGGGCCAAGGTGTTCGCCCCGGCGCTCACCCTCCCGGTCGTGCTGGTGATCGGACTTCTGGTGCTGAAGCCGCTGCAGGTCGCGGGCCAGCCGCTGCTCGATCCGAAGCAGGCGACGCTGATCTCGCTCGCGCTCGCCGCCGTGGTCGCCACCGGCGTCGGCCTCGTGCTGCTCCGCCAGCCGCTGCTGAGCCCGCTGCAGGAGGGCCGCCGGCTGATGGACATCGTGGGCTGGGCCGCCCTGCTGCCGCAGCTCTTGGCGGCGCTGGGCGCGGTCTTCGCCCTGGCCGGAGTCGGCAAGGTCATCGGCGATCTGGTCACCCATTGGCTGCCGATGGACACCCGGGCGGCGGCGATCGCGGTCTATTGCCTCGGCATGGCCGGCTTCACGATGATCATGGGCAACGCCTTCGCCGCCTTCCCGGTGCTGACCGCCGGCGTCGGCATGCCGATCCTGATCCGGCGCTTCGGCGGCGATCCGGCCGCGGTCTGCGCCATCGGCATGCTGTCGGGCTTCTGCGGGACGCTGATGACCCCGCTCGCCGCCAACTTCAACCTGGTGCCGCCGGCGCTGCTGGAGCTGAAGGACCGCTACGCGGTCATTAAGGCCCAGATCCCGACCGCGCTCCTGCTCCTCCTCGCCAACATGGGGCTGATGTATGTCCTCGCCTTCCGCTGAGCGGCTGACCCCCGCCCTCGCCTCGCAGTTCGCCGCGATCGCGCTCGCCCACGTCACGCGCGAGTACCCGAACAAGCTCGACCACGTCCTGACCGGTCCGGAGGACGCCCAGGACCCGCGCGCGCTGCACCCGGTGTTCTACGGCAGCTTCGACTGGCACTCGTGCGTGCACGGCTATTGGCTGCTGGCGAGCCTGCTGCGCCGCGAGCCTGGCATCCCGCAAGCCGGCGCAATCCGCCATCTGTTCGACGAGATGCTCACCCCGCAGAAGATCGCGGGCGAACTGCACTACCTGCAGCGGCCGGCCTCCCGAGGCTTCGAGCGGCCGTACGGCTGGGCCTGGCTGCTCAAGCTGCAGGCCGAGCTCCTCGCCCACGACGACCGGCGCTGGGCGGCGGCTCTGCGGCCGCTCGCCGAGGCCTTCGCCGACCGCTTCCGCAGCTTCCTGCCGAACGCCGTCTATCCGATCCGCACCGGGGTCCACTCCTCCACCGCCTTCGCCTTGGCGCTCGCCCACGATTATGCCGCGGCCGCGGGCGACGAGGCGCTGATGGCGCAGTTCCGCGGCAAGCTGGCCGACTGGTATCTCGCCGATCGCGACGCCCGGCCCTTCGAGCCGTCGCTGGACGATTTCCTCTCGCCAACCCTGATGGAAGCCGAGTGCGTGCGCCGCTTCCTGCCGCCCGACGAGTTCCGCGCCTGGTTCGCACGCTTCCTGCCGCGAGCCGCCAGAGGCGAGCCGAAAACGCTGTTCGCGCCGGCCGTGGTCAGCGACCGCTCGGACGGCAAGATCGCCCACCTGGACGGCCTCAACCTGTCGCGGGCCTGGTGCTGGCGCGAGATCGGCGCCGCGCTCCCGCAGGACGATGAGCTCGGGCGTGTGGCGGCCGAGGCGGCGGCGCGGCACCTGGCGGCCAGCCTGCCGCACGTGGCCGGCGATTACATGGGCGAGCACTGGCTCGCCTCGTTCGCGCTGCTGGCCCTGACGGCGGGCGATTAGGCGGCGAACTGCAACGCCTGCTGCGCCCGATCGGTGAGCGCCCAGCGGGCCGCATAGTCGGCGCCTGCATCGGGGCGGCCTTCCCAGCCGAGGAAGGCGAGCCAGCCGCGCTCGCCGAGCGCGAAGCAGCGCCGCTCGCGCTGGAATCCGGTCTCCAGACGCGCCCCGTCGCGATACAGCACATTGACCAGAAAGCCCCCGGGAAGGGCTTGCTCCAGGAGCGCCCGGCTCATCGGCGAGAGGCTGTCGAAATTCATCGGACGTTTCCCCTTGCAGGCTTTTCGTTAACCCGAGCCTGCGGCCGAATCGGCGGCGCTGCCAAGCCCACGATGGCGACGGCTGTGGATGGTCGCGCGGCAGCTGGGGACGAGCCTGGGGACAGCCGGGTCAGCGTTCCTCGAACAGCCGGCGGAGAACGCTCGGCGCGAGCCCGGGAAGGTCCTCCGAGATCAACCCCGCGCCGTGCAGCTCGGCGCATTCGGCGTGGATCCAGGCCGCCGCGCACGCCGCTTCGAAGCTCTCCATGTTCTGCGCCACCAGCCCGCCGATGAACCCCGCGAGCACGTCGCCGGAGCCGGCGGTGGCGAGCCAGGGCGAGCCGTTGACGTTCACCGCCGCGCGGCCGTCCGGCGAGGCGATCACCGTGTCGGAGCCCTTCAGCAGGACCACGGCGCCGGCCTGCTCGGCCGCCCGCCGGGCCGCGGTGATCCGCTCGGGCGAGCCCGCCAGCAGGCCCGGGAACAGGCGCTCGAACTCGCCCGGGTGCGGGGTCAGCACGTCGTCGCGGTCGAGCACGGAGAACAGCTCCTCCGGATCGTCCCGGAACACGCTGATCGCATCGGCGTCCAGCACCAGCGCCGCGCCGGTGCGGGCCAGCGCCAGCACGTTCAGCAGGGTGGTCTCGGTGACGCCCGCGGCCGGCCCGATCACGGCGGCGTCCACGTCGGCCGCGCCCTGCTCCAGCTCCAGGTCGGTCTCGAAGGGCCGCAGCATCACCGCCTCCAGATGGGCGGCGTTCACGGCCAGCGCCTCCGGCGGCGAGAACAGCGTCACCAGGCCCGCCCCGATCCGCAAGGCGCCGCGCGCCGCGAGCCGCGCCGCCCCGGTGCTCCAGGACTCGCCGCTGACCACGATCAGCCGCCCGCGCGCATGCTTGTGGCTGGCGGCCGTTGGCCAGGGGAACCGCTCCCCCCACAGTTCCGGGCCGTTCTCGAACAATCGCGAGGTGGTCTCGCCCAGGCCGATGTCGGCCACCACCACCTCGCCGCAACGCGCACGGCCGGGCTCCAGCACGTGCGCCGGGTTCCTGGCGTGGAAGGTCACCGTGAGGGCGGCGCTCGCCGCCGGGCCCAGCGGCTTGCCGGTGTCGCCGGCCACGCCGCTCGGCACGTCCACGGCCACCACCCGCTCGGCGGATCCGGACATCGTCTGGGCCATGTCGGCCGCCTCGCCCGAGAGCGGCCGCGAGAGCCCGGCGCCGAACAGCGCGTCGATCCAGATGCCCGGCCGCACGGCTCCCGCCAATGGCGCGACCGGCCCCTCCCAAAGGCCGCGCGCGTGCCGGGCGTCCTCGGTCGTGGGCTCCGCCAGCGCCCGGATTTCCACCGCCCAGCCCCGCGCCTTCAGCACCCGGGCGGCCACATAGCCGTCGCCGCCGTTGTTGCCGGGGCCGCAGAGCACCGTCGCCGGCTGGGTCGGGAAGCGGGCGCAGATGGCGTCGGCCACCGCCGTGCCGGCGCGCTCCATCAGCACCGCCCCGGACGTGCCGGCGGCGATGGCGGCGCGGTCCGCGGCGGCGGTCTCGGCGACGGTCAGGATCTGGCGCGCAGCCAAGCCGGTCCTCGCTCCCTCAGGTCCCTGATCTCGCCCTCAGAGCACGCCGGTGGCGGCTTCCCCGCCCTTCTCGACAAGGGTCAGCGCCGCGCCGTCGGTCTCCAGCACAGTGATCGAGGCATGGTCGGGCCGAAAGCTCAAGACGCGGTCGTCGCCGGTCAGGTGCGAGACGGCCGCATTGATCGCCACATAGTGCGAGAACACCGCCGTGTCGCCGCGCGCCCGCAGCGAGGCCACGATCTGCCGCCGCCACGCGTCATAGTCGAGGTCGCCCTCGATCTCCGCCCAGGTCCCCTGGAACACCTTGCGCAGCCAGCTCCCCCGCTCGCTCGGATGCAGCGCCGAAGGCGTCGGGATCTCGCCCACGATCGGATCCACCTCTATCTCCACGCCCAGTGCGCGCGCGGTCGGCGCGGCCGTTTCGCGGCAACGTCGGAGCGGCGAGCTCACCACCCGCCGGGGGCGGTGTTCCGCCGGCTGGGCCAATAGCCAGTCGCGCGCCGCCTCGGCCTGGGCGCGGCCGGTCTCGTCGAGCCCCGGATCGTCATCATCGCCGCCCCAGGTGGCGGCGGGCCGTCCGTGGCGGATCAGGTACAGGCGCGGCATGGCGGGCTCCACTGGGGCTCGTCGCGGACGGTCGCGTTCCGCCGCAATCTTCAGCACCGCTGCCAAGTTCGCGCGCGCTGCGCAATCTCCGACTTGCGGGAATTCCGTCGCCAAGACGCGTTGCGGGACCCAGAGCGATCCCAAACCGGCGATCTGCGGGTTGCGAGACGCCCTCCATCGCCGCGCAGACGGCGCCGCGGCCCAGATACGGCGTTGCGCAGATTCTGATCGCCAGGCGCCTAAATCCTAGGCGCCTGACCATCGGATGCGCCTGCCGGCCCGGCTGCGGCGCCCGCGCGCTTGTGCCGGAGCGTGCGGCCGTGCTCCGTCCGCCGCGAACCGCCGGGGTCAGTCGGGCCATGAAGAAGATCGAAGCCGTCATCAAGCCGTTCAAGCTGGACGAGGTGAAGGAGGCCCTGCAGGAGCTGGGCGTCCAGGGCATGACGGTGATCGAGGCCAAGGGCTACGGCCGCCAGAAGGGCCAGACCGAGCTCTACCGCGGCGCCGAGTACGTCGTGGACTTCCTGCCGAAGATCAAGATCGAGGTGGTGGTCGCCGACGACCAGCTCGAGCGCGCGCTGGAGGCGATCGCCGGCGCCGCCCGCACCGGCCGCATCGGCGACGGCAAGATCTTCGTCTCCGACGTGATCGAGGTCATGCGCATCCGCACCGGCGAGACCGGCGCCGCGGCCGTCTAGTCAGCTTCAAATCGAGACCACCAAAGGGGACACAAAACCAATGCCGACCGCCAAAGACATCCTGGCGCAGATCAAGGAGAAGGACGTCAAGTACGTCGACGTCCGCTTCACCGACATGCGCGGGAAGATGCAGCACGTCACCTTCGACATCGACCTGGTGGACGACGACTTCCTGACCGACGGCACGATGTTCGACGGCTCCTCGATCTCCGGCTGGAAGGCGATCAACGAGAGCGACATGAAGCTCCGGCCGGACCTCTCGACGGCGATCGTCGACCCCTTCTACCAGCAGACGACGCTAGCGCTGTTCTGCGACGTGGTGAACCCGGACACCGGCACGCCGTACAACCGCGATCCGCGCTCGATCGCCAAGGCGGCGCTGAACTACGTCAAGTCGTCCGGCGTCGGCGACACCGTGTTCTTCGGCCCCGAGGCCGAGTTCTTCGTGTTCGACGACGTGCGCTGGAACACCGCCCCGCACGACACCTTCTACGCCTTCGATTCCGTCGAGCTGCCGGTGTCTTCGGCCCGGCAGTATCCGGAAGGCAACATGGGCCACCGGCCGGGCCCCAAAGGCGGCTATTTCCCGGTCAATCCGATCGACTCCGCCCAGGACCTGCGCGGCGAGATGCTGGCGGTGATGGGCGAGCTCGGCATGCAGCCGGAGAAGCACCACCACGAGGTGGCGCCGGCGCAGCACGAGCTGGGCCTGAAGTTCGCCGAGCTGATCACCATGGGCGACCGGATGCAGCTCTATAAGTACGTGATCCACAACGTGGCCCACGCCTACGGCAAGACGGCCACCTTCATGGCCAAGCCGATGTTCGGCGACAACGGCTCGGGCATGCACGTGCACCAGTCGATCTGGAAGGGCGGCAAGCCGCTGTTCGCCGGCGACAAGTACGCCGGGCTCTCGGACATGTGCCTGTGGTACATCGGCGGCGTCATCAAGCACGCCAAGGCGATCAACGCCTTCTCCAACTCGACCACCAACTCCTACAAGCGCCTTGTGCCGGGCTACGAGGCGCCGGTGAAGCTGGCCTACTCCTCGCGCAACCGCTCGGCGTCCATCCGCATCCCGCACGTGGACAGCCCCAAGGCCAAGCGCATCGAGGTCCGGTTCCCGGACCCGATGGGCAATCCCTACCTCACCTACACGGCGCTCTTGATGGCGGGCCTCGACGGCATCGAGAACAAGATCGATCCCGGCCAGCCGATGGACAAGAACCTCTACGACCTGCCGCCCCGCGAGCAGAAGAAGGTGCCGGAGGTCTGCGGCAGCCTGCGCGAGGCGCTGGACAACCTCGACAAGGACCGCGCCTTCCTGAAGCGCGGCGGCGTCATGGACGACGATTTCATCGACGCCTACATCGAGCTGAAGATGGAAGAGATCATGCGCCTGACGCTCCATCCCCACCCGGTCGAGTTCGACATGTACTTCAAATGCTAAGCGTCACATCCTGATATGAAACACGAATGGCCGCAGGCGTCGACCTGCGGCCCTTTTTGCAGTAGCGCTCGCCGCGCGCGCGGCGAGCGCTACTGAGAGAACCACGGATTTCACGGATTGCACGGATCAGAGCGCGAAACGCTCGATCTTCGCCTCCGCCGATCCGAAATTCGCCACCAAACCGAGCTTCGCTCCTGTCGCCCGCAGGTAGTTGATCATTTGCGCCCGATGTTCGGGCGCAATCTCGCGAACCACTTTCAACTCGACGATGATCCGGTCGAAGCAGACGAAATCAGGTACGTAGGTCTGCCGCAGTCGCTGGCCTTTGTAGTCCAGAGTCAAAGGCTTCTGCGCCTGGAACGAGATTCCCCGAGCCTTGAACTCCAGCGCGAGACATTCCTGATAGACGGCCTCCAGGAACCCCGATCCGAGGGTGCTGTGCACCTCGAACACCGCCCCGCGAATCCGGAACGTCTCCTCCGCGTGCAACAGGCAATCCGTGTGATCCGTGAAATCCGTGGTTCCCTACGCGAGCTTAGCCGCTCGCGACCACGAGAACAAGAGGTGAACCCCGCTCGTCTTTATAGCTTCTGGGCGGCCCACCAGTAGGCGGCGAAGGCGAGGCTCGCCGGGGCCAGGTAGGCGGCGGCGGTCATCCAGAGCGAGCTCGTCGGCGGCAGCACGGCGGAGAGCCCTGCTCCGGCCGCGACGACGGCGAAAATCGCGGCGGCCGTCCCGCCGATATGGGCCAACTCGACTGGCCAGCCCTTGCGGGCCCTCATCTCAGACATCCCACGTCTCCCTTGCGCCGCATCTCTGTTGGCCAGAAGGCCCCGTGCGGTCGCGCCCTAAGTCATGCTTGCCACAAATGCTTGAGATGACAAGCCGATCCATCCACAAGCGGCGCCCGTCGCATTTGCCAGCCGCCGCGGCGGGGTTAGATAGGCCCCCAGAATCGCCGCACCTTCGCACCCATGCCCCCCAAGGCCGCCGCCCAAGCCTCTCTGTTCGATGACGCCCTCAATCCCGCGCCCGCCGCGCCGCTGGCCGAGAGCCATGAGCCGCGCGCCGATCCGGCGCT
>NZ_DATIMC010000021.1:0-14447 GCF_035475775.1 Phenylobacterium sp. | reverse complement strand
GTTCCGCAAGCTGGCGTCGGGTCCGGCGACCGCGGCGCCGACGGTCAGCTACGCTCCTCTGACCTTGGTCCCTGCGGCGGCGGCAAGTCTGCCGGTCTCGGGGGCGCTTGCGTCCGTGGCCACGATCTTCGCGGGGGACGGCTGGGGCAGTGGATTCCTGATCTCGCCTGAGGGATTCCTGCTCACAAACCGGCACGTGGTGGGGGACGCCCGTCAGGTGAGGGTGCGCTGGTCGGATGGCAGCGAGACGGTGGGCGATGTGACCCGCAGCGATGCCCGGCGCGACGTCGCCCTTGTGAAAGCCGATCCGCACGGCCGCGGAGCGCTGCCGTTGCGCCTGGATGAGGCTCAACCGGGGGAGGCGGTGGTCGCTATCGGCACGCCGCTCGAGAAGACCTTTCAGAGCACGGTGACCAAGGGCGTGATCTCCGGAATTCGGACGCTGGAGGGCTTGGCCTTCGTGCAGAGCGACGTCGCCGTGGACCACGGCAATTCGGGCGGCCCGCTGCTCGACGAGCACGGCCGCGTGCTGGCGATCACCGACTGGGGCTATGCGCCCGATGGGGTATCGCACAACCTCAACTTCTTCATCCCGATCGATGACGCGCTGCGGGCGCTGGCGCTCACCGAGACGGCCGAGCCCATGGGCGCGGTCCCGCCCTCCGCCAGGGTCTCCGCGCGGCGCACGCGCTAGGTTTTGACTTCCGTCCCGATCGGGCGAACGCTCCCGGCTCGACCCGGAGGTCCGCCATGACGCTCGAGGAGATGGAGGCGATCGTGATGTCCTTCCCCGGCGCGGAGAAGGGCATGAGCTACGGCCGCCCGTCCTACAAGGTGAACGGCAAGTTCTTCACCCGGCTGAGGCGCGAGGACGATAGCCTCGTCCTCCTGGAGGTCCCATTCGACGAGCGCGAGATGCTGATGGAGGCCGAGCCCCAGACCTTCCACTTCACCGCCCACTACAAGGACTATCCGAGCGTCCTGGCGCGCATGGCCACGCTCCATCCCGGCTCGTTCAGGAATTTCCTGGACCGCCGCTGGCGCAAGATCGCGCCGAAGACGTGGGTCAAGGCGCGCGACGCGGCCGCCGCCAACGGAGACGCCGGATGAGCGAGCTGGTCCTCACCACCTACGACTGGGTCCCCGAGCCGCCGCGCGGCCTTGTGCGCGACCTCAGGGTGCGCTGGGCCCTGGAGGAGGCGCGGCTGCCGTACCGGGTCGAGAGCACGCCGTTCGAGGACCGTGGGGTCGGCCACTTCGCGCACCAGCCTTTCGGGCAGGTCCCGTGGCTGACGGACGGCGACCTCTCGATCTTCGAGAGCGGGGCGATCCTGCTGCACCTCGGCGAGAGGAGCGCGGCGCTGATGCCGGAGGAACCGCGCGGCGGCACCGAGGTCGTCGAATGGGTGTTCGCGGCGCTCAACTCCGTGGAGATGGCGGCCCTGCCCTGGGTGCTGTTCCAATTCTCCGGCCAGACCGAGGGCCCGGCGTTCCAGATGATCGACAGCTTCCTTCGACAGCACCGGCTGCAACATCTCGAGCCGGTGCTGGCCGGGCGCGAGTGGCTGGCCGGGCGCTTCTCCATCGCCGACATCCTGATGGCCGACGTGCTGCGGATGGCGGACCGGTTCGATGGGCTGGCGGGTTTCCCTGTCTGTCGCGAGTATGTGGCGCGCGCCACGGGGCGGCCGGCGTTCAGGAAAGCGCACGCCGACCAGCTCGCGCATTTCGCGGCGGGGGACGAGGCCCGCGCCTAGAACTCGTCTTCCACGGACGAACGGAACAGCTCGAAGATCTCCTGGGCGCGGGTCTCCGGATCGGGATCGGCTTCGGGCGCGGCCGCGGGCTGGGACGCGTCGCCGCCGCCGGTGAGGCGCCCCACCACGGCCCCGTTCTGGACGAGCAGCAGCGCCTCGCCTTGCGCGAGCCCGCTCAGCAGCGCCGCCACCTTGGGCGGCAGGTCGTCGAGATCGATACGCTTCATGGGGCGATCCTAGACCCGCCGGGCTCGCCGCTCTAGGTTCCGCGCACCCCGGTCGGAGGGACAATGGCTTACCGCTCGCTGCGCGATTTCATGGCCAGGCTGGAAGCCGCCGGCGAGCTCGTGCGGGTGGCCGCGCCGGTCTCGACCGTGCTGGAGATCACCGAGATCCAGCGGCGGCTGATCGCTCAGGGTGGGCCGGCGGTGGTTTTCGAAAGCCCGATCCGCGCCGATGGCCGGCTCTCCGAGATCCCGGCGCTCGCCAATCTGTTCGGCACGGTGAGGCGCGTCGCCATGGGGGTGACGCTCGGCGGACGTGAGCGGTCCTCCGCCGCCGATCTGCGCGAGGTGGGCGAGCTGCTCGCCGTCCTGCGCGCGCCCGAGCCGCCGAAGGGGCTGAGAGACGCGATCGGCATGCTGCCGCTGGCGCAGACGGTGATGGCCATGCGCCCTCAGGTGATGAAGCGCGCGCCCGTGCAGCAGGTGGTGCTGAAGGGGTCCGACATCGACCTTGGCAGGCTGCCGATCCAGACCTGCTGGCCGGGGGAGCCCGCGCCGCTGATCACCTGGCCGCTGGTGGTGACCAAGGGACCGGGAACCAGCCGCGAGGACGACTACAACCTCGGCATCTACCGCATGCAGGTGATCGGGCCCGACCGCACCATCATGCGCTGGCTCGCCCACCGCGGCGGCGCCCAGCACCACCGGCGCTGGAAGGCCGAGGGCCGGCGCGAGCCCCTGCCCGCCTGCGCGGTCATCGGCGCCGATCCCGGGACCATCCTGGCGGCGGTGACGCCGGTCCCGGACACGCTCTCGGAATACCAGTTCGCGGGCCTGCTGCGCGGCTCGAAGGTGGAGCTGGTCCCGGCCAAGACGGTGCCGCTGATGGTCCCGGCCAATGCGGAGATCGTGATCGAAGGCCACGTGCTGCTCGACGAGTACGCCGACGAGGGGCCCTACGGCGACCACACCGGCTACTACAATTCCGTCGAGCGCTTCCCGGTGTTCCAGGTCTCGGCGATCACCATGCGGAAGGACCCGATCTACCTGACCACCTTCACCGGCCGGCCGCCGGACGAGCCCTCGACCCTGGGCGAGGCGCTGAACGAGGTGTTCATCCCGCTCCTGCAGCAGCAGTTCCCGGAGATCGTCGATTTCTGGCTGCCCCCCGAGGGCTGCTCCTACCGCATCGCGGTGGTCTCGATGAAGAAGGCCTACGCCGGCCACGCCAAGCGGGTGATGATGGGCGTCTGGAGCTACCTTCGGCAGTTCATGTACACCAAGTGGGTGATCGTCGTGGACGACGACATCGACGCCCGGAACTGGAAGGACGTCATGTGGGCGCTCTCCACGCGGATGGATCCGGCCCGTGACGTGACGATCGTCGAGAACACCCCCATCGACTACCTGGACTTCGCCTCGCCCGAGAGCGGGCTGGGCTCGAAGATCGGGCTCGACGCGACGGACAAGTGGCCGCCGGAGACCAGGCGCGAGTGGGGCCGGCTGCTCGCCATGGACCGCGCCACCGTCGAGGCGGTGAGCGAGAAGTGGGCCAGGCTCGGCCTGCCGGGCGCGGGCGATCCCGTCGACTGAGGCCCGGCGGCGCATTCTAAGCGGCTTGCCCGCCGCGGCGCCGGCGGCCATATGGCCGGGATGGACGAGACCCTGCTGCAAGACCTGGTCGCCGCCGCGCTCAAGGCCGGGGCCGACGCCGCCGAGGCGGTGGGCGCCGAGCGCCGCTCGCTGTCGATCACGGTGCGGTTGGGCGAGCTGGAGGAGGTGGAGCGCGAGGAGAGCCGCGATCTCGGCCTCAGGGTGTTCGTCGGCCGCCGTCAGGCGAGCGTCTCCGGCTCCGACATCAGTCCCGAGGCGCGCGGCAAGCTGGTGCAGCGGGCGCTCGCCATGGCCCGGCTCGCGCCCGAGGACCCCTACGCCGGCCTCGCCGACCCGGCGCTGATCGCCGCGGGCCCATTGCCGGATCTCGACCTCTACGATCCCACCGAGCCCGCGCCGGACTCGCTCGAGGAGCGCGCCCGCATCGCCGAGGACGCCGCCCGCGCCACGCCGAAGGTCACCAACTCCGACGGCGCCGCGGCCGGCTGGTCGGCCTCGCGGTGGCGGATGATCACCAGCGGCGGGTTCTCCGGCGAGCACCGCGCCTCCGGCTTCTCGCTGGGCGCCAGCGCCATCGCCGGCGACGAGACCGGTATGGAGACCGGTTACGAGGGGCGCTCGGTCCGCTGGCGCGCCGACCTGCCGGAGGCCGCCGCCATCGGCGCCGAGGCGGGCCGCCGCGCGGCCTCGCGGCTCGGCGCGCGCAAGATCGCCTCGACCACCGCCCCGGTGATTTTCGAGAACCGGCTCGCCGCCTCGCTGATCTCGCCGCTGGTCGGCGCGATCGCCGGCCCCGCGATCGCGCGCGGCACCTCCTTCCTCAAGGACAAGCTGGGCCAGCCGGTGTTCGGCCGCCACGTCACGATCACCGACGATCCGCACCGCAAGCGCGGCCTGGGCTCGGCTCCGTTCGATGACGAGGGCGTCGCCAACCGGCCGCAGGCGATCGTCGAGGAAGGCGTGCTCACCACCTGGCTTCTCAACAGCGCCTCGGCGCGCCAACTGGGCCTGACCAGCACCGGCCACGCCTCGCGCGGCCTGGCGGGGCCGCCCGGCGTCGGGCCCTCGAACCTGACCGTCCAGCCCGGCGAGCGCGACCTCGGCGGCCTGATGGCCGACGCCGGAGAGGGGCTCCTCATCACCTCGATGTTCGGGCCGTCGCTCAACGGCAACACCGGCGATTGGTCGGTGGGCTGCTCGGGCTTCTGGTTCGAGCGCGGCGAGCTCGCCTATCCGGTGACCGAGATCACCGTGGCCGGCAACCTGATCGACATCTACGCCCGCCTGGTCCCGGGCGCCGACCTCGAGATCCGGGGAGCGACCAACGCGCCCTCGATCCTGGTGGACGCATTGGCCGTCGCCGGGCGTTGATCCCCCGCGCGGAGCGGCCTATCGGCTGGGCGCCGCATCCGATGCAGGGGCCCGCCCATGCCTGACAGACAGCTTCTGCACCTGGTGATCGGGGGAGAGTTGAAATCGCTCCAGGGGCCACCGGAATTCCGCGACCTCTCGCGCGTCGATCTGGTGGGCGCCTACCCCAGCTACCAGGAGGCGCTGCGAGCCTGGCGCGCGAAGGCCCAGGAGACCGTCGACAACGCGTTGATGCGCTACTTCATCATCCACGCGCACCGGCTGCTCGATCCCAATTCCGACGAGGATCACGAGCCCTGAGCCGCTGGGCTGTCACGCGGGCTGGCGCAGGACCTTCTCCAGAAGGGCGCCGCCGCGCCAGACCTCCACGGCCTCGCACGAAGCGTGCTCGCGCAGGAGGGCTTCGGCGCGAAAGCGCGCCTCGATCGGACCGTCGGCCACCAGGTCCACGATGGAGGCGACGCCGTCGGGTCGAACCCCAAGCAGCGTCAGCACCTCGTCTTTGATCTCGGTCGTCACGGCCCCGTCCTCCGATACGACCTAGGTTGTCACACACGCGGGCCGCGAGTCTGTCGGAAATCATACTCAGCGTTTTTATTCCCGGTTGAGCAGACGCTCGCTCACCAGCGAGCCCCACATCTGCGCCTTGAAGTCGGCCCTGAACCCGGCCGGATCGTAGGCGGGGCTCCTCACCCACTCGAGGAAGGACATCCCCGCCGGCTCGCCCTCGGCGAGGTAGCGTTCGAACGTATAGTCGAGCACGCCGGTCTTGCCCTGGCGGACGTGCAGGTAGCGCAGGTGCAACTGGTCCATGGCCTCCCGGATCGTCGCCCCCTTGCGGAAGTGCAGGTAGAGCACGCTCATCAGGCCCGCCCGGTCCGCGCCCGACTTGCAGTGCATCAGCGCCGGATATCGGACCGTCTCGAACAGGCGCCTTGCGCCCAGCACCCGCTCCCGGCTCGGGACCTCGCGCGAGCCCATGGGGAAGTTGACCAGCTCCAGGCCGAAGCGGCGGCAGGCCTCGCGCTCCAGCGCGTAGAAGCTGCGATGGAAATCGCCCCTCAGGTTGATCACCGTGCGGACGCCCCTGGCCTTCCATGCTTCCAGCTGATGCGGCCAGGGCTGGTTGGCGCGGACGAGCTCGTCGGACACGCGGTGGGCGTTGGAGAAGGCGAGCCGCAAATAGGCGTGGTCGTTCCAGAGATAGTCGGCGTAAGTCCGCACGCGCCCCAGCGGTCTGTCGAGGTCGAAATCCGGCGACGGCTCGGCGATCATGGCCCTAAGTAGCGGCCGGCGCGGTGTGGCGATAGGGAGCGCGCCGTCGCGCCCGCCCAGAGGCCCGCGCGACCGGGCGCGCGCTTGACTTCCCCCCCGCATCGGTCGACCCCAAGCCCATGAGCGAGCGCGCCCCGCCCGAGCTTACCGCCCGCACCTTGGCGGCCCGCATCGCGCGCATCTACATGGCGCCGCGCTGGAAGGGCTGGACCGTCGCGCTGCTGGCGGCGGTCGCCGTGGCGGCGCTGAACTACTCGCTGGTGAGGATCCTGCGGCCGGCCACCGACGACCTCCTGGTGCTGCACAAGCCGAACGCGGCGCTGAACATCCCGCTGACCATCGCGGGTCTCGCGGTGCTGCGGGGCCTGGCCCAGGTGATCCAGTCGACCCTGGTCAACCGCATCGGCAACGGCGTGGTCGCCGACATCCAGCGGCAGCTGTTCGGCAAGCTGGTGCGGGCCGACCTGGCCCACCTCAGGACGCAGCACTCGGGGACCTATGTCTCCTCGGTGCTCTACGACGCCGGCCTGACGCGGGAGGCCGCGACCTCCGGGGTGATCAACTACACGCAAAACCTGCTGACGGTGGTCGCCGGGCTGGTGCTGATGTTCAAGGTCGACTGGACCCTGGCCCTGATCGTCATGGCGGGCGGTCCGGTCGCCGGCTGGATCATGCGCCGCTTCTCCCGGCGGACCACCAAGGCGGCCAAGGGCGCCATGGCCGAGACTTCGGCGCTGTCCACCGCGATCATGGAGAGCCTCGACGGCATCCGGGTGGTGAAGATCGAGAACCGCGAGGCCTTCGAGGAGAGCCGCGTCGCCCAGGTGATCCGCCGGCGCGAGCGGCACCTGGTGAAGGGCTCCAACGCCCGGGCCTTCGCAACCCCTTCGACCGAGCTGTTCACGACGCTGATCCTGGCCGCGGTGATCGCCTATGTGGGCTTCCGCGCCGCGCAGGGCGGCGGCATCACGGCGGGGGGCTTCACCCAGTTCCTCGTGGCCATGATGATGGCCAGCCAGTCGCTGCGCCAGCTCGCCAACCTGCAGACGGTGTTCGCCGAGGGGCTCTCGGCCGCCCGGCGGCTGTTCGCGGCGCTGGACGTGGAGCCGGAGGTGCGCGAGGCGCCCGCCGCGCGCAGCCTGCCGCGCAGCCGCGGCGAGATCCGCTTCGAACGGGTGGGATTCTCCTATGGCGGCGACGGCCCGCCGACCCTGGACGGCGTCGACTTCGCGGTGGAGCCCGGCGAGACGGTGGCCCTCGTCGGCCCGTCCGGCGGCGGCAAGACCACCATCCTCAACCTGATCCCCCGGTTCTACGACCCGACATGCGGTCGCGTGCTCGTGGACGGCCATGACGTTCGCGACGTGACCCTGGCCTCGCTTCGCGACCAGATCGCGCTGGTCACCCAGGAGCCTTTCCTGTTCGACGACACCATCCGGGCCAACATCGCCTACCCGCGGCCCGACGCCGCCGCGGCCGATATCGAAGCTGCCGCCAAGGCGGCCGCGGCGCACGAGTTCATCGGCGGACTGCCGAACGGCTACGACACCTCGGTCGGCGAGGCGGGCGCGCGGCTTTCCGGCGGTCAGCGGCAGCGCATCGCCATCGCCCGCGCCTTCCTGAAGGACGCCCCGATCCTGCTGCTCGACGAGGCGACCAGCGCCCTCGACACCGAGAGCGAGGCGCAGGTGCAGTCGGCGCTGAGGCGGCTGATGGCCGGGCGCACGACGATCCTGATCGCCCACCGGCTGTCCACAGTGCGCGGCGCGGACCGCATCTATGTGATCGACAGGGGCCGCGTCGTGGAGACCGGCGACCACGCCGCCCTGATCCGAAAGCGGGGCCTCTATGCGCGGCTGGCCAAGACCCAGGACCTGGAGGCGGAGACCGCGGCTTGAAGAACCTGTTGCGGAGCGACGGCGTCCAGTCCGCGCTCGGCTGGGCGCTCGGGGCCTATCTGCGCGTCGTCCTGAAGACCGTCCGCTGGCGGCACGAGAACCTGGCCTGCGTCGAGCCCGTGCTCGCCGGGTCCTCCGGCGCGATCGCGCTGTTCTGGCATGGCCGCATTCCGCTGTGCCTGGCGACCGCGCCGCAGTGGTGGCGCAAGCGCACGCGCGCCTTCGTCAGCCCCTCCGCGGACGGGGAGTTCATCGCCAAGGCGCTGGCGATGTCGGGCTTTCCCTCGATCCGCATCTCCTCGGCCAAGAAGGGCGACGCGGCCAAGGCGCGCCAGGCCGTCGCGGCGATCCGTGAGGCGGTGGCCTGGGTCGCCGGCGGCGGCGCCCTGGTGGTCACGCCGGACGGGCCGCGCGGACCGAACGAGGTGATCGCGCCCGGCGCCCTGCAGATCGCCCGGCGCTCGGGCCAGCCGGTGTTCCTGATGGGCATCGCCGCCCGCCCCGCCCTGCAGATGGACACCTGGGACAAGATCATGTGGGCCACCCCGCTGGCGCGCGGCGCCGTGGTCTGGGACGGGCCCTTGTTCGTGCCGTCCGACGCCGACGATCGGGAGATCGGGCGGCTGGTGGAGGCGTGGTCGGCCCGCCTTTCCGCCGCCACCCGTCGCGCCGAGGCGCTGGCGGGGCGAGGCGCGCGCATTGATCCTTCGCCGCCGCGGTGAGAGATAGGGCCTCGATGGCGCATACTCATCAATCCCGCGAGCCCGAGGCGCATGACCACGAGCCCGGTCCTGGCCACGATCACGGCCGCGGTCCTCACCAGCATCACCACGAGCCCCATGCCGCCGCCGACATGGGCCGGGCGTTCGCGATCGGGATCGGCCTGAACGCCGCTTTTGTCCTGGCCGAGGTGGGCGCCGGCCTCTGGTCCTCCTCGCTGGCCCTGCTGGCCGACGCCGGCCACAACCTCTCCGACGTGCTGGCCCTGCTGCTGGCCTGGGGCGCGGCGGTGCTGGCCCGCCGGGCGCCGGCGGGGCGGCGGACCTATGGCCTGCGCAAGGCGACCATTCTCGCCTCGCTCGCCAACGCCATCATGCTGCTGATCGCGGTCGGGGCGATCGCCTCCGAGAGCGTGCGGCGCCTGATGCATCCGACCGCGATCTCGACGGGCCTCGTCATGCTCACGGCGGCGCTGGGCGTGGGGATCAACACCGCCACCGCCCTGCTCTTCTTCCGTCGCCGCGGCGAGGACCTGAATGTCCGTGGGGCCTTCCTGCACATGGCCGGCGATGCCGCGGTCTCGCTCGCCGTGGTGATCGGGGCGGGCGTGATCGCCGCGACCTCCCTCTTCTGGATCGATCCGGCGCTCAGCCTGCTGATCGCCGGCGTGATCGTGCTCGGCACCTGGACTCTGCTGCGCGACTCGGTCGACCTGGCGCTCGACGCGGCGCCTCGCGGCATCGATGTGACGGCCGTGCGCCAGTGGCTCTGCGCGCTTCCGGGGGTCGACGAGGTCCACGACCTGCACGTCTGGGCGATGAGCACCACCGAGACCGCGCTCACCGCGCACCTGATCCGTCCGGCGAACGATGACGGCGACGCCTTCCTGCACGCCGCCTGCGAAGGGCTCGCGCGGCGCTTCAACATCGGCCACGCCACCTTGCAGGTGGAGACCGACGCGGCCATGGCCTGCCGTCTCGCCTCGGCCGAGGTCGTGTGAGCCGTCCGCTGCCGCTGGCCATCTACGCCGCGGCCACGGGCCTTCTGGAGCCTCTCGCGCCCGCGCTCCTGCGCCGCAGGGCCAGGCGCGGCAAGGAGGATGCGGCGAGACTCGGCGAACGCCTCGGCCGCGCCGGGCGGATGCGACCGCCGGGGCCGCTGGTCTGGCTGCACGCCGTCAGCGTCGGCGAGAGTCTCTCGCTCCTGCCGCTGATCGGGGCCCTGCGCGCCAGGCGGCCCGACCTCGCGCTCCTGGTGACCTCGCTGACCGCCGCCAGCGCCGAGGTGATGGCCAAGCGCCTGCCCCAGGACGTGATCCACCAGTTCGCCCCCGTCGACGGGCCGGCGGCGGCGGCGCGCTTCCTCTCTCACTGGCGCCCGGGACTGGCCATCTTCACCGAGAGCGAGCTGTGGCCGAACCTGGTCCTGGCCGCCAGGGCGAGCGGCGCGCGGCTCGCCCTGGTCTCCGCGCGGATGCGTGAGGACAGCGCCGCCGGCTGGGCCCGGGCGCCCGCCTCGGCGCGCACGCTGCTGCAGGCGTTCGATCTGGTGCTGCCGCAGGAGTCCGCGAGCGGCGAACGCCTGGCGGCGCTGGGCGCGCGCGTCGGACCCATGCTGAACCTCAAGCTGCTGGGCGAGGCGCCGCCCGCCGATCCCGCCGAGCTCGGAACGCTTCGGGCCTGTGTCGGCCTCCGCAAGGTGGTGCTGGCGGCCAGCACCCATCCCGGCGAAGAGGCGCTCATCGCAGAGGCGGTCAGGCCGACCGGCGCGCTGCTGATCCTGGCGCCGCGGCACCCGGCGCGGGCCCCCGGCATCGCAGCGGAGCTCACGGCCGCGGGGGCCAGGCTCGCCCGCCGCAGCGCCGGCGAGCCGCTGGGCGCTGCGACCGAGATCTACCTCGCCGACACGCTGGGCGAGCTTGGGCTGTTCCTGCGGCTCGCCGACGTGGTGGTCATGGGCGGCGGCTTTGTCGAGGGCGTCGGCGGCCACAACCCGCTGGAGGCGGCGCGGCTCGGCAAGCCGATCATCACCGGACCCCACGCCTTCAATGCGCGCGCCATCTATGACGAGATGCTGGCCGAAGCCGCGGCCCTGGAAGCCGAGGACCGGCCGACCCTGACCCGCCATATCGGTGGTCTGCTCGCCTATCCGACGATCGCGCGGCGAATGGGCGAGGCGGCCCTCGATTATGCCGCACGCCAGGGCGCGGCGCTGGAGACCGCGCTCGCCGAGCTCGAGCCGTTGCTGCCGGCATGAAGCTCCGGACCCCGCAGTGGTGGTACGAGCGCAAGCCCACGGCCGCGCGGACCCGCGCGCTCCTCACCCCGCTCTCCTGGATCTGGGCCGCGGCCACCGCGCGCAGGATCGCGCGGGCGCACCCTGTGGATCCGGGGGCGCCGGTGATCTGCATCGGCAATCTGACCTTGGGGGGCGCCGGAAAGACGCCGCTGGCGCGCGAGATCGCCCACCGGCTGTCCGCGCGCGGCGTCGCAGCGCACATCCTCTCCCGCGGCCACGGGGGCCGCCTGCGGGGGCCGCTGCGGGTGGATCCCCGCCGCCACACGAGTGCGGAGGTGGGCGACGAGCCGCTGATGCTGGCGAAGGACCTGCCGGTCTGGGTCTCGCGCGACCGCCTCGCCGGCGCCGGGGCCGCGGCGGCGGCCGGCGCCCAGGCGATCATCCTGGACGACGGCCACCAGAACCCTTCGCTGGCGAAGACTCTCTCCCTGGTGGTCGCGGATGGCGAGACGCGGGGCGGCGAGTGGCCGTTCGGCGACGGGCGCGTGTTTCCCGCCGGACCGATGCGTGAGCCTCTGGCCGCCGGCCTGGCGCGCGCCGACGCCGTGATCGTGCTGTTGCCGGCCGATCTGGCGCAGCCGGACCCCGAGCTGATCGGTCAGCTCGCCGGCCGGCCGGTGCTCATCGCCCATCTGCAGCCGGCCGAGGCTCCGCCGACGGGCCCGCAGCTGGGCTTCGCGGGCGTCGGCAAGCCCTGGAAGGTGGAGCGGGCGCTGAAGGCGGCCGGCTGCGAGCTCGTCGACTTCGCGCCCCTCCCCGATCACTTCGCCTATGACGAGCCCGCGTTGCGGCGCCTGGCCGATCGGGCGGAGCGGCTCGGCGCGGGCCTGCTGACCACCGAGAAGGATTGGGTCCGCCTGCCCATGTCCTGGCGCGCGCGGATCGCGGCCTGGCCGGTGCGGGCGCGTTTCGACGATCCCGCGGCCCTCGACGCGCTCCTCAGCCGAGCAGGCCTCTAAGCGGGCGCGCCGGCCTTCTGGGCGAAGCGCCAGCTCGCCTGGGCGAGGCCGATCACCCGATCCGCCTGCTGGGCGGCGTGCGGGCTGTTGGCGGTGCCGTCGCGCACGCGGCCCACGATCCCCTGCAGGATGCCCGCCAGCCGGAAGGTGTTGTAGGCGTAGTACCAGTTGAGGTCGGGCACGCCTGAACGGCCGGTCAGCTCGCAGTAGAGCTCCACCGTCTCCTCGAGCGTGGGGATGCCGTGGGCCTTCAGGTCCGGGATGTGCGAGATGGCGCCGTTCACCCAGTTCATCAGCATGTAGGTGAAGTCGGCGAGCGGCTCGCCCAAGGTCGAGAGCTCCCAATCCAGCACGGCTATGACCCGGGCCTCGGTCGGATGGATCACCATGTTGTCCAGCCGGTAGTCGCCGTGGACGATCGACGTGCGCTCCTGCGCCGGCAAGGTCTTCGGCAGCCACTCGATGAGCTTCTCCATCTCCGGGATATGCTCGGTCTCCGAGGCCTTGTACTGCTTGGTCCAGCGGTCGACCTGACGGCCCATGTAGTTGCCGGGCTTGCCGAAATCCTCCAGGCCGATCTTCACGTAGTCGGTGTTGTGCAGGTCGGCGAGCGTCTTGATCTTGGCTCGGAAGATGCCGTTGCGCTCGGCGGGGTCGTACTGCGGAAGGCTCTGGTCCCACAGGATCCGGCCCTCGACGTTGTCCATGATGTAGAACCAGGTGCCGACAACGGCGTCGTCGGTGCACAGGCCGTAGGTCTTCGCCACAGGAAAGCCGGTCGGATACAGCGCCGTGATCACGCGATACTCGCGGTCGACCGCGTGCGCCGAAGGCAGCAGCTTGCCCGGCGGCTTGCGGCGCAGGACGTACTTCCTGGCCGGCGTGATCAGCTGATAGGTGGGATTCGACTGGCCGCCCTTGAACTTGCGCACCTCGAGGGGGCCCGCGTAGCCCGCCACGTTGGCCTTCATCCAGCGGTCCAGCGAGGCTTCGTCGAAGCGCTGCGCTTCCGGCACGGCGTCGGTGCCGGTGTTCGCCTGTTCCCGCGCGCGTTCCGCGGCGAGTTCGGTGGTCTCGGCCATGGCGCTTCTGCCCTTCTCTGACGTGTGATCGAGGCCACTTTACCGGGCCGCGCATCGGCCCCGCAAGGCGCGGCTTCTCAGCCGGCCTCGCGCTGCAGCGCGCGCCAGCCGATGTCGGAGCGGCAGAAGCCGTCGGGGAAATCGATCGCCGCGATCGCCGCGTAGGCCCGGTCGCGCGCCGCCCGCAGCGTGGCCGCCTTGGCGCAGACGTTGAGCACCCGGCCGCCGGAGACGCGGAGCAGGCCCTCCGCATCGCGCCGGGTCCCGGCCTGGAAGACCACGACCTCGGGGCCGAAATCGGCGTCTGCGCCCCGGATCGCGCCGCCGGTCTTGGGCGCGCCGGGATAGCCCTGGGCGGCCAGCACCACGCAGACCGCCGCATCCTCGCTCCAGTCGGGCGGCGGCAGCTCGGAAAGCCGCCCCGTCGCGCAGGCGAGCAGGTAGGGCACGAGGTCGCTCTCGAGCCGCAGCATCAGAGCCTGGCACTCGGGATCGCCGAACCGGGCGTTGAATTCCACGAGCTTGGGCCCGTCGCGGGTCGCCATCAGCTCCACGAACAGCACGCCGCGATAGGGCGCGCCCTCCGCCGCAATGCCCGCCAGGGCGGGCTCCACGAGCCGGGTGCGGACCTGTTCGACGAGAGTGGGCGTGAAGAGCGGCGCGGGCGAGTAGACGCCCATGCCCCCGGTGTTGGGCCCCTGCTCGCCGTCGAAGGCGCGCTTGTGGTCCTGCGCCCAGCCGAACAGCATCGCGCTCTGCCCGTCGCTGAGCGCGAACAGCGAGCCGATCTCGCCCTCCAGGAATTCCTCGATCACCACCCGTGCGCCGGCTGTCCCGAACCGGCCGCCCAGCGCATCTGCGACCGCAGCCTCGGCATCCGCGCGGGTCGAGGCCACCACCACGCCCTTGCCGGCGGCGAGCCCGTCGGCCTTGACCACGTAGGGCGGCGAAAAGCGGTCCAGCGCCGCCTTGGCCTGCACCAGCGTGTCGCACACCTGGTAGGCTGCGGTCGGCAGGCCGTGGCGATCGGCGAACGCCTTGGTGAAGGCTTTGGACGATTCCAGGCGGCCGGCCGCCGCCGTCGGCCCGAAGCAAGGGACGCCGGCCTCGGCGAGCGCATCGGCCAGTCCCGCCGCCACGGCGGCGTCCGGACCGAGGACGACGAGGTCCGCCGCGATCTCCCGCGCCAGGGCTGTCACGCCCGCGACATCGGTTGCTGCGACACTGCGGATCTCGCAGAGGCTCGCGA
>NZ_DATIMC010000020.1:0-3015 GCF_035475775.1 Phenylobacterium sp. | reverse complement strand
GGCGCTGAGCCAGGTGGAGCGGCGGGCGCTGCGGGCGCTCGGCGTTCGGATCGGCGCGTTTTCCTTGCACATGCCCGGTCTCCTGAAGCCGCAGGCGCGCGGGCTCGCCCAGGCGCTCGCGGCGCGCGAGGCGCGCGACTGGCGCCCGCCCGCCGACCGGCCGAGCCCGTCGCCGCCCGGCGCGACCGCCCGCGCGCTCGCCGCGCATGGCCTGATGGCGGTGGGCGGCCTCGCTGTCCCGGTGCTGCAGCTGGAGCGTCTGGACGAACTGCTCCGGGCCGCGCCCAAGGCAGCCGGCGGGACGGTGCTCTCCGAGCAGGCCCGCGAGGAGCTGGGCTGGAGCGAGGCCGAGGCCAGGACGATCCTGCGCGGGCTGGGCTTCGCCCCCGCAGGCCGGCCCGGGCCGGGCGAACCTCTGGCCTGGCGTCGCCGCGGCGAGCCGCAGCCGGCCAAGCCCGCGGGGCCGGCGCCGCATTCCCCCTTCGCCGCCCTCGCCGCCCTGCAGCGGCCCGAGCCGCCTCGCCGGCCGCGGCGGCGGCGACGCCCCAAGGCCGCCCGGGCATGACCGAAGAGGCGGCCCGCGTGGACGTCTGGCTGTGGCGCGCGCGGTTCTTCAAGACCCGCTCGCTCGCCGCACGCTTCGTGGAGGACGGCCGCGTGCGGCTGACCCGCGCCGGCCATGAGATGCGGGTCGAGAAGGCCTCCCGCCCGGTGAAGGTGGGCGATCACCTGGTGTTCGCGATCGGCGGCCGGCTGGTCGCCGTCACCGTCGAGGCGCTGGGCCAGCGCCGCGGGCCGCCGGCCGAGGCGCGCGGTCTCTATTCCGCCTTGCAGGAATCCTCGCAGGCCCCGGCCGGCCCGCCGCATTGACATTCGCAGCCGCGGCCCCGAAAACCCGCCCGCCATCGGGGGCGAGCCGGAGTACTTCGCACGCAATGACCTACATCGTGATGGATCCCTGCATCAAATGTAAGTTCATGGACTGCGTCGAGGTGTGCCCGGTCGACTGCTTCTACGAGGGCGAGAATTTCCTGGCCATCAATCCGGACGAATGCATCGACTGCGGCGTCTGCGAGCCGGAATGCCCGGTCGACGCGATCAAGCCCGACACCGAGGACGAGCCCGACGGCAAGTGGCTGCGGGTCAACACGGAGTACGCGAAGATCTGGCCGAACATCACGGTGAAGGGCGAGCCGCCGCCGGACGCCGAAGACTTCGAGCGCGAGACCGGCAAGTTCGAGAAATACTTCTCCGAAAAGCCCGGTCGCGGGTCCTGACCGCCCGCCTCGCCGCGCCGGCCGAGCGCGGCCATTCGAGCAACCCTTTCATTCGGCTGAATTTTGTGCTATGCACACCGTCGACGTGGCGATTGGGCGTAAGGCCCTGCTCGTCTTCCAGAACAGCGCCGTCCGGGCGCGCCATGCCTGGACGCGGCGAAGGGTATTTTTAGAGGTCCGCATCCGTTCCAATTGATGATGTCGCCCGCGTCGTTTGCGGGGCGCATGGCTTCATCCCGGGCGGATGCTCGCGCGAGCGGACCTCGCGACGGTGCGGACTTGGATTGAGAGGTTGCGGATGAGCAAGAACGGTCACGATTTCTCGGTGGGCGATCACGTCGTCTACCCGGCCCACGGCGTGGGCCAGGTGCAGGGGATCGAAACCCAGGAAGTCGCCGGTCTGCGACTCGAGGTCTACGTCATCACCTTCGACCACGAGAAGATGACGCTGCGCGTGCCGACCGCCAAGGCGCGCACCGCCGGCCTGCGGCCGCTCGCCGAGGGCAATGTGGTCTCCAAGGCGCTGTCGACGCTGAAAGGCCGTGCGCGGGTGAAGCGCACCATGTGGTCGAGGCGCGCGCAGGAATACGAAGCCAAGATCAACTCCGGCGACCTGATCTCGATCGCCGAGGTGGTGCGCGACCTGCACCGGGCGGAGAACCAGCCGGAGCAGTCCTACTCCGAGCGCCAGCTCTATGAATCGGCGCTGGACCGCATGGCCCGCGAGGTGGCGGCCATCGAGCGGATCGACCGCGAGGCGGCGATCAGCCTGCTGAACAAGTCGCTGGTGAAGACGGCCGCCGCGGCCGCCTGATCTTCGATCCCGAGACGAACAGCTGCAAAACGCCCGGCCCCACCGCCGGGCGTTTTCGTCGGTTGGCGTGCGCGGCTTGCAAGGCTATCACCCAGCCCGCGCGGCCCGGTAGCTCAGCCGGATAGAGCAGGGCTTTCCTAAAGCCAAGGTCGGGGGTTCGAGTCCCTCCCGGGCCGCCACGTTCGGGCCTCCCGATTCAGGCCTGCCCCCCGGTGCGGGGCCGCGCTGTCAGCCCGCGTCATTTCGTGGCGATCCGCCCGCCAGCGTCACCGGTGCGGCCATCTGTCCCTTGAGATTGGCCGAACAAACCGGTCATCCATTAGCCCCATCGAGCATCGTCGGGGGCCCGAAATGGCAACGCTTACGTTTGACCAGAATTTTGACACATTCTCACCATGGAACGCACAATATTCGCCCGGCGGCGTTTGGCGGCAAGACTATGGGTATGGCGGCCTAGATAATTACAAGTTGGGCTCAGAGGCTCAGATCTACACGAGTCCGTACTTCGACGGCCATTCGGGCGACTTCAACGACGGCAACTACCAGCTGAGCAACGGCGTGCTCTCGCTGGTCGCCCACCAGACCTCGAACCCCGAGGTCCTGGCGATGGGCTCCGACTACAGCTCAGGCATGATCACCACCCGCGGCCTGGAGCCGTGGCTCGGCGGGCCGACCAGCCAGTTCTCCCAGGAGTACGGCTACTTCGAGATGCGCGCCGACCTGGCCGACGACCCGGGGGCGTGGAACGCCTTCTGGCTGCTGCCGGCCGGCGGCACCAGCTCGGGCTGGAACTACGCCGAGACCGACATCGTCGAGATGGTCGGCAAGGAGAACGGCGCCGTGTGGCAGGCCACCCACGGGGCCACCGAGAGCGGCTCCTATGCCAGCGTCAACGTGGCCGGCGCCGGCTTCCACACCTTCGGC
>NZ_DATIMC010000019.1:0-5969 GCF_035475775.1 Phenylobacterium sp. | reverse complement strand
ACCCAGATGGAATGACTCAGAAGCGATTTCTACAGGCGCTGAGCCGATCCAATCGGGCATGTTCTGGAGATCTGGATCCCGGCTTTCGCCGGGAGAGCGGGCAGAACTACTGATATCGAGTCTGGGCCTAGCGGCGGACCGGAGCCACGGCGTCCAGCACCTCGGCCACCGTGCTTCGGAAGCGCTCCGGCGAGCAGTCGCGCTCCACCGCCCCCAGCCCTGCGGCCCGGATGCGCGCCCAGAGCTCGGCGTCTGTGTAGAGCCGCGCACAGGCCTGTGCGAACGCGTCCGGCGCGTCGGCGACCAGCAGCTCCTCGCCGCTCCTCCAGCCGAGCTGCCGGGCCAGGAGGGAGGTGGCCACGACCGGCAGACCGCGGGCGGCGGCCTCGTGCACCTTCATCGGAATTCCCGCCGCGAAGCGCGTGGGCGCGATGAACAGCCGCGCACGGGCGTAGAGATCGCCCAGGTCCGGAACCCGCCCCAGCAGGCGCACGCGGTCGGAGGCGAGCGCCTGCACGCCGGCCGCGCCGTTGCGGCCGGCGACCCACAGCCTCCAGTCCTCGCCGATGAGAGCGTCCAGCTTCGGCGCGACTTCGCCCACGAAGAAGCGCAGCGAATCGGCGTTGGGCGAATGATCCTCGTCGAGCGCGCCCACGAACAGCAGGTCGGAGCGCGCCGCGAAGCCGGGCGCGGTCGGCCGCGCCTCCACCGCATGGCCCACGATGCGGACGCGCGATACCCGGGCGCCGCGGAACTGCGCGGCGTCGGCCCCGCTCACCGCCAGGACCGCGGCGGCGCGCCTGGCCAGGACGGTCTCGGCCCGGACCGCGGCTCGCGCCTCCGGCCCGGGGGTCCTGGCCAGGTCTCGCGCGGCGAAAATGGCCTCGGCGTCGTAGATCACGCGATGGGCGGAAATGAACCGGCGCACCTCGGCGAGCGCCGCCTTGAACACCTTCATGTTGTGCGGGCGGCTGACGATCACGGCGTCGTAGTAGCCGCGCCGCTCCTGCATGAACGGCGCGAGACCCGCCGCGCCCCGTTCCGCGGCGATCTCGACCTCCGGCGGCAGCGCGCCGGCATAGGCGGTGGCGTAGTCGGCGTCCGGATAGACCGTCGGATAAAGGGTCACGAACCAGCCCGCGGCCCGGGCGGCGCGGATCAGCTCGAGCGCCCGGGGATAACCTGCGCCCAGATCCGCGTAGGGCACCTGATCCTCGATGATCAGCAGCCGGCGTTGCGCGGAACGCATGCGCGCCTCGATCGCCGGGGCGCCCCGCTCGAGATGGCCGGACTGAAGCCGCGCGCGGTGCCGGTCGACGAAGACCTGGTGGTGTTCGCGCTGCAGCGCGAGCGCCGCCTCGGCGCTGGAGGCGCTGCCGAACTCGAAATGCCAGATCAGCGCGCGCGGCTCGTAGACCACCCGCAGGCCCGCCTCGCGCAGGCGCATGCAGAAGTCGGTTTCCTCGTAGTAGGCGGGCGCGAACGCCTCATCCAGGCCGCCCAGGCGCTCGAACGCCGAGCGGCGGATCATCAGGAAGGCGCCGGAGCCGTAGTCGACGTCGCGGCGGAACTGGAACTCCGCGGCTTCCGGATCGGCCCCGCGGCCGACGCCTGCGCAGGCGCCGTCGCGCCAGATGATGCTGCCGGCCTCCTGCAGCGTGCCGTCCAGCAGCACGATCCGCGCCGCCACGGCGCCGACGTCCGGCTCCGAGCCTAGCACCTCGCAGGCGGCGGCGATGGAGCCCGGCCGCACCCGGGCGTCGTTGTTGAGCAGCAGGAGCGCCTGTCCCCGGGCGAGGGCGGCGGCCTGGTTCACGGCCCGCAGGAAGTGGCGGTTGTCGGGATTGCGGACGATCCTCGCCCCGTCCAGGCGCGCCAGCAGCTCGCCGGTGCGGTCGGAGGAGGCGTTGTCGACGATGATCACCTCGCTCGGCCGGTCGAGGGCGAAGCGCAGGGAGCGCAGGCACTGGAAGGTCAGCTCGGCCTGGTTGAACAGCACGAGCAGGATCGAGATTTCGGGCGGCTCGGCGGTGGGCAGCTGAAGCCGATCCTCGCCCGCAAGAAAGGCGTCCAGCTCCTCGCGGCAGGCGGCGCGGAAGGCGGCCTTCCTCTCCTCGGGCGTCGCAGGCGCGCCGAGGTCTTCCTCGGTGCGCGTCGGATCGGGCGGACGCCCCGGCAGCAGCAGCGTGCGGCCGAGGTCCGTCACGGCGCGCCGCAGGGCGTGCGGCGAATCGGCCCTCAGGAACCGCTCCGGCCAGACCGCGTCCAGCCCAGCCCGCACGCGCACCCACCTGAGCCCGGCGAGCTCGCACGAATGGAACAGCAGGCGTTCCAGCGCGTGGGCGAGCGTGCCGTCCGTCTGCCCCGCCTCCGGCTCGAAATCCTCGAAGCGCAGGCCCAGGCCCAGCAGCGGCTTCAGCGCCGCGGGGCGCGCCCAGAGCATGGTCCCGGCGGGAAAATCCAGCGGACTGTCCGGCGACAGCGCCACGCCGAGCCGGTCGGCGAGGTCGCGGCAGGTCGCGAAGTTCGGCGCCCAGACCATGTGCCGGCGGGTGGGCGCATAGATGCTGGGCGCCGCCATCCCCAGGGCCGGCAGCCGCCGGAACGACTCGAGGATGCCTGCAATCCCATCGGCCGAGGGCAGGAGGTCGCGCAACATCGCGCTGCGCCACCCGGCGAGCGCATCCCAGTGCAGGGACTTCTTGGTGTGGACCAGCAGCAGCAGGTCGTAGTCCCCGATCAGGTCGGCGAAGCCCACGAGCTGGGGGGCGATGTTGCGCCCGCGATTGGGCGCGACGCGCAGCACGACGCGGCCGCCGGACCAGCGCTCCAGGCTCTCCTCGATGGCCGGCCGCTTGGATTCCAGATCGGTGGAGACCAGCAGGTCGGCGCCCGCGGGGAGCCGCTGCAGGTGATCGAGGATCTCGCCCAGCAGCTCGGGATAGTAGGCGTGGATCAGCACGGCGATGCGCGGCGGCGGATCGAATGGCGCGAACCGGTAGTCGAGCGGGAGATGGATGACGGTCTCGCCCCCCGGCTCGGCCGGTGGGGCGGGGGGCGCCTTGCCCGCGGTCGCGTGCATCAGCCAGATGCCCGGGCGTCCGATGGTGCGCAGGACCGCCCGCGATCTCGGCCGCTCGAGCACCCGCTCGCGGACTCCCCAGACCGTCCGGACGAGCTGCCTGACGAGGGCGTTGCGGGCGGCGGCGGGCGCGGACATCGGCCGCCTTCAACCACGAGCGTCCGGCACGGTCCAGCGCCGCGGCGCCGCGGTCGCAGCCGCGGCTCAGGAGCGGTTCGGCGCGGTGTTCGTCTGGGCCGCCGGCGGCGGCGCGCACTTCCCGGCGCGGGCCTGCACGACATAGAACAGCGCCCGCCCCTGGGCGAAGCTGTAGTGCTCGGCGAGCGGGTTGGTGTTCTGGCCGTTCATCAGGCTGGGCGCCTCGACCGCGCCGCCGTTCGGGGCGCCGCCGGCGCCGGAGGTCAGGGTCTGCTGGTTCCAGCCGGCCAGCTGCGAGCCGCAGGCCGCCAGCGTCGCGTCGGCCACGAAGTTCGCCGGATCGGTCGAGGTCGCCAGCGTGTAGCCCCAGCGATGCAGGCAGTCGTCCAGCGCCGCGGCCGGATCGGCCGGGGCGTTGGCGGACGGGGCCGCGCCGGGGACGCTGGTCGCCGCTGCGGGCGCGGTCGTCTGGGCGTTGGCCGTGGTGAAGGGTTTGCAGACCCCGTTCACGCCGCCTGCGCCGCGGCCCTGATTGCAGCCGGCGAGTCCCAGGGCTGCGAGTGCGGTCCAGGCGATCAGCGACGACGCGCGCATCGCCCTACTCACAGACCTGCATCGGCGCATAGACCAGCCGGCCCGCCTGGTCGTAGTAGGGCCGGCTGACATAGTGGCACGCGCCCGCGCCATAGCTGGCGGCATAGCGCGGATAACCGGCATAGGCCGGCCTGCTGTGCGCCCGGGCCCGCGCGTAGTGCGTCCGGTGGCGGCGATAGTAGGCCCGGCGATTATCGCAGCTCACCCGCGACAGGTTGTTGCCCACCACGGCGCCCAGGCCCGCGCCCACCAGCGCGCCGGTTCCCTTCGAGCCGTGGCCCGCCACCGCGCTGCCCAACAGCCCGCCGCCGAGCGCGCCGATCACCGTGCCGGTGACCTTGCGGTTGTGGGCATAGGCCTCGCAGCCGCTGCGGGCCTGCGCCGCCGAGGTCATGGCGAGCGCCAGGCCGGCGGCGGCCAACAGAGTGCGGCGCATGGATGAACTCCTCTCGATCCGTGGCCTCGCGCCGGAGGCTCGAGCGGTGGAACGCCTGAGCGCGGCGATTGGATGCCCTCAGGCCAGCCAGTCGAGGAAGCCCTGCTTGGCCAGCCACATGACGGAGAGCTCGACCGCCCGGCGGCGCTGCGGCGGGAAGGCCAGCAGCACCTCCCTGACGCTCGCCGCCCGGCCCTGCGCCACCAGGTCGAAGGCCTGGGCGCACTCGGCGAGCGTGCCGCGCCAAGCGGCGAACACCTGGTCGAGGCCGATCTCAGCGGTGGCGAGCACATCCTCGGCCGTGAGCCCGGGCGAGGCCCGCAGCGGCAGGTCGAGGCCCGCCGCCTGAGTGGCGAAGTGGGCGAATTCGGCGAAGGGGTCGCCGCCGGCCAGATCGCCGGGCGGCTGCGCGGTCATCGGCGGCGCGGCGGCGCGGATCGCGGCGAGCTCGTCGAGCAGAGCGCGGTACTCGCGGGCGACCACCGGCCAGTCGAAGGCTTCGGCCACGCGCGCGCGGCCGGCCGCGCCCATCCGCCGGCGCAGATCGGGATCCTCGGCCAGCGCCGCCAGCGCCTCGGCCGCGCGGCCGACATGCACGGCGGTGTGCTGGGCCAGCGCGCCCACGTAGGCCTGATAGCTGTCGACCAGCATCTGGTGCCGCTGGGCCATGCCCACGCCGAGCCCTCCGGCAGGCCCGCCCAGGGTCGGGATCAGGAACGCCTCCACCCCGTGGCGCATCGTGTGGCGATACCCGTCCCAGTCGCTGGCCACGATCGGCAGGCCCGCGGCCATGGCCTCGAGCGGGGTGATGCCGAAGGTCTCCTGGATGTTGTCGACCAGCGACAGGAAGATGTCGGCCGCGGCCCAGAGCTCGCCCAGGAGCTCGCGGTCGTTGCCGTCGAGAATGCTGACCGGCACGTCGGGCGCGAGGGCGGCGGCGGCCTGCTGGTAATGGGCGCGGTCGCCTGCGTTCGGGAACCAGCCGGCCAGGGCGAAGTGAAGGCTCCTGCCGCTGAGGGCGGCGGCGCGCTGCACGGCCCGGAACATCGGCTGCGGGAAGGCCTTCTCGAAGTACGAGAGCCGCCCGACCCAGAGCACCAGCACCGCATCGTCCGCCAGCCCCAGCGCCGTGCGCCGGCGGGCGCGCACCTCTGGCCGCGCGGCCAGCGCCGCGAAGCCCTCGCCGTCCACGCCCAGGGGCACGATCGGCAGCATCGGGATTTGCGGCGCCGAGCCCCCGGTGCGCGCCGCCAGGTGGCCTCCCCACCGCTCGAAGACGCGGCTCAGGCCCTCGCGCACCGACGGCGAGGTGCAGACGATGGCGTCCCAGGGATGCGTCGGGCCGAGCGAGGCGTTGAGGATCAGCTGCCGGACCGCCGGCGGGGCGATGGTGTGCACGAGGCCCAGCAGGCTGTAGGCGGCGTCGCCCGGGCCGGCCCGGCGCAGCCAGCTCAGCTCGTAGAGGTAGGGCTGGCCGCGCAGCACGGCGCCCGCCTGGGCGCAGAGCGCCGTGTTCAGGATCGAGCCCCCGGCGATGCGCGTCTCGGAGCGCCGGCCCTCCAGCAGGGCCTCGCGCAGGGCGGCCTCGTCCGAGGGCCGCACGCTCAGGACATCGAGCTGGTCGAAGCCGCCGTGGCGCGCCAGCGCGCGGTAGAGCTCGAGGTTGGCCACGTCCTTGCCGAACGGGTTCGCCCGGCTCTCCAGCACCCCCGGCGGATG
>NZ_DATIMC010000018.1:0-61910 GCF_035475775.1 Phenylobacterium sp. | reverse complement strand
AGCCGGTCGCCGGCCCTCATCCGGCGGTAGGAGGCGCGCTCGGCGTAGTCGGGGATCAGCCCTACCGCGCCCACGGTCGGCGTAGGCGGGATCGCCGCCCCATTGGTCTCGTTGTAGAGCGAGACGTTGCCGCTCACGACCGGGAAGTCGAGCTCGCGGCAGGCCTCGGCCATGCCCTCGATGGCGCGCACGATCTGGCCCATGATCTCCGGCCGCTCGGGGTTGCCGAAGTTCAGATTGTCGGTGATCGCGATCGGGTCGGCGCCCACCGCGGTCAGGTTGCGCCAGGCCTCCGCCACGGCCTGCTTGCCGCCCTCGTAGGGGTCGGCCTGCACGTAGCGCGGCGTCACGTCGGAGGTGAGCGCCAGCGCCTTCTTGGTCCCGTGCACGCGCACGATCCCGGCGTCGGCGCCGGTGGCCGAATCCGCCAGCGTGTCGGCCATCACGTGGCGGTCGTACTGCTCCCAGAGCCAGCGCTTGGAGCACATGTCGGGGGCGCTCATCAGGCGCAGCACCGCCTCGCCGTAGTCGGCGGGCTCGGGCACGTCCTCGGGCCCCAGGCGCGGCGGGGGCTTCGGCGCGACCCACGGCCGGTCGTAGAGCGGCGCGTCTTCGAACAGGGGCGCCAGCGGCACGTCGGCGACCACCTCGCCGCGGTGACGCAGCACCAGGTGGCCGGTCTCGGTGGTCTGGCCGATCGTCGCGGCGTCCAGGCCCCACTTCTCGAAGATCCGCCGGCCGTCCGCCTCGCGCCCCGGCTTGAGGATCGCCAGCATCCGCTCCTGGCTCTCCGAGAGCATCATCTCGTAGGCGCTCATGCCCGCCTCGCGCTGCGGCACGGCGTCGAGGTCGAGCTCGATGCCCAGGCCGCCCTTGCCGGCCATCTCCACCGACGAGGAGGTGAGCCCGGCCGCGCCCATGTCCTGGATCGCCGCCACCGCGCCCGAGGCCATCAGCTCCAGCGTCGCCTCGATCAGGAGCTTCTCGGCGAACGGGTCGCCCACCTGCACGGTCGGGCGCTTCTCGTCGGAGGCCTCGTCGAACTCGGCCGAGGCCATGGTCGCCCCGTGGATGCCGTCGCGGCCGGTCTTGGAGCCGAAATAGACCACCGGCAGGCCGGGCGCGGGCGCGGCGGAGTAGAAGATCCTGTCGGCCTCGGCCAGGCCCACGCACATGGCGTTGACCAGGATGTTGCCGTCGTAGCCCGAGTGGAAGTTGGTCTCGCCGCCGAGCGTCGGCACGCCCACGCAGTTGCCGTAGCCGCCGATGCCCGCCACCACGCCCGCCACCAGCCGCTTGGTCTTCGGATGGCTCGGATCGCCGAACCGCAGCGCGTTCAGCAGCGCCACGGGCCTCGCCCCCATGGTGAACACGTCGCGCATGATCCCGCCGACGCCGGTCGCCGCCCCCTGGTAGGGCTCGATGAACGAGGGGTGGTTGTGCGACTCCATCTTGAACACGCAGGCCAATTTCTTCCCATTGGGGCCATCGCCGATGTCGACGACGCCGGCGTTCTCGCCCGGGCCGCAGATCACCGCCGCGCCGGTGGTCGGGAACTTGCCGAGCTGCGTCTTCGACGACTTGTAGGAGCAGTGCTCGGACCACATCACCGAGAAGACGCCCAGCTCCACCAGGTTGGGCTCGCGGTTCAGCCGGCGCACGATCAGCGCGTATTCCTCGGGCGTCAGGCCGAATTCGGCGGCCGTCTCGGCGAGGGCTTTGGCGGGCTCGGCGCTCATCGGGCGGCTTCTAGCCCGCTTCTGGCGCCCGCGCGATAGGGGGAACCTTTGGCCGGAGGCCCGGTTGGTCGCAGGCCTCCGGCGCGTCCGCGCCGCACAGTAAAGGTGACACATGGCCGAGAACAACGACAAGCGCCGTCAGCAACAGCCGCAGCAACAACAGCAGCAGGGCCGTCAGCAACAGCAGCACGGCGGCCGTCAGCAGCAGCAGCACGGCGGGACCAAGAAGCAGATGAAGGACGACCGCCGCTAGGCCGCCCCTCGACGACCACGAAGGGCCGGGGCCCGCTCACCCCCGGCCCTTTTTCATGGTCCAAGAACCACACGAACCCCACGAAAACGCGGCCGCAGGCCGCCATCAAACCGCGGAAAACGCGGAAGCACGCAGAAAGCCGAGGCCACGCTCCGCCCCCTTCCGCGTCTTTCTGCGTTTTCCGCGGTTAGTTGAAATGAGCCGCCGCTCGCGCGGACCCTTCGTGGTTCGCCCCTACGCGCTGGCCAGCGCGCTCTGGAAGAGGATGGCGCCGTCGGCCGAGCCGAGCTCCGGCTCGAACGCCCGGTCCGGGTGCGGCATCAGCCCCAGCACGTTGCCCGCGCCGTTGACCACGCCGGCGATCCGCCGCGCCGAGCCGTTGGGGTTCTCCAGGTAGCGGAACACCACCTGGCCCTCGCCCTCCAGCCGCTCCAGCGTGGCCTCGTCGGCGTAGTAGTTCCCCTCGCCGTTGCCGATGGTCATCCTCACCTCGCGCCGCCCCGCATAGCCCGCGGTGAAGCGGGTCTGGGCGTTGGTCACCTCCAGGCTCACCGGCTTGCAGACGTACTTCAGCGCCGCGTTGCGCAGCAGCGCGCCGGGCAGCAGCCCCGCCTCGCAGAGGATCTGGAAGCCGTTGCAGACGCCCACCGTCGCCACGCCCCGCTCGGCTGCGGCCTTCACCGCGGCCATCACCGGCGACAGCGCCGCCATCGCCCCGCAGCGCAGATAGTCGCCGTAGGAGAACCCGCCCGGCAGCACGATCAGGTCCACCCCGGCCGGCAGCGCCGTCTCCTGGTGCCAGACCATCGCCACCTGCGCCCCCGTCGAGCGCTCGATCGCCACCTTGCAGTCGCGGTCGCAGTTGGAGCCGGGGAACACGATCACGGCGGCTTTCATTTCGGCGTCCGGGCTCCTCTCAGCGACGTCAGATAGGCGAGGAGCTGCTGATAGCCAGCCTTGTCGCCATAGGAACAGCCCGAGATCGCCTGCCCACCGCCCGCCGCGCGCTCCATGACGATCGCCGGATGCCCCGGGGCGCCCGGCTCGGTGATCACGTACGATGTCTGCTGGTCGGCGCTGGAGTACCAGTCATAGGGCTCGCCCGGCTCCTTCGGCGCCCGCGTCAGCCCCGGCTGGCCCGCGATCCTCGCCTTCACCGCTTCGTACCCGGGCGAGCAGTCCAGCCTCGTCGCCCCCGGCGCCCTCGTCACGCCCGTCCCCTGCGAGCACCCCGCCAGCAGCACCAACCCCGAAACCGCGGCCGCAGGCCGCAGCAACGAACTGCGGAAAACGCGGAAGAACGCAGAAAGCCCTGCCGCTCCCCTTCCGCGCCTTTCTGCGTTTTCCGCGGTTGAAGAAGACGGCGCCTGCGGCGCGCTGCGGTTTGGCCGGAAGGGCAGGCCCCTCACGCCACCTCCACGCGGTAGCTCTCGATCACCGTATTCGCGAGCAGCTTCTCGCACATCGCCTGCACCTGCGCCTCCGCCCGCTCGAGGTTGGCCTCCGCCAGCTCGAACTCGATGGTCTTGCCGACCCGCACCTGGCCGACGCCCTCCCAGCCCAGGCCGTGCAGCGCCTGCTCGACGGCCTTGCCCTGCACGTCCAGCACGCCCTCCTTCAGGAACACATGCACCTTGGCCTTCATGCTCAGTGCAGCCCGCCCTGGATCACCGTCGGCATCTCCTTCATGATCCCCAGCCGCCGCGCCACCTCGGTGTAGCTCTCGATCACGTTGCCCAGGTCGCGGCGGAAGCGGTCCTTGTCCAGCTTCTCGTTGGTCGCCGAATCCCACAGCCGGCAGGAATCCGGGCTGATCTCGTCGGCCAGGATGATGCGCGCGAACTCGTTCTCCCAGATCCGCCCGAACTCGATCTTGAAGTCGACCAGGGTGATGCCGACCCCGCCGAACAGCCCGGTCAGGAAGTCGTTCACCCGCAGCGTCAGGGCCATCATGTCGTCGATCTCCTGGGTCGAGGCCCAGTTGAAGGCGGTGATGTGCTCCTCGGCCACCATCGGGTCGTGCAGCTTGTCGTCCTTCAGGTAGAACTCGATGATCGAGCGCGGCAGGGCCTGGCCCTCCGGCACGCCGAAGCGGTTGGAGAAGCTGCCCGCCGCCAGGTTGCGGCACACCACCTCCAGCGGGATGATCTCCACCTCGCGGATCAGCTGCTCGCGCAGGTTCAGCCGCTTGATGAAGTGGTTCTGCACCCCGATCGAGTTCAGCCGGGTCATCACGTATTCGCTGATCCGGTTGTTGATCACCCCCTTGCCCTCCAGCACCGCCTTCTTGGTGGCGTCGAAGGCGGTGGTGTCGTCCTTGAAGTACTGGATGAGGGTGCCGGGCTCGGGCCCTTCGTAGAGGATCTTGGCCTTGCCCTCGTAGATCTTCTTGCGGCGGGTCATCGCGTCAGCCTTCCTGGGGGCGGGTCTGCGCCGGTCGCGAAACGAAAAACGCGCGCGGCTGATCCATCTGCGCGCGCGGCTCCGACTCAGGCGTCTCGCCCATATGAGGCCCCCGGAAATTACCCGAACGGGAGCCCCCGCGCAAATGACCGGCCGCCGCGCCGCAGGCGTCCACGTCAAACCGCGGATTTCACGGATTCCACGGATACGCCGCCCTTCCGTGTAAATCCGTGTCATCCGTGGTTCCGCGCGAAGCGCGCCCATTTTTCAAACCACGCAAAACACGGACTCCACGGAAACGCCGGCCTTCTGTCCTTCCGCGTTTTCCGCGGTGCTCTTCGCGCGCACAGCGCGCCCTCTTTCAAACCACGGATTTCACAGATTCCACGGATACGCCGCCCTTCCGCGTCATCCGTGTTTTCCGTGGTTCACACCCCCTTTGTTTCCCATTTGCATCGCCCCCCGGCCGCCCTCGCGCAGCCGGCCGACTGTTCGATTGCGGGCCGCCTGCGGGCGGGCTATGTGCTGCCCGTCGTGCTGCGGACGGGGACCCGATGACCACCTTCGATGATCGTGAACAGGGCTTCGAGAGGAAGTTCGCGCTCGATCAGGAGCAGGAGTTCAAGGCCACCGCCCGGCGCAACCGCGCGCTCGGCCGCTGGGCCGCCGGCCTGATGGGCCTGGAGGGCCGCCACGCCGACGACTACGCCCAGGCCGTGGTCCGCTCGGAGTTCAAGGAAGCCGGCGACGACGACGTGCTGCGCAAGGTCTTCGAGGACCTCAAGGGCTCCGGCGTCGCCGTCACCGAGAGCGACGTCCGCATGAAGATGGCCGAGTTCATGGCCCAGGCCCGCGAAGAAGCGAAGGCCGGGAAGTAGGCCCCATCTTCCCCCGCAAAGCGGCGGGAGGGGAACCGGACGCCGAGGTTCGCGCGAGCGGACCGAAGCGCGGCCGGTGGAGGGGGCAAGCCGCCGCCGCTCGCTCCGCGGCGAGCCCGGCGTAAGCCGGGACGCAGGACTGCTCAAGCCGCCTTCAGCCGCTCGATCTCTTGCGCGAACTCGAACCGCAGTTGGTTCGCTTCGTCGTCCGGCAGCCAGTTGGCCATCTGCGGGAAAACCACCTGCCACATGCGGGCGTCCCGCTCAGACCACGGCATCGTCTTGGCCGCGCGCATCAACTCAAGAACGCCCCTTAGCTTGGCCCGCGCGCGGGCGGGATAATCGATTGGCGCCGGAGCAGGCGCCGTCATTCGCGATTCGCCGGAACCGAACAGGCTGAGCTGGCCGGAGCCTGTCGGGTGGCCGAACAGATCGTTCGCGTCACTCATCGTTCGTAACCGGCGCTTCCGACGCGGCCTCCGGAGCAGGAGTCGGCAGATCGTCCAGGCCCAAGGCGGCCCGACTCAGCGGCTCGTCCAGCGTCCGCGCCAGAATGCTATCGGCGGCCTGGAAGAGGTCAATCGACTCGCGGATTTGCGCACAAGATCAAGGCAGGCCTGACGGGTGACAATCGGGGCGGCGGTAACGCCCGTGTCCTCGACGCGCGCCAGGCCTGCCGGCGCCCGCCCGCTGCCCCCTCCGCTCATCGCCGCGCCGGCGCGGACCCAGTGCGGAATCTAGGTGGACCCAAGAAGCTGATCAGTCGTTCCGCTAGATTTAGGTCTTTCGCGACTTCACACTCCCAGATCACGAGTTCATCCCATGCAAGCTCCCGCAGCTTAAGTCTGACCTCAAGATCGCGAGCCTTGTTGCGACTGAGTTTGGGTTCCCAATATTCGGTACGGGTTTTCGGCGCCTTCGCCAATCGGCAGCCAGGGTGGCCATGCCAAAAGCAGCCGTGGACGAAGATCACTTTCCTGCGGCTGGCAAAGACCAGGTCTGGCCGGCCCGGCAATCGCCTTCCATGGAGGCGGTATCGGTACCCAAGTCGATGAAGCAACGAGCGGACAGCGAGTTCGGGCTTGGTGTTCTTGTCACGAATAGCCGACATCGTCCGACGACGGATCTCCGGCACATCCGGCCATGCGTCATCTCCTCGCCGAGGCATTCGATCCGCCTTGCGCAGGCGAGGCATAATGCCATGCGCCGCTCAGACCAGCCGGGATAACCTGAGGCATGAATCTCCCTGAGTCGGCGGCGGGAACCGCTTCTGCATTGGACTGGAAGACATACTCAGTCCGTGCTGCCGATCGCGCGCCATTGCTGAAATTCATCATCGACGGGCTGGTTGCGCGAGGCTGCCGGGTACTCTCGACCACAGAGCCGAACAAGGCGCCATTCTACATTGTCTTCGAGACGCCATCCGGATCGCGGCAAGGCGTTCTGGCCTATGCGTTCTTTGCCAATTCCCGGCAGACGGGCGGCCGTCCGCGAGACGAGCATCGATTTCAGGTCAAGTACGGAAGCGAACTGAAGGGCGTCCTCGAGATCGCGGTCGATCCGCATGAGCTGATTACGACGATCCTAGTTGGGATTGACACAGCCCGCGGTCTTTTCGTCGCTGCTGATCCACTGATGCATAACCCCACTCCAATGTCGCGCTCGATCGAGTTCAAGGCATCGCACGCAGACGAGATTGCCCATGATGGCTGGGTGGCTTGGGAGCGAGACCGACACAAGCCCAAGACGAAGACACGGCCTACTGCGGAAATCGACGAAGACACGCGGATCGAGGTTTTGGTCGGTGGCCACCGGGATCGAATCTTTGACCTGATCCAGCTCGAGCGAATTGCAAGGGGGCTCGACCCTGGCGAACGCCACCACGTCGCGGACGAGCTTGGGAATGCGGAGGGGCTTGGCCGTGCTTCCGTCGCGTCCCACTCGCTGCTGCGCGAACTGGAGCTTCCGCCCGAAGCGCTCTTCGATCTCATTGATGGCGCAAGCCGCCTGAAGATGGCCGTTCGCGGCTGGGTGGCGGAAGCGAAGCTAGTCGATCACCTAAGGACAACGCCTGGCGTGACCGAGTGCAGGCGTCTCGAAGGTGAGGGCATGCCAGACGTAAGCTTGCGATGGCAGGGTAGCCCTCCGATCCTTGTGGAATGCAAGAACACACTGAGGAAAACCGATGCCCGTGGACACGCCCGCGTCGATTTTCAGCGCACCCGGGCCTCGAAAGGTGATCCCTGTTCTCGCTACTATCAGCCGTCTGATTTCCAGGTCCTTGCGGCATGCCTGCACGCTGTGACTGGGGAGTGGAATTTCCAATACGCGGTCACGGGCGAGCTCCCGCCCCACAAGTCGTGCCCAGGCCGAATCTCCAATGGGATCGCAGTCGCTGAACCCCTCTTTACGGATCGGCCAGATTTGGTGTTCTCTAAATGTTCGACGTAGCGAGTCGTAGCCAGTGGTGAGGGCGGCCGGGTGCAACTGAAAGCAATATCCCTCTACAGCGGCATCGGGGGTCTCGATTTCGGATTCGAAGCCGCTGGATTTGAAACGGCCGTTGCCCTGGATCTTGATGGGGCCGCCTGCGCATCACTTCGACTCAATCGGAACTGGCCTATCATTGAGGGCGACATTTCGCGGATCACCTCCGACGAGATATTGCGGACGGGGGGGCTAGCTGTTGGGGAGGCAGACATCCTGATTGGCGGGCCGCCCTGTCAGCCATTTTCCAAGTCGGGCTACTGGGCGACTGGAGATGCGAAGAGGCTGGAGGATCCCCGCGCAAACACGCTGCACCAGTACCTTCGCGTCTTGCGAGACACGCAGCCGGCTGCGTTCTTGCTGGAGAACGTTCTAGGTCTTGCCTACAGCGGCAAGAGCGAGGGCGTGGAACACGTTCGTCGCGGCATTACGCACATCAATGCCGTGACCGGGTCGCGGTACAGCTTTGCAGTGCAAGCCCTCAATGCTGCGGAATTCGGCGTCCCGCAGTTGCGGGAACGGGTGTTCATCATTGGCTTTCGGGACGGGCGCCGCTTTCGTTTTCCAACTAGGACGCACGCGCCAGCGGATGAGAGTGTCGGGCTCCATCTGGAGCCGTTTCGCAGCGCTTGGGATGCGCTCGGCGATCTTCCATCCAACCTCAACGACCCCGCGCTTCAGATGACAGGGAAGTGGTCTGAACTCCTTCCTTCGATCCCAGAAGGGTCGAACTATTTGTGGCACACGCCGCGCGGCGGCGGACAGCCCCTCTTCGGTTGGCGAACTCGCTTCTGGAACTTCCTATTGAAGCTGGCGAAAGATCAGCCTTCATGGACCATTCAAGCTCAGCCTGGCCCTGCAACCGGACCATTCCACTGGAGCAACCGTCGGCTCTCAGCAGCGGAGATGGGTAGGCTGCAGACGTTCCCGGACGGCCTGGTCTACCCGGAAACCCGTTCCGACGCTCAGCGTCTGATTGGCAACGCCGTGCCGTCGGCGCTAGCCGAGGTCCTCGCTCGAGAAATCCGCGGGCAGTTGTTCCGAGAGGAAGCATATCCATCAGCGCCCACACTGATCCCCCAAAGGCGAGCCGCTTGTCCACGCCCCGAACCCGTTGCCTCGGTTCCGCAGAAATACATGTTCCTGGCAGGCGACCACCACGCACATCCTGGGACGGGGAAGGGCCGCCGCGCCGCTACGCGCCTCTCAAAAGCGGCGTAGCAACTCCAGCCTGGAAGATGTACCAATTCCTTGACTCCCGCGCCCATCCGTGTTCTCTTTATGTTCTCATGGGCGCGGATGGCGGGACGAGGGCGGAGCGGGCGGGGCGGATGCTCGCGGAGGCGGCCGAGATCATGCTCGGCGCCATGCGCACGCTCGCCGTGAAGCTGGAGGCCGCCGAGACGCCGGAGGCGGCGCAGGCCGCGGCGCTGGCGCTGCAGCGGGCGAACCGCGGGCTGCGCCAGACGCTGCTGCTGGAGTCCCGCCTGGAGATCGAGGCGGCCAAGGCCGCCGAGCGTGGCGCCGCCGAGGCCGCGAAGGCCCACGAGGCGGAGGTCGCCCAGCGCAAGCTTAGGGTGCGGCTCGCGGTCGGGCGGGAGGTCTACGAGGCCTGCGACAGCCGCGAGGACGGCGACGAGATGATGGGCGAGATCGAGGATTGCCTTGACGACTACGTGCGCGGCCATTTCGACGACCTCACGGTCGAGGCGCTGGTGGCGCTGCTCATCCGCGACCTCGGGCTGGAGGGCCCCGACGAGGCCTGCGACGAGGCCGATGACCAGGCCGCCGAGGCGCCCGACGATCCGGCGCCCGACGCGCCCGTCCCGCCGGCGCCCCCGCGGCTCATCCAGCAGCCCGACCTCGGCTGGTCGCCGGCCCCCAACTCCTCCTAGGCCGCTGGGAACCACGAAAAGCACGAAGGACACGAAAAAGAGGAACCACGGAACACACGGAAATCCGGGCGTTGGCCGAGGCCCAGGGTTCTCGAACCGATCGCGCCGGCGGCGCGATCTACCAGGCCCAATCCACGGAGACGACAGCCCGTCTTCCGTGTGTTCCGTGTGTTCCGTGGTTTCAGGCGCGAAGCGCCTTTTCGCGCCTTTGGTGATTTTCGTGGTTTCTACCGCCCGCCCGCCAGCACCGGGCGGCTCACCTTCTTCGGCGCGATCTGCGACCAGGCTTCGGTGACCAGCTCGGCGAGCTCGGCTTGGTCGAGGTGGTCCAGCTCGACATAGGCCCAGTGGACGGTCGCCACCTTGCACTTGGCGAAGGTCTCGGGGCGCACCTCGAACAGCAACTCCTGATGCCCGCGGTCGAGCTTCAGGATGGTGCGGCCGCCGACCTGCAGCGCGAAGCTCTTCTTGCCGACGTTGAACCACGGGTCGCCCTTGTAGGTGACCTCGTGCGCCCCCGGCAGCGAGAGCGCCACCCGCCGCAGATCCTCAAGCCTCGCCATGCGGAGAGCCTAACATCGGTCCACGAAACACACGAAGGGCCACGAAAGAGAGGACCCGCGGAAAACGCGGAAGGACGCGTAAAGAGACCCGCAGTCGTCACGAGCAATGGGGCCAAGAGATCGATCGCGCCGGCGGCGCGATCAGCAAGCCGGACCCGGGCCGGGCCGCCCCCCTTCCGCGTCTTTCCGCGTTTTCCGCGGTTCACTTGAAGGACGGCGCCGCCGCACCGCACGCCTTTCGTGCGCTTCGTGTCTTTCGTGGTTCGAAACCCTACTCCGCGGCCTTCGCCGCCCGGGCGTCCTCGCCGAACACGCGGCCGAAGATGCGGTCGACGGCCTTGAAGTGGTAGGCGTTGTCGAACAGCTCGCCGAGCTCGGCCTCGGTGAGCGTCACCTCCGGGTCGGCCCTGAGGAGGTCGAGGAACGCCCCCTCGCCGCGCCACACCTTCATGGCGTTCTTCTGCACCGCCGCATAGGCCGCCTCGCGGGCCATCCCCTTCTGGGTCAGCGCCAGCAGCACCCGCTGGGAGTGGACGAGCCCGCCCAGCCGCTCGAGGTTCGCGGCCATGGTCTGCGGATAGACCACCAGCCGCTCGACCACGCCGGCCAGCCGGCGCAGCGCGAAGTCCAGGTGGACGGTGGCGTCCGGCGCGATGGCCCGCTCGACGGAGGAGTGGCTGATGTCGCGCTCGTGCCAGAGCGCCACGTCCTCCAGCGCCGGGATGACCGCCGAGCGCACCAGGCGGGCGAGGCCCGTCAGGTTCTCGGTGAGGATCGGGTTGCGCTTGTGCGGCATCGCCGAGGAGCCCTTCTGGCCGGGATCGAACGGCTCCTCGGCCTCCAGCACCTCGGTGCGCTGCAGGTGGCGGATCTCGACGGCCAGCCGCTCGACCGAGGAGGCGACGACCGCCAGCGCGGCGAAGTAGGCGGCGTGCCGGTCCCTGGGGATCACCTGGGTCGAGACCGGCTCGGGGGTGAGGCCGAGCCTCTCCGCCACATAGGCCTCCACCTCGGGGGCGACGTTGGCGAAGGTGCCGACCGCGCCGGAGATGGCGCAGGTGGCGATCTCGGCCCGCGCCGTCACCAGCCGCCGCCGCGCGCGGACGAACTCGGCGTAGTGGCCGGCCAGCTTGACGCCGAAGGTGGTGGGCTCGGCGTGGATGCCGTGGCTGCGGCCCACCGTGGGGGTCAGCCGGTGCTCGTAGGCGCGGCGCTTCAGCGCGGCCAGCACCAGGTCGGTGTCCTCGAGCAGGAGGTCGGTGGCGCGCGCCAGCTGCACGGCCAGCGCCGTGTCGTTGACGTCGGAGGAGGTCATGCCCTGGTGCAGGAACCGCGCCTCGGGCCCGACCACCTCGGAGACGTGGGTCAGGAAGGCGATGACGTCGTGCTTGACCTCGGCCTCGATGGCCTCGATGCGCCCGGCGTCCCAGACGGCGCCCTCGCCCTTCTCCCAGATCACCCGGGCGGCCTCGGCGGGGATCACGCCCAGCTCGGCCATGGCGGAGGCGGCGTGCGCCTCGATCTCGAACATGATGGCGAACCGCGTCTGGGCGCTCCAGACCTCGGCGGCTTCCTTGCGCGCGTAACGGGGGATCATCGCCGCTGCGGTGTGCGGCGCGCGGCCCGGAAAGTCAATTCGGCCGCGGACGGCGCGGCGGGGCGCGCGGCGGCCTCAGTCCGCTTCGCCCCGCTCGGCCCGGGCCCGCGCCATGGCGGCCTTCAGGCCGGGGGCGGCCAGCAGGTAGTGCAGCGCGCCCCACAGGCCGATGGCGTAGGCGATCAGGATGCCCTGCCGGGTGCCGAGCACCAGCGCCCCGTGGCAGGCCTGCGCCGCGGCCGCGCCCGCCGCGCTGGGCGCCACGCCGCCCGGGCAGGCGGCCTGGAAGGCCTTCACGTCGCCGGCGAAGAAGCCGCTCAGGCCCTGCCACAGGCCGGGCAGGTCGGGGCGCGCGAAGTGGAAGGCCGCCAGGTGGTCGATCATCCAGCCGGTCAGCGGCGGCCCGCCGCCCAGCCCGATCAGGTTCAGGAAGAAGAACAGGATCGCCGTCGCCGTCGCCCGCCGGCGCGTCGAGACCATGTTCTGGATCACCCCGAAGGTCGGCCCCAGGTAGGTGTAGGAGAACAGCCCCGGCAGGACGAGCAGCGCCACCACGACGGTCCAGCTCGGGCTCGTGTAGATCGCCCAGTTGAAGGGGTAGGAGAGCGCGATGCCGATCGCCGGCACCAGGGCGTACCAGCGCGCGTGGCGCTTCGCGAGCCGGTCGGTGAGGAAGCCGCCGATCAGGGTGCCGGCGCCCGCGCCGATCCCGGCGACCAGGCCGGTGACCAGCCCGACGGTGCCGTAGCTCAGGTGGAAGGCCCGCAGGAAGTAGGGCGGCGAGAACTGCCCGCCGCCGTAGCCCGCCATGGAGACCAGCGTCACGCCCATCACCATGTTGAACACCGGCCACTTGCCGAACAGGGTGCCGACGACGGCGCCGAGCTCGGCGAGCTCGCGGCGGAGCGACATCGGCGCGCCGTGCGCCTCGGCGGTCACGCCGGCGGGCAGGGCGGCGGGCCGCTCCGGCTCGGAGTGGCCGCGCGGCGGCTCCTTGACCAGCAGCTTCAGGGCCGCGGCCATGGCCAGGCCCGGCAGGCCCACCACCATGAACGCCGCGCGCCAGCTGAAGTGCTCGACGATCTGGCCGCCGACGATGGCGCCCAGCATCGAGCCCAGCGGGATGCCGAACGAGTAGACCGCCAGCGCCGAGGCCCGCCGCTTGGGCTCGTAGTAGTCGCTGATCAGCGAATGCGCCGAGGGCGACAGCCCGGCCTCGCCGACGCCCACCCCGAACCGGTAGGCGGCCAGCGTCGCGAAGTTGGCCGCCGTGCCGCAGAGCGCCGTGAACCCCGACCAGACGACGATCGCCAGGGCGATGATGTTGACCCGGCTGACCCGCTCGGCGAGCCTGGCCAGCGGGATGCCCAGGAAGGTGTAGAGCAGCGCGAAGAACAGCCCGCCCAGCAGGCCCAGCTGGGTGTCGGTGATCCGCAGGTCCTCTTTGATCTTCTGCCCGATGGTGGCGATGATCGTGCGGTCGATGAAGTTGAAGGTGTAGGCGGTGACCAGCAGCGCCAGCACGAGCAGCTTGTAGCGTTCCGAGAAGTGCGGCCTGGCGGGGGCGGCGGCGGCCGGCGTGGGCCTGGCGCGGCCGCCGGCCGTGGCGGTCTGGTCGGTCATCCGGAGAGCTCCCCCTGCGGCCGGTTGGCGTGCGCCGCTTGCGGCGAGGTTAGCCGGGCGGAGGCTCCGCTGTCCACGCAGGCCCGCCCGCCTGCGCCTCGGCCTCCCAGTAGGCCACGACGCCCAGGCTCGCCAGGCGCGAGAGCAGCCGTCCGACGTTGGCCAGGTTGCGCGCGATCGGCGGGCCCGCCGCCCCGCCGCGCGGCAGGGCCGAGATCTCCGCCAGCCAGCCGCCGCGCACCTTGCGCGCCAGGCCCTCGGCCTCCAGCCGCAGCACGTGGCGGCGCACGGTCTCGGGCGGCAGGCGCAGCCGGCGGGCGAGCGCCAGGATGCTCACCGGCCGGCGCAGGTCGTCGGGCAACGGCGCCTCGATGCGGCGCGCCTCGTGATCCAGATGCTCGGCGTTGGCGCGGCCCAGCTCCAGCACCAGGATGCCGGAGACCGCGTCGCCCACCCGCCGCAGCAGCTGCTCGTTCACCCGGAGCATGTACTCGCCGATGATGCGGTTCACCAGCCGCACCGGGGGGCCGCTCAGCGCCGGGTCCTGCGGCTCGGCGCTCGCCGCAGGCGCGGTCACGCCGGCCTGCTTGAGCTCCAAGTAGAACCGCTTCAGCCGCTCGTAGCGGGCCACGGCGGCGGCCAGGTAGGCGGGCGTGGCCAGGGCGGCGGCCGGGACCGTCAGCCCCTTCGGCGTGGCGGCGAGCGCGCCCGAGCGGACCAGCTGGCCGGCGCGCCGGCGCACCGTCTCGTAGGGCAGGCTGAGCGAGCCGGCGACCGCGGCGATGGAGATCGGCCGGCGCAGCTCGTCCGGCGGCGGCCGATCGATCTCGGCGTACCTGCGCTGCAGCTCCGGATCCTGGTTGAACAGGGCGAGGTTGCCTTCCAGCACCGTCGAGACGATCAGCGGATCGAGCACGCTCCCGGCGCCGCGGGTGATCTCGATCATGTCCATGATCATCTCGATCGAGGCGCGGGCGATCCGCCACATCGGCGCCGCGCCCGGATCCGCGCGCTTCGGGGCGGTTGCGGGCGGGGCTTGGCCGTCATCCATGGCCGTGCAGACTGTGGGGGGAATCGCGCCGCGGCAAGCGCCGGTTGCATTGCGCGGCGGCCGGGCGGGCGGACCCACGGAAAGACTCGCGCGCCGCTCCGTTTGGGGTCTTAATTGCGCTCGAGGCTGACCGATGGCGCGGGCTCTGAGCCGATCCAGGAACGTGAACGGGTACGCACCTGAAGGGCGCTACGAGGCGCTGTTCAACAACATGTCCGAAGGCTTCGTGCTCTGCGAGGCCGTGCGCGACGAGGCGGGGCGTCTCGTCGACTACATCGTGCGCGACGCCAACCCGGCGTTCCGAAGGCGCGCGCCGGGCGGGGCTGCGATGATCGGCCGCCGGCAGACGGAGATCCGGCCCGGCGTCAGCGCGGCGTGGTTCGCCGCCTGCGCGCGCGCCCTGGCGGGCGAGGCCGTGCGCTTCGAGTTCCGCGACCGGCTCTCCGGCCGCTGGTACGACGTGCACATGTCGCGGATCTCCGATGTCGAGTTCGGGCAGTTCTTCGTCGACGTCAGCGAACGCAAGGCCGCCGAGCGCCGCCAGGCTGAACTGTTCGAGGAGCTGAACCACCGGGTGAAGAACAACCTCGCCGTGGTCTCCTCGATCCTCGAGCTGCAGGCCCGCGCGAGTTCCGACGAGGTCAGGGCGCACCTCTCCAAGGCGGTCGACCGCATCCGCTCGATCGCCGATCTCCATGCGGCGCTCTACCAGCAGAAGAGCTCCGAGGATGTGGCGCTCTGCCCCTACCTGGAAGACCTCGGCCGCAGGCTGGCCGCCTCGCTGTTCGAAGACGATCAGGCGAGGATCTCCGTGCGCTGCGAGGCGATCCGGCTGCCGGTGAAGGAGGCCGTGAGCCTGGGGCTGATCGTCAACGAGCTCGTCACCAACGCCGCCAAGCACGCCTTGGCCGGTCGCGCGGAGGGGCACGTGGAGGTGACCGCGAGCCGCGCGGGCGGCGACATCAGACTGGTGGTCAGCGACGACGGCCCGGGCATTGCGCCCGAGCAGACAGAGCTGGGCGCCGGCCTGGGGCTGCGCGCGGTGCGCTCGCTTGCCGAAGGCCTCGGCGGCCGGGTGCGGGTCCTCGACGGCCCCGGTGGCCGGATCGAGGTGAGCGCGCCGGCCAAGGCGACCGCCGCCAACGACGCGCGCCAGCAGGCCCTGCTCTGAGCCCGCGGGGATCGCGCTCGCATCTAGGCGTCCACCTGCGACGGGCGTAGGTTTGTAAACAGCGGCGCCCGCGGACGCCGGCAGCAGGGAGATGGCGGAGATGGCGAGCGAGACCCTGGTCAGGACCGAGACGCTGGCGGGCGCCTGGGTGAAGCCGCGCAACCGATGGCAGGGCGCGCCCAACTCGATCCATTCGGACGCCGTGGCCAAGAAGATCGGCATGCGCGGGGGCACGATCCCCGGCACCGTGCACCTCTCGCACTTCGCGCCGCTGATGAACGAGCTGTGGGGCGAGCGCTGGCTCACGCAGGGCTCGATCTCGATGTTCTACACCTTCGCCACTCTGGACGGCGAGGAGGTGCGCGCGGTGGTCGAGCGGCCGCCGCCCGGCGCGGGCGACGACGTGCAGCTGAAGGCCTGGGTCGAGACGCCGGAGGGCCGTACGGTCTGCACCGGAACGGTCGCGGCGGGCCGCCCCGAGGGGGTCGGCTATGTCCGGGGGCTGGAGCTGGTCGACGCCGGGCCCGGCGAGATCCGCATCCTGGACAACATGAGCCCCGGCCTCGAGCTGCTCGACAAGCCGGACTACGTGGTCAAGGAAGGCGCCGATCCCGACGGCGTGGTGCGCGATCCGCAGATGATGTACCGCGCGCTGCAGCCCTATACGCCCGGCGTGACGGTGACCGATGCGGTCGGCTTCTTCGGCGCGACGGAGGTCTGCCTGCGGGCCGGGCCGATCCGCTCGGACATCGCCTACCGCAAGACGGCGCGGGTGGTCTGCGTCGGGGCGAGCCCCAAGACCGAGTTCGCCTGGTTCGATTCCGAGCTTCGCGACGAGACGGGGACACTGATCGCCGAGATGCGGCACATGACCCGCTGGATGAAGGTCTCTTCGCCGAAGTGGACCAGCTGATGGCAGGGCCAATCAAGGACGAAGAGCGCGAGGCGCGCGAGCTTCGCGCCTTCGAGCACGGTTCGTCAGGCGCCACGGCCGACTTCGCCGTCGAGGGCCGACCGAGGCGCGAGGACGCCGCCATCGAGGCGCCCTATGCGCGCCCGGCCGAGCCGCTGGCCGACGGGGAATGCCCCGACCAGCTGGCGGAGAAGCGCGCCCTGGCGGAGGACGACCTCGAGGCCCGTATCGACGAGGCGAGCGAAGAGAGCTTCCCTGCGTCGGATCCGCCGAGCTTCATGGCGCGGCCCACGTAAAACAGGCGATGTGGCGTTGAGCGTGACAATGGCCGGGGACGCGTCGTTCGGGACGGCGCTTGTTGAGGAGGCCGGGTCGGGCGGTCTTGCACGCCGGCGCGAGGAGATCCTGGACGGCGTCGCGGAGGGCGTCTTCAGCCTGGATGGCCAGTGGCGCTTTACAGACTGCAATCGCGCCGCCGAGGCTCACGCCGGGATCCGGAGCGAGGAGGTGCTTGGCAAGATCTACTGGGAGGTCGCCCGCGCCGCCGCCGACAGCACGCTGGGGTCTCTGCTTCGCGAGGTGATGGCGACCCGCAGGCCGGCCGAGGCCGATGCGCCCTCGGCGATGAAGCCGGGCGCGGTGCTCGCGGTCCGCGCCTTCCCGATCTCCGACGGCATCTGCGTCACCTTCCGCGACGTGACCGAGGCGCGCGCGGCGGCTCGGCGCGAGCGCGAGCAGGCCGAGCGCCTGGAGCTGGTGCTGGCCGCCTCGGGGCTCGGCGACTGGAGCTGGGATGCGGCGAGCGACCTCATGACCCTTTCGCCCAAGGCGGCCGCGGTTCACGGCCTGCCGCCCGGGACGACGCTGCCCTGGGCCAGGATCCAGGAGAGCCTGCATCCTGACGACCGGCCGCGGGTGCTGGAGGCGGTGGCCAAGGCGATCGCCCAGAGAACCTCCTGCGAGGTGGAGTACCGCATCCGCCGCGCCGGCGACGGCGCGGAGGTGTGGGTCATGGCCCGCGCCCACGGGCTCTACGCGCCGGACGGCCGGCCCACCGGCATGCTGGGCGTGATCGGCGACGTCTCGGCCGGCAAGGCGCAGGAGCTGATGGCCCGCGAGAGCGAGGCGCGCTTCCGGATCATGGCCGACTGCACGCCCGCGCCGGCGTGGGTCACCAGCGCCGCGGGGCCGATCGAGTTCGTGAACCAGGCCATGGCCGAGTGGGTGGGTCGTCCGCGGGAAGAGCTGATGGGCGACGCCTGGCTTTCCCTGCTGCATCCGGAGGATCTGCCGAAGATCGTCGAGGCGCGCGCGGCGGCCCGCCGGGACCTCGCACCCTACATCTATGAAGCCCGCTTCCGGCGCGCCGACGGGGTCTGGCGGACGATGCAGGTCTCCTCGAAGCCGCGGTTCGACGATGCCGGCGCATTCCAGGGCTATGTGGGCCTGGCGATGGACGTCACCGACACCCGGGCGGCGCAAACGCGGCAGAGACTTCTCATCAACGAGCTGAACCATCGCGTGAAGAACACGCTGGCCACGGTCCAGTCGATCGCCCACCAGACGCTGCGCGAAGCGGTTGCGGGCCGCGAGGCGCGCGAACGGCTGACCGAGCGGCTTCTCGCGCTTTCGGCGGCGCACAACGTGCTCACCCGCGAGAACTGGGAGAGCGCGGACCTGGCGGAGATCGCCGCCGAGGCGATCCGGCCCTATGACGAGGTGAAGGCGCGGCGGATCACGCTCGAGGGGCCGCAGGCGCGGATCGCGCCCGGCGCGGCGCTCGCGCTCTCCATGGCCCTGCACGAGCTCGCCACCAACGCCCTGAAGTATGGCGCGCTCTCCAAGGCCGCGGGCCGGGTGGCGATCCGCTGGGGCAGGACGGGCGAAACCATCGCCCTTGAGTGGCGGGAGACGGGCGGTCCGAAGGTCGTCGCCCCGGCGCGCAAGGGATTCGGCTCGCGTCTGCTGGGCCAGGGCCTGGCGGCCGAGCTGGGGGCCAGGGCCGAGCTGCTGTTCGAGCCCGAGGGCCTGATCTGCCGCATCCGGGCCCCGGCCGCCGCTCCTTAAATGGTGGGCGTGGGCTCGTCTCCCGCAGCGGGACGGCGAGGCGGCTCTACCTGGCCCCTGCCTCCCAGGCCTTGAACTCCGGGCTGTCGAGGAGCCGCCCGGCATACTCGCCACAGCCGCCGGCGTCGCCTAAGTCGGAGAGCTTGACGCCGTAGGTCCGGAAGCGCGTCGCCACCGGCGTATAGAACGCGTCGGCGATCGACCATTCGCCGCAGAGGAACGGGCCGCCAAAGCGGGCCAGCAGCTCGCTCCACAGGCTGACGATCCGGCGCACGTCGGTGTGCGTCGCTGCGGAGAGCTCGACTGCGCGGGGTTCGGCCGTGAGATCCATCGGGCACTCGCCGCGCAGCGAAGCGAAGCCGGAATGCATCTCCGCGGCGGCGGCGCGCGCCTGGGCGCGGGCGGCGGTGTCCTTGGGCCAGAGGCCGGGGTGCGACTCGGCGAGATATTCGCAGATGGCCAGAGAGTCCCAGACCACGATATCCCCGTCCTTCAGGACCGGCACCAGGCCGGACGGCGAATGGGCGCCGATCGCCTCGGCGGTCTCCTCGTCGCGGCGCAGCTCGATCAGGGTCTCCTGGAACGGCGCGCCCGTGTGCTTCAGCGCCAGCCACGGCCGCATGGACCATGTGGACCATTTCTTGGTGCCGACCACGAGCTCCATGACGACCTCCGCTTGCACAAGGCTCCGGCACTTAAGTCGCCGAGCGGCCGCGAGGAACCCCCGGCCGGCGCGCCGGAACAAAAAAGCTGCGTCGGCGGCGTCTCGAAAGGGTGAGCGAGTTCCAACCCCGCCACGACCTCCGCCCGGACGAAAATTGCGTAGCGCTGCGGGAATCGGCACGAAAACGCCCGATCGGCCTTCCCCAACGGCTGCCGCATGCGTTAGCGATGCGCGACGGCGGCGTCGTGGGTCGCCGCCGGTTTCGAGGATAGCCGATGCCGAGATGTCGTACGCTGTTCCTAGGCTGCGTCGCCGTGGCGCTCACCGCAGCCGGCGCCCAGGCCGCCCCGCATCATCCCGTTCGCCACGCCCAGGGAGACAAGACGATGAGCGGCCCCGGCGCGATCTTCGCCCACGAAAGCCCGCTGTTCCTGCACGCGCCGCCGTTCGACAAGATCCATGACGCCGACTTCCTGCCGGCCATCGAGGAGGGCATGCGCCAGGAGAAGGCGGAGATCGCCAGGATCGCCGACAACCCGGCGCCGCCGAGCTTCGAGAACACCATCGTGGCGATGGAACGCTCGGGCCGCATGCTCGATCGGGTGACCCGCGTCTTCTCCGCGCTCACCGGGGCCGACACCAACGACACCCTGGAAAGGATCGACGCCGAGACCTCCCCGCAGCTCGCCGCCCACCACGATGCGATCTACCTCAACCCCAAGCTGTTCGCGCGCGTGAAGTCGGTCTACGACCGCCGGGCGAGCCTGCAGCTTTCGCCAGAGGCCCGGCAGCTCGTCAAGGTGACCTACGAGCAGTTCGTCCGCTCGGGCGCCCAGCTCTCGCCGGCCGACCAGACGCAGCTGAAGCAGATCAACGAGAAGCTCTCCAGCCTCTCCACCTCGTTCCAGCAGAAGCTGCTCGCCGCAGCCAAAGCGGGCGCGCTGGTGGTCGACGACCGCGCCAAGCTCAGGGGGCTGTCGGACCAGCAGGTCGCCGCCGCCGAACAGGCCGCGAAGACACGCGGCCTGGCGGGCAAGTGGGTGATCCCGTTGCAGAACACCACCCAGCAGCCGCTGCTGCAGGACCTCGCCGATCGGGACGTGCGGGAGCGGTTGTTCAACGCCGGCTGGACACGGGCCGAGAAGGGCGACGCCAATGACACGCGCGAGCTGATCGCCACCATGGCCGTGCTGCGCGCGCAGAAGGCCAAGCTGCTCGGCTATCCGAACTACGCAGCCTATGTGCTGTCGAACCAGATGGCCGAAACTCCCGAGGCGGTGCAGCGCTTCATCGGCCAGCTCGCCCCGGCCTCCCGCGCGCGCTCGGCGGCGGAGGCCGCCGACATCCAGAAGGCGATCGAGGCGGGCGGCGAGCATTTCCAGCTCCAGCCATGGGACTGGGAGCGCTACGCCGAGCGGGTGAGGAAGGCGCGCTACGACCTCTCAGACGACGAGCTGAAGCCCTATTTCGAGCTGAAGCGGGTGCTGGTGGACGGCGTCTTCTATGCAGCCAACCAGCTCTATGGGCTGACCTTCAAGGAACGGAAGGACATCCCGGTCTGGAACCCCGAGATGATGGTCTTCGAGGTGCACGACAAGGACGGCTCGCTCCTCGGCCTGATGTACTTCGATTACTTCAAGCGCGACAACAAGTCCGGCGGCGCCTGGATGAGCAATCTGGTCGGCCAGTCGAAGCTCCTGGGCACGAAGCCGGTGATCTACAACGTCGCCAACTTCACGCACCCCGGCCCGGGGCAGCCGGCGCTGATCACCTTCGACGACGTCACCACCATGTTCCACGAGTTCGGCCACGCCCTGCACGGGTTCTTCGCGACGCAGGAATACCCGTCGCTCTCGGGCACCCGCGTGGCCCGCGATTTCGTGGAGTTCCCCTCGCAGTTCAACGAGAACTGGGCGCTCGATCCGAAGATCCTGAAGCACTACGCGGTGCACTACCAGACCAGCCAGCCGATCCCGCAGGCGCTGGTCGACAAGATCAAGGCCGCGTCGAAGTTCAACCAGGGCTACGCCATGGGCGAGCTGATCGCCGCGGCCGAGCTCGACATGCAGTGGCACATGCAGCCGGCCAGCGCGCCGAAGCGGGACGTCGACGCCTTCGAGGCCCAGGCCCTGAAGGCGGGGCATGTGGACTTCCCGAACGTGCCGCCGCGCTACCGCTCGAGCTACTTCCTGCACATCTGGGCCAACAGCTACGCGGCCGGCTACTACGCCTACCTCTGGACGCAGATGCTGGCCGACGACAGCTTCGCCTGGTTCGAGCAGCACGGCGGCCTGACCCGCGAGAACGGGCAGCGCTTCCGCGACCTGATCCTGTCGAAGGGCCACACGGAGGACTACGGGCCCATGTTCCGCGCCTTCTACGGCAAGGATCCGGACATCGGGCCGATGCTGGTCCACCGCGGGCTTGCGGGCGCCGACAGCGCGGTGACCCCCGCCAAGACCGAGGCCAGGTGAGGGAAGGCGGCGCGCGCCTTCCTGCGTTCACGGGAATGTGAGAACGCCGGTATGTGAATTTACAAGGTCACATCGTTGTGAAGCTGGCCGCCCTCGGGCTGGGCGGCGGCAGCACCGAAAAGGAGCCGTTATGCAAGCGCGAACGATTCTGGCCATCAGCACGTCTCTGGCCCTGCTGGGCGGTCCCGCCCTCGCCTCCGACCACCTGTTCACCGCCGTCGGGGCGGGCGGACTGACGACCTCGAGCCAGCCGTTCCAGAACGGGACCACCAATCCGGGGCGGCCGGGCACGCTCGTCCCCGGGCAGGGCAGTCCGCTCTCCGGCGAGGACCACACCACGCCCGCGGTGGAGACAGGCAGCCTGCTCACCCACCACTTCACGCAGCCGAACCTCAACGCCAATCCGGGCAACGGCACGCTGAGGACGCCCCTGCCGGTGACGCGCGGCCAGATGGCGCCATCGGCCCATAGTCCGCACTGAGCGGAGCGAGTGGCGGCCGGCTTCCGGCTAGGCCGCCACCTTCGCCCGGGCCTCGAACCTGAGCGGCATCGCCTTCGGCCCGGAGATAAAGTTGGAGGGCAGCCACTCGGGCTCGCCTGCGAGCTGGAAGTCGGTCATGCGCGTCAGCACCTCGCGCAGCATGGCGTCGATCTCGATCCGGGCGATGTGCTGACCGAGGCAGCCGTGCGCCCCCACGCCGAAGGCGTTATGCTCGTTGGGGGCGCGCGAAAGGTCGAGCGTCTCGGGGCGGTCGAACTTCGCCGGATCGCGGTTCGCCGAGCCGAAGTACATGACCACCTTGTCGCCTTGCCGGATCGGCTTGCCGGCGAGCTCGGCGTCCTTCCTGGCCGTGCGGCGCATGTAGATCACCGGCGTCGTCCAGCGCAGCAGCTCTTCGCGCGCGCTCGGCAGGCGGCCGTCGAGGTCGGCCATCAGCCACCGGAACTGATCCGGATGCTCCATCAGGGCCAGGAGCCCGCCGGAGAGCAGGTTGCGGGTGGTGTCGCCGCCGGCGTCCACCAGCAAGAGGAAGAACAGCAGGAACTCGGTGTCGGTGAGCCGCCGGCCGTCGACCTCGGCGGCGAGCAGCTTGGAGGCGAGGTCCTCGCCCGGCCGCGCGCGCTTTTCGGCGATCACGCCCGAGCCGTACTCGAACATCTTCATCACCGCCTGGCCGCCCGCGCCGGGAGCCTGCGCCTCGGGCGCGGTGTGGATGATCTCGGTCAGCTTGTAGAGCTCGCGCCCGTCGGCGAGCGGCAGGCCCATCAACTCGGCGATGACGAAGGACGGCATCTCGCCGGCCACATCGGCGACGAAATCGCATTCGCCGCGATCGATCACGGCTTCGACGATCTGCCGCGCCAGAGCCTGGATGCGGCTTTCCCGCAGGTGCGCGGCGGGCTGGGTGAACTCCGAGCGGATCAGCTTTCGGAACGCCGTGTGCTCCGGCGGGTCCATCATCAGCATCATCTTGGCGCCGCCGAAGCCCTGCTGTTCGGTGAGCGGGTCGCGGATCATGATCGTGGGTTCGGAGGAATAGGTCTGGAAGTCGCGGTCGACGCTCCAGACATCGGCGTAGCGGGTGACCGCCCAGAAGCCCGGCCCGTCCGGCTCGTCGTGCCAGTGGACCGGGTCGTGCTCGCGAAGCCAGCGGAACTGCTCGTGCGGCTGGCCGCCCACGAAGCGCTCCGGGGAAAGCAGGTCGATGTGCATGGAGCCCTCCGTCGGGTCGGAGCCATCAGGCCGCATTTCCCGCACGGCAGGCAAGCGCCGTCGCAAGGTGACCCGCGGACGAGCCCCGGGGGCGCCTCAGCCCGCGCTCGGGGTCACGCCCGCTGCGCTCCCAGCTCGGCGGCGCGGCGGCGGGCGCGCGCCTCGGCGCTGTTGGTCAGCGCCCAGCGGAACACCCGGCCGATGCCCTTGACCCCGAGCCGGACCGCCGGCCGGCCGGCCGGCGGCGCCCGGAAGCCGTGCAGGCGCTGCGCCCAGTCGGGCAGCAGGTCTCGGGCGGCCTCGAACATCAGGGCCAGGAACGGCGCGGCCGCGGGGCTCGGCGCGCGCTGGGAGATGAGCGCGCGGGCCACCTCGCGGGTGCGGTGGTCGTACCGAAGCTGCGGCCGGATCGCGCGCAGATAGGCCTGCACGGCCGCCCGGCTCTTCGGCACGTCCGTGGCGCCGAGCTTCTCGGCGACGATCGCGACCTCGGCGTAGTAGCGGTCCTGCTCGGCGGGCGGGAAGGCCGGGTCCTTGTAGCGCAGATACGCGGCCAGGAAGCACGAGACCTCCGCGACGTGGACCCAGGTGAGCAGGTCCGGATCGTTGGCGGAATAGGCGGTTCCATCCGGCAGCACGCCTGCGACGCGATCGTGGATCTGGCCGACGTGGGCGATCAGGGCCTCGGCCTCGGCGGTCGAGCCGTAGGTGGTGCCGGCGATGAAGCGGGCCGTGCGGCGCAGGCGCCCCGACATGTCCTGCCGGAAGTTCGAGTGGTCCCAGACGCCCGCCAGCGCGCCGGGATGCAGCATCTGCAGGAACAGGGCGGCGATGCCGCCCACCATCATGCTGGTGAAATCGCCATGCACCTTCCAGCAGGCGGAGCCTGGGCCGAAGAGGCCAAAATCGGTCCGCACCCGCTCGCGGCCGGGGTTGCCCGCGCCCACGAGTTGACGAATCTGGCCGGCGATGGCTTGGCGGAGGTCGGGCATCGGTCTCGCCGCAAGGCTGCAGCCTAAGATAGGCCCTCGCAAGCCCGCGCGAAGGGCCGCTGCAGGCGGGCTTTGGCGCCCGTTCGAGATCAGGCGCGCCGGATCGCTTCGGCTCCACTGCAGCCGCGCAGGCCTTTAAGGGGCTGCGGCCACGGCGAAGTTGTGCGCGACGAGCGGCAGCACGATCCAGACCTCGAGCATGGCGAGGGCGTAGAGCCCCGCCAGGAACCGCTGGCCGGCGCGAAAATTGCGCACGACGCCGGCCGTCAGAGGACCCGAGATCGGCCCGAGCAGAATGTAGGGAATGAGCCCCCGGAAGCGCTTCACCGCCCCGCTCACGTGGCGTGTCTGCGGATGAGCGTTTTCATCCATTGGCGCTGCTGGGCGAAACGAACCTCCCGCCGGGCCGCGATCTCCGCCGACCAGAGGTGCCGTAGCGCCCGCGCCTGGCCCTCCGGCGAGGCCCCGAAGCGATCGCCGGCGGATTCCGCTTCCCGGCGCAGGTCCTCGAACTCCCAGTAACTCATCGGCGACGCCCCTCCCTGAACGTGACTGAAGTATTATACAATATTTATGTTGTGAATTCCTGCCGACGCGCCTTCTATACTGACCAAATCCGAGTCCGGCGTGTGAAGCAAGACTTGTATTTCATCTGACGCCATTCGGTTTCGGAGGTTCCCGGCGTGCCGAGCAACAGCGGCGCCCGAGGGCGCTTACGGGCGGCCCGCGATCGACCTGCACCGAGCCTGCCGAACGGCCAGTGGCTAGAGCTGCAGCTCGCGCTGTAGCGAGGTCAGCACCGCGCGGGCTTCGCCCGCGATCTCGCGGACGATCTCCGCGGCCGGCTGCTCGCGCCTCAGCTGGGCGACCCCCTGGCCCGACCATAGCGACAGCGCCTCGATGTCGCCGGAGGTTTCGCGGCCGGGCGTGGTGGCGGCGTAGCGCGGCGCCTCGCCGAAGCCGCCCTTGGCGACGGGCTCGCCCTCGCCCGGACGTGCGCCCGGCGCCGGGCGTCCGGCGGCCTCCCAGGCCTCGTAGGTGGAGTTGCGCAGCACGCGGTGCGGCGCATCCGGCCAGCCGCCGTCGAACAGCCGGGTGTGCACCGTCGCGGTCTCGGCGGCCTCGATGAGCCGGCGGCGATATTCCGGGTGGATGGCGGCCTCCGGCGCGGTGAGGAAGCGGGTGCCGATCCAGACCCCGGCGGCGCCGAGCGCCAGGGCGGCGAGGAGACCGCGTCCGTCGCTGATCCCGCCGGCCGCGACCACCGGCATCGGCGCGACTTCGTCGACGACGGCGCGGACCAGCGGCAGGGTGGCGACCTCGCCCAGCACGTGGCCGCCCGCCTCCCAGCCCTGGGCGACCACCGCGTCGACGCCTGCGTCGGCCGCGCGCCGCGCCTGGGCGGCGCTGGCCACCGTGAGCAGCGACTTGGCGCCCGCCGCGCGGACCGCCGGCAGGTGCAGCTCCGGATCGCCCCAGAAGAAGGAGATGACCGGAACGCCTTCTTCCAGGCAGACCTTCAGCCGCTGTTCCTGCGGGAAGGCAAGCACCAGGTTGACGGCGAAGGGCCGCTCGGTCAGCGCGCGGGTGGCGCGGATCACGGCGCGCACGGCCTCGGGGGGATGCCAGGAGAGCGCCAGGGTCCCCAGGCCGCCGGCGTTGCTGACGGCGGCCGCGAGTTCGGGCGTCGTCGCGCCGCCCATCGGCGCCTGGACGATCGGCAGCTCGATGCCGAGCAGGCTGCAGAGCGCGGTTTTCATGCGGCCCTCAGGCGGGCTCGGCGAGATGCGCGCCTTGCAGGAACTCCGTCAGCGCTTCGTTGAAAGACTCGGGATTGTCGATGTTGGCCGCATGGCCGGCGTTGGGGATCGTCACCCGCGTCGCCCCGGGGATCTTGGCGGCCATGTAGTCGGAAGCGGCCAGGAACGGCGCGTCGTTCTCGCCGACGATGACGATGGCGGGAACCTGGATTTCCGGCAGGCTCTCGATGACCCGGGAATCGCGCTGGGTGAGCATGCCGCGCGCCGCCTTGGCGAGGCCCGTGGCGTCGCGATGGCTGGAGGCGCGCACCTCGGCCGAGGCGCGGGAGAGGTCGCCCAGGCCCTCGGTCTCGTAGCGCTCGGCCCGGCGGACGGCGTTGTCGTTCCAGCCCGCCCGCGCCTGGTCGTTCTTGTAGCCCGGGCCGGTGTCGATGATCAGCAGGGCGCGCGTGCGGTCCGGATGCGCCCGGTGGAAGGCCAGGCTCATGTAGCCGCCGAGCGACAGGCCGCCGATCACCGCGCGCCGGGCGCCGACCTGGTCGAGCAGCGCCGCCATATCGGCGACGGTGGCGTCTTCGGAGTACTGCGACGGATCGGCTGGATAGTCGCTCTGGCCGTGGCCGCGCATGTCCCAGGTGATGACCGTGAAGTGCGGGGCGAGCGCGTCGATCTGGCCCTTCCACATCTGTGAGGTGGCCGAGAAGCCGTGGGTCAGGAGCAGCGCAGGACCTTCGCCGTGCACCTCGTAATAGAGCGAAACGCCGTCACGGCTGAGCTTCGACATCACCGATCCTCCCTGGCCTCAGGCGGGCCTTGGGAGGCAGAATGCCGCAGGCGAGCGGGTTCAGCTAGCCCGGCGAAGCCGAAGCATGGGCTGGGCGACGCCCGCCGCGCGGGTCACCGCTGCGATCAGGCCCTGCACCATCACCGGCTTGGGCACGAAGCCCGAGAAGCCGAGCGCCAGGTATTCGGCGGGCTCGCGCGACAGGATGTCGGCGGTGAGCGCGATCACCGGGGTGTCCCGCTCGGGACCGAGCGAGCTGCGGATGCGCTTGAGCACCTCGATGCCGCTCATCTCGGGCATGTGAATGTCCATCAGGACCACGTCGAAGGCCTGCTTGCCCATCTGCTCCAGGGCTTCGGGTCCGCTTAGCGCCTTGACCGCATGATGACCGAACGCGGTGAGGATCTCCTCCACGACGCGCAGGTTGACGGGGTCGTCGTCGACATGGAGGACGGTCAGCGCCCGTTCCGGCTTGGCGTTCAACTCAGACACGAGAAAGCTACTCCAGCCCGTGGCGGTCAGCGGGATTGGCGACGCCACATCCTTGAAGAGCCTACTCTGGCGCCAACTCGCTAAGGTAAGGCTGACAGACGTGGCTAACCGCCGTTAACGGATGCCGGGACCCCTTGAGCGACCACGCAGAGCCGTCGGGTTCAGGGTTAAGCGGGCTCAGCCGCTCTCCGCGAGGATCTGCCGGCCGCGGCGCAACAGCACGCGCCGGCCGAGATGCTCGCTTTGCGCCGCCACGAAGATGGCGCGCGCCAGGCCGATGCTCGCGGCGCGGCCGATCACCCGCTCGGGCGCATACCGCGGCAAATCCCAGAGTTCCACCGTGTAGGGCAGCCGCGTCGCGGCCGCGACCGCAGGGCCCAGGGAAACCACCTTCGGCTCGTCGCCCTCTTCGATCATTCGCCACCCGGTCCGGCTAGTGGGCCTTGCCGGTCCACCGGCTGATCACGGCGGACCTGTGGCGCAGGGTGATGGCGCGGCCCGGGTATTCGCGGGTGGCCGCATAATAGGCGGCATAGCCGATCGCCGGGCTGACGCTGACCGCCACCACCTGCTCGACGTACCCTCCCGCCTCGTCCCAGACCTCGACCTTGTAGGGGAGATCGTCGCCTTCCTGGGGGAACTCGCCATACGGCGAAGGCGTTTTCGGATCTTCATCGGAAGGTTCGTCGGGGGGACGAAGCTCGTGGGCGGCCAGGAACATGCGCTCTCCCTCGCACGGAGCCCTGGAAGTTTCCCCAGCGGCCGGACGGAAGTCAATTCTCGTCACCATCGTTGTGAGAGATTTCCGCGTCCGCTAAATAGGTTAGGGGACGTCATCTGGCGCGCGGTTTCCGGTCGGACTTCATGAGCGATCCCCCCAGCCACGATCGCACCCTTCACTATCTCGTCGAGGCGGTCACCGACTACGCCATCTACATGATGGACCCCGAGGGTCGGGTGATCACCTGGAACTCCGGCGCCGAGCGGCTGAAGGGCTACAGCCGTGAGGAGATCGAAGGCCAGGCCTTCGCCCGCTTCTTCACGCTCGAGGACCGGCGCAACGGGCTGCCGGAGCAGATCCTGGCGCGGGCGGCGAAGGAGGGCCGCGCCGAGAGCGAGGGCTGGCGGGTGCGCAAGGACGGCAGCCGGTTCTGGTCGCAAGCCACCGTGCACGCCGTTCGCGGCGAGGATGGCCAGCTGATCGGCTTCGCCAAGGTGACCCGCGACATGACCCCTCAGCGGGAGGCGCAGGTCGCGCTCAGCGAAAGCGAGGAGCGCTTCCGCCTGCTCGTCGAGGGGGTCATCGACTACGCGATCTATCTGCTCGACGTGAACGGCACCATCACCAACTGGAACAAGGGCGCCGAGCGGATCAAGGGCTACAAGGCCGACGAGATCATCGGCCGGCACTTCAGCATCTTCTACCCGCCGGAGGATCGCCAGGCCGGGATGCCTGGCCGCACGCTCGCCACCGCGCTGAAGGAAGGGCGCTTCGAGGCGGAGGGCTGGCGGATGCGCCGGGACGGCACCCGCTTCTGGGCCAGCGTGGTGGTCGACCCGATCTACAATGACGAGGGCCGCCATATCGGCTTCGCCAAGATCACTCGCGACATCAGCGAGCGCAAGGCGGCCGAAGAGGCGCTGATCGAAAGCGAAAGCCAGTTCCGGCTGCTGATCTCCAGCGTCATGGACTACGCGCTGTTCATGCTCGATCCGAACGGCATCGTGACGAACTGGAACGCCGGCGCGCAGCGCATCAGCGGCTACACGGCCGACGAGATCGTGGGCCAGCACATCTCTCGATTCTACACCGACGCCGACCGCGCCGCGGGCGTGCCGATGAAGGCGCTGCAGACCGCCGCCGAGCAGGGGCGCTACGAGGCGGAGGGATGGCAGGTGCGCAAGAATGGCTCGCTGATCTGGGCGAGCGCCGTGCTGGACGCGGTCAGGAACGAGCAGGGCGAGATCGTCGGCTTCGCCAAGATCACGCGCGACATCACCGAGAAGCGCAACGCCCAGCTGGAGCTGCAGCGCGCCCACGACCAGCTCGCCCAGGCCCAGAAGATGGAAGCGCTCGGCCAGCTCACCGGCGGCGTGGCGCACGACTTCAACAATCTTCTGATGGTGGTGAGCGGTCAGGCCCAGCTGCTGCGCAAGGGCCTCGAGGGAGATGCTCGCGCGCTGCGCGCGCTGGACGCCATCGAAGCCTCCGCGCGGCGGGGCGAGGACCTGACCCGTCATCTGCTGTCCTTCGCGAGACGCCAGCGGCTGCAGCCTGCGCCTCTGTCGCTGCAGGAGCGGTTGCCCGGGCTGAAGGATCTGCTCTCCGCGAGCCTGCCGGCCGATGTGCAGCTGATCGTCGATGTCCCGAAGACGTTGTGGCCGGTTCAGGTGGACGCCAGCGAGTTCGAGCTGGCGCTGCTCAACCTGGCCGTCAACGCGCGCGACGCCATGCCTTCGGGCGGCGTGCTCTCGATCACCGCGGAAAACACCGCCGAGCCCGAGCAGGCCGCCGGGGGAGAGGCGGAGGGGCAGTTGGTGGCGCTGACCGTGAGCGACACGGGCGTCGGCATTCCGCCCGATATCCTGCCGCGCATCTTCGATCCCTTCTTCACCACCAAGGAGGTGAGCAAGGGCACCGGGCTCGGGCTGTCGCAGGTCTACGGCTTCGCCCAGCAGTCGGGCGGGCGGGTGACGGTGGACAGCGAGCTTGGCCGCGGCGCCAGCTTCACCCTCTACCTGCCACGGGCGGACCGGCAGCCCCGCTCCGAGACCGCCGAGAGCGCCTCCGATGTGGCGCCCAGCGCCGAGGTCCTCGTCGTCGAAGACAATCCCGAGGTGGCGGAGGTCGCCGCCGGCATGCTCGAGCAGCTCGGCCATCGCGTGCGCGTGGTGACCAGCGCGGCGGCGGCGATGGAGGCCGTGAACCAGGATCCGCGCCCCGATCTGGTGTTCAGCGACATCGTGATGGCGGGCGAGATGGATGGCGTGGCGCTCGCCAGGCGACTGACCAGCGAGGCGCCGCAGATTCCGGTCCTGCTCGCCACCGGCTACAGCCAGGCGGCGGAACGGATCGGCGACGAGTTCGCGATCCTGCGCAAGCCCTACAAGCTGGCCGAGCTCGGCCGGGCGGTGGGCTCCCTGCTCAACGCCGCGCAGACGGGCGACAATCTCGTGCCGCTGGATCGGGCGAGGCGGGCCCGCGCGGCGCGCCAGGACAAGGCGGGCTGAGGGGGCGTCCTCACGCGCCTTTGATCGCCTCGAGGATCGGCGTGCGCCAAAGGGCGGAACAACCTGGAGCGGCATGAATTCTTGGCGCCAGGCGTCGGGGCGGACGGCTCCGGCGCCCCCGCTGGCCTCAGGAGGGAATCGCCATGGGGACGTATTGGGTTGGAGCCTTGCAGGCGGCCGAGGCGGCCGAGGATGCCGCCAGGCGGCTGAGGGAACGCTACGGACGCGAAGCGGAGGCGCACGTCTCGGAAGCCGAGCGCGAACTGGCGGACGCGCCGAGGTTCCCCCGCGCCAGCCCCGAGGACGTCCGGCGCGCCCTGCGCTGGACCTGAACGGGGATCCGCGCGGCGGACCGCTCAGGGCGCAAAGGCCGCGATCAACGCCTTCAGCTCAGGCTCATCCACCAGACCGGCCGCCTCGCCCGGCGCGATCCACAGCTTCTCCCGCTGATCGACTTCGGGCCAGGTTTCGCGCTCCTCGACCACCTGCAGCGCGTAGACCTCCACCTCCACCGGCTGGAGTTCGCCGGATTTCAGCCGCTTGCCATAGCCGTAGGCCCCGAGCGGCGCCGCGGCGATGGCGCCGACGATTCCGGCTTCCTCCAGGGCCTCGCGGGCCGCCGAGACGGGGGCGGGCTCCCCGCTCTTCGGCCAGCCCTTGGGGATCACCCAGCGGCGAGTTTCGCGCGAGGTGATCAGCAGCACCTCCACCGCGCCCGCTTCGGAGCGGCGCCACGGCAGGGCGGCGACCTGAGCATCGCGGGCTCGCGGCATCTCAGCCCGTCCAGCGGTCGGCCAGGCGTGCGAGGCCGTAGAACGCCGCGGCGATCAACGCCGACGCCGGCATGGTGAGGATCCAGGCCCAGACGATGCCGCCGGCCACGTTCCACCGCACGGCCGAGACGCGGCGCGCGGCGCCCACGCCGACGATGGCGCCGGTGATGGTGTGGGTGGTGGAGACCGGCACGCCGAGATAGGTCGCGGCGAACAGGGTGATGGCCCCGCCGGTCTCGGCGCAGAAGCCCTGCTGCGGCGAGAGCCGGGTGATCTTGGAACCCATGGTGTGAACGATGCGCCAGCCGCCGGCCAGGGTGCCCAGCGCCATCGCCGCTTGGCAGGCGAGCACGACCCACAGCGGCACGTGGAAGGTCCCGCCGCCTTCGCCGTGGGCGTACAGCAGCACCGCGATGATCCCCATGGTCTTCTGGGCGTCGTTGCCGCCGTGGCTGAGCGAGAGGAAGGAGGCGGAGACGAACTGCAAGCGGCGGAAGATCGCGTCGGCGAAGGCGGGCCTCGCCCTGACGAATATCCAGGAGACCGCGAGCACCAGCGCCAGCGCGAGCGCGAACCCCATCAACGGCGAGGCGACGATGCCCACGATCGTCTTGCTCACGCCGTCGAACACGATGGTTTTCGGCCCCGCCTTGGCGATGCCCGCCCCCAGCAATCCGCCGATCAGCGCATGCGAGGACGACGAGGGGATGCCGCCCAGCCAGGTGACGATGTTCCAGGTGATCGCCCCGCCGAGGGCGCCGAAGATCACCGCGTCGGAGATGATCTTGGGATCGACGATCCCTTTGCCCACGGTGTTGGCGACATGCAGCCCGAACACCAGGAAGGCCACGAAGTTGAAGAACGCGGCCCAGAACACGGCGTAGCGGGCCGGCAGCACGCGCGTGGAGACGATGGTGGCGATCGAGTTCGCCGCATCGTGCAGCCCGTTCAGGAAGTCGAACAGGAGGGCCACGGCGATCAGGGCGATCAGCAGCAGGCCCGACCCGGTCAGGTCCATGCGCTGCCCTTCAGAGGTGCTCGATCAGCACGCCGCTGATCCGGTTGGCGACGTCCTCGAAGCGGTCGACCACCTTCTCGAGGTGATCGTAGATCTCCGAGCCCACGATGTAGGCCATCGGATCCTTCTTGGCGGGCCCGCGGTAGAGCGCGGCCAGTCCATCGTCGTAGAGCTTGTCGGATTCGTCCTCGAGCCGGGTGACCTCCTCGGCCAGGCGGTTCAGCTCGCCGGCGTTGTCGCGCATCGACCTGAGCAGAGGCACGGCCTGCGCCGTCAGCTCGGCGCACTGGACGATCAGGTCACCGAGCTTGACCATGTCGGGATGGAACTGCCGCTGCTCGAACAGGATCACGGCCTTGGCCGTCTTGTGCATCTGGTCGATGGCGTCGTCCATCGCGGTGATCAGGTCGATGATGTCGCTGCGGTCGAACGGGGTGATGAAAGTCCGACGCACGGCCAGCAGGGTCTCGCGGGTGATGTCGTCGGCCTCGTGCTCATGGCGGGCGATTTCGGCGCAGCGCTCCGGGACCCCGTCTCCTCCGTCGAGCATCGCGCGCAGTGCGCCTGCGCCCGCGCAAAGCGTCTTGGCGTGGGACTCGAACAGGTCGAAGAACCGCCCCTCCTTCGGCATGAGGGCCTGGAACCAGTTGAGCATGGCGACTCGGTCCGATCGCGCGATCCGGTGAGGGCGAGGCGTAGGGCGGGCGGCGGCGGCTGTAAACCGGCATTGCGGCCAGCCTGCCACGGGGACCGCAAATGGATGGAATGGCCAAGCTTGGACGTTGGAGCCGATGAGAAGACGGAGCCAGGGATCGCCCGGGACCGGCCCCGAGCGACCGGATGGGGCGCGCCGCCGAGGCCGGGGGGCTTCCAAGATGACGCGAGCCGTGGCGATCGGCGAATGCATGGTGGAGCTCAATCTGAGCGGCGCCCGGCAGGCGGCCATAGGCTTCGCGGGCGACACCTTCAATACCGCAGTCTACCTGAGCCGGCTGGGCGTGCCGGTGAGCTATGCGACGGCCCTGGGGGCTGAGGATCCGTTCAGCGCGGCGATCCTGCGGCTGATGGCGGAGGAGGGGATCGACGCCTCCCTGGTGGCGCGGGCGCCGGGCCGGTTGCCGGGCCTCTACGCCATCTCCCGCGACGCCGCGGGCGAGCGGCGGTTCCACTACTGGCGCAGCCAGGCGCCGGTGCGAGACGTCTTTCGCCTGTCGGACGAGGCGGGCCTCGCCCCGGCCCTGCTGCGGGCGCTGCGGCAGGCGAACCTGGTCTATCTCTCCGGCGTGAGCCTGGCGGTGGTGGGCGAGGCCGGTCGCGCCAAGCTGCTCGCGCTCCTGGCCGCGGCGACGCACGCGGGCGCGGCGGTGGCCCTGGACGTCAACTATCGGCCGCGGCTGTGGCCGTCGGCGGAGGTCGCGCGCGCGGCGCTGAGCCGGGCCGCCGCGTTCGCGCGCTTCGTGTCGCTGAGCGAGGAGGACGACGCCGAGCTCGGCGGCTGGCGTGCGCCCGAGACCGCCGAGGTCGTCGAACGGTTCGCCGACCGTACGGTCCGCGTCCGCTCAGAGGATGGGGTGCTGGACATCCGGCCCACGGCCAATCCGCCGGCCGCGGTGGACACCACCGGGGCCGGCGACGCCTTCAACGCGGCCTATCTGGCCGCCCGGATCCGCGGGGAGACGGCGACCTACGCCGTCGCGGCGGCCCGCAAGCTCGCCGAAGCGGTGATCGCGCACGAAGGGGCCATCATCCCCCGCTCGGCCATGCCTGCACCGGCGAGTTGAGGCGGACCGGCCCAACCGCTGGAGAGAGAGGGGCTCATGTCGTCGGGCCGGTCCATTCGCAGCGCGGATGGGGGCGCCCGGCTGCGAACCGCAACCAACCGGTCGACGCCCAGACGGGTTCCGGACCTTAGCGAATGATCCGCGATGCCGGATGGCTCACAGCAGGCCCAGCGCCTTGAAGCTCGCCACGCCGTCGCGGCCGGCCACCAGATGGTCGTGGATGGCGATGCGGAGGGCTTTCAGCGCCTCGGCGACCTGGCGGGTCATGTCGACGTCCGCCGCCGAGGGCGTGGGATCGCCTGAGGGATGGTTGTGCACCAGGATCACGGCGCTGGCGGAAAGCTCGAGCGCCCGGCGCGCCACCTCGCGCGGATAGACCGGGGCGTGGTCGACCGTGCCGCGGTTCATCACCTCGTCGGCGATCAGCTGGTTCTTCTTGTCCAGGAACAGCACCCGGAACTGCTCGCGCGCCTCATGCGCCAGGGCCTGCTTCACGTAGGCGAGGAGCGCCGACCAGGAGGAGATCACCGGGCGCTTCGAGGCCGCCGCCCTGGCCGCCCGGAGCGCCGCCTCCTGGACGAGCTTGAGCTCCAGCGCCGCGGCCTCGCCGATGCCGCTGACCGTCTTCAGCTCCTCCGCGCTCGCGCCGAGCACGGCCGCCAGCGAGCCGAACCGCGCGAGAAGCGCCTTGGCGAGCGGCTTCACATCGCCGCGCGGGATCGCCCTGAACAGCAGCAGCTCCAGGACCTCGTAGTCCGGCAGCGCGGGAAGCCCGCCCGCCAGCGCCCGCTCGCGCAGCCGGTCGCGATGACCCAGGTAGTGGGCCGCGCGCTTCGGGGCAGGGCTGGCGCCGGCCCACAGCTCGGGCTGGCCGGCGGCGTCCTCGACGGCGAGACGATGGGTCATGGGCGGACAATGTTCCCCATGCGTTCTGTCGTGTCCAGTTCAAAATCCGCGGCTTCGCCGGGCTGCGAGGCTCGGTGGGCCGATCCGCCGCGCCCGCCGACGGCTGTCGAAATTAACGCCAGTTTACAATGTAATGTCCGACAAAATTAAGCGAAATGCGCGACCCCTCGCGAACCCTCACCCGCCAAGGAGAATGGCGAATGCCCTGGATGGAGGTGACGCGCTGGGTGGGATTCCTGATCATCCTCGCCGGCGCCGGCCTGACCTTTCACCTGATGGCTCGACGCCTGAGGGCGATGCGGAACCGCGCGCCGGGAACCCCGCTCCGCCGGCTCGAAAGCAGCGCCGAGATCGCCAGTCAGGCCGTGCTGTTCGGCGGCGGGACGCTGATGAACTTCGCCAGTTTCGCCGAGAATGTCAGCGCCGGAACCTTGCCGAACCACCTGTGGCTCACGCTATACGGCAACGCGGCGATGCTGGTGCTGCTCGGTCTGCACCTCGGCCGGCTGTTCATGCGCTGGCAGTTGAAGCACCTCGGCGGCGTGCTCGACACCGCGAGCGGCGCCTTCATGGCGCGCGCGTGAATTCGCGCGCCGTTCAGCCGGCCGTCACCTTCACCACGTTGTCGTCGGAGTTTCGGTCGATCTCCTTGTTGTAGGGGTCGACGCCGGCGAACTTCGGGAGCCTGGCCACCGTGAGCGTCACCGTCTGCTGGCCGGTGTGGACAGGCACGGTCTGGAACGCCAGCACAGCCTTGGGTGTGAAACCCTTCTTGCCGGGCTCGGCGGTGAAGACGCCCAGGTCGAACACCTCGTCCCGCAGGGGCGCCTCGGTCTCCTTGCCCTGGCCGTTGGCGTACATCTTCTTGGCCTGCAGCGTCAGCGTCACGTCGTAGCGGCCGTCGGGACGCCTGCGGTAGCTCGCCGACTTGGCCTTCAGGTCATAGAGCGTGATCCGCTCGAACAGGTCGGTGATCAGTTGCTGCTTGTCGGGCGGCGCCTCGGCGCGGAAGTCCGCCACCAGCTCGGCCGCGGTGGGATAGGGCGCGGCCTTGAACGCGTGGTCGTGGATGAACTTGCGCAACGCGCGGTTGACGGCGTCCTCGCCGATCCGGTCCTGCAGCAGGTACATGACCAGCGAGCCCTTGCGGTAGTGGATGTAGGGCTGGTTCTCCACCCGCTCGAGCGGCAACTCCTCGACCGCCTCGCCGCCGCGGGCGCGCAGGTAGGAGTCGAGCTCGTACTTCAGGAACTTCCGGATCATGTCCGGCCCGTACATGTGCTTCATGACCATCAGCGCCGAGTACTGGGCCAGCGTCTCGTCGAGCATGGTCGAACCCTGCTCGTCGGCCCCGATCACCTGGTGGGCCCACCATTGGTGGCCGAGCTCATGGGCGCCGACGTAGGTCACCATGTCGATCTTCTCGAGATCGCGGGCGTCGGCGATGAACACCAGCCCCTCCGACCACGGCACGGTGCCTGCGAACGACTGGGCGAAGCTGCCCTGGAAGGCCGGGAACTCCAGGAAACGGAGCTGGCGGAACTGATAGGGGCTGAAATTCGCCTGGTAATAGTCGAGCCCGGCCTCGCCCGTCTTGATCATCCGATCGACGTTCCAGGGGTGCTTGGGGTCGTAATAGACGCTGATCGCCACGCCCTTGTGGTTCACCGTCTTCACGGCGTAGCGGGCCGACTGCAGCGAGAAGAAGTGCAGGATCGGCGTCTCGGTCACGAAGCGGGCGGTGCGGCGGCCGTTCGCGGTCGCCTCGGAGACCTTGTAGCCCGGCGCGATCGGGATCTGGTCGGCGTCGGTGGTCAGCGTGATATCCGAGCTCACCCAGTCGGAATCGTGGCGGATGAAGCTGAAGCGGTTCGCCGTGGGATCGCCCAGCTTCGGCATCCGCCGCTCGGGCGGCAGGCCGTACTTGCGCCGCTTGGTGCGGTCGGTGAGCACGGCGTTGCGGTCGAACCCGAAGCCGGGCGTCACTTCGGTGTCGTTGATGAACGAGCCGTTGCGGACGATCCGGGTCAGGTTGGCGCTGTTGGAAAAGCCGCGCTGCTCGCGCACGGTCGCGAACCTCACGGTCCGCCGCTCGCCCGGCTGCATGGGCCGGTCGAAGGCGAAGATCCAGAAGCTGAAGGGCTTCACCTGCTTGACCGCGTGGGCGCCCTCGATCGTGAGCGACCTCACCTCCAGGTCGCGGTCGCGGAAGCCGATGTGCGCCTCGCTGAGCGGCGCGCCGGTCCGGTTCTCGATTACATAGCTTCCCGTCGTCGCGACTTTCGGAGCGCGCGGGAAGAGCTGCACGTCGAGCTTCACCGCGGCGATCGTCGGCTCGGGCGTCGAGGCGTAGCGCCACAGGGCCTTCTCGGCGTCGGCCTGGAAGCGCTCGGCGTCCAGATGGGTGCGGTACGGGTTCCAGACGTTGGTGTTGATGAAGATGAAGACGCCGCTCGCCGCGAACACCAGGACGGCCGCGCCCAGCACAACCCCTGCGCCGCCCTTGAGCCTCGCCGGCAGCCGCCGCAGCCGCGGCCCGAGCCGGGCCTCGGCCCCACGTCGCCAGAGACCGTAGGCGAGGGTCAGCAGGATCAGCGCGAACGCCGCCCAGTAGAGCCGGAACCAGTAGGCCCCCTGCCAGAAGCGGCCCTGGCCGTTCATGTCGGAGAGCGGCACGTTCGGCCCGCCGCCGTAGGTGTAGAGATTGTGCTCCAGCCCCAGGCTGGTCATCACGACGGTGGAGATCAGGAAGACCACCATCACGCCCCAGCCGATGAACTTGTTGGGGCTGAGGGCCTGGATGAAGATCGCCAGGGCGGCGAGCAGGATCGCGTCGATCGACTGCGGGACCAGCCACCAGAGCAGGTATTCGCCGAGCTGCAGGTCGCCGAAGCCCTTGATCAGCTGGATGACCACCGCGACCACCACGCTGATCGCGAATGTCGAGATCAGCACCAGCGAGATCGCCAGCGTCTTGGGGGCGACGAAGGCCCAGTCCGGGGTCGCCGTCGCGTCGATGATCTCTGCGGTCCGCCGCTCGCGCTCGCGCCAGACCAGCTCGCCCGCGTAGTAGATGGCGATGATCAGCACCATCGCCGAGAAGATGCCGCCCAGCGCCGCGATCATCACCCGCGTCACCGGATAGGTTCGCCCGCCATAGAGGCTCACGTCGGTGGAGAGCCACAGGTTGACCGTCGAGAGCAGCGCCGCTAGCGCCAGCAGCACGAAATAGGCGGGGCTCTTGAACACCTGGCCCATGTCGAGCCGGGTCCGCGCCCAGAGCTGCGCCCAGCCGGTGGCGGCGTTGAAGCGCGGCGAGGGGAGGGGCTTGCCCGGGGGCGTGCCGGCGGCCTCGGCCGCGCCGGCCGCGAGCTTCGCCTCCCGTCGCTGGCGCTTCGAGGCGCGGCCGGTCTCGAACTGGAACAGGAAGTAGCTCAGGCCCAGGAAGCCGAAGCCGATGGCGGTCCACATCACGCGGTTCCAGAGGATCAGTCCCTGGATCGCCGGAAGCAGGCTGTTGCGCTCGCTGGCCGTCCAGTAGCGGGTGGCCAGTGCGAACGCCGAGACGCCGTTCGGCTCCCAGACCGCCGCGGTCTGTTCGAGGCCCTGGCGCGAAAGGAGGAGCCCGAAGATCGAGCGCAGCACGATGAAGGCGACCACGCCGACATAGGTCCACATCATCGAGCGCGTGACGGTGGCCAGCGCGAAGAAGATCGCCGAGGAGAGGAACAGCACGCTGGCCGACCAGGCGAAGGCGTAGAGGTAGGCGCCGGGCAGGGTGGGCCCCAGGGTCTCGCGGTCCACCCAGGGCATCAGCGAGCCCAGCCACATGCCGAGCGGCACGGCGAGGAACGAGAGGGTGGCGGCCAGGTAGGCCCCGGTGAAGCGGCCGAACAGGTAGTCGAACTTCGTGACCCGCGTGGCGCGCACCATCGGGCCGAACCCGGTCTCGTCGTCGCGGATCACCACATTGGCCACGAAGGCGGTGGTCACGAACATGTAGATCACCGCGAAGATCAGGCTGGTCTGGGCGATCACCCACGGCGCGTTCTTGTGGATGTTGGCGGTGTTGCCGATCTGCACGTTCTCGGAGGCGACCGCCCCGAACGAGAGCAGCGTGAACAGCACGACGGCGACCCAGAACACCGGGTTGCGGGTCTGGTAGCGGAACTCGAAGCCCGCGATCTTGAAGAACATGGCCGAGCTCGCGCCTCAGGCCGCCTGGCGGGCGGAAAGCGTCGAGAAGTAGACGTCCTCCAGCCCGCCGGAGACAGCGGTGAAGCCCGGGCCTGGCGAGCTGTCGGCGAGCACGTGGACCACGGTGCGGCCGGCGAACAGCCGGGTCGAGATCACCCGATGCGCCGCGCGCATGGGGGCCAGCTCCGCCTTGTCGATGGTCTTGGTCCAGATCCGGCCGCGCAGGGATTCGATCAGCGCGGCCGGGGAGCCCTCGCGCACGATCCTGCCGTCGGCGATGATCGCCATGCGCGGACAGAGGTCAGAGACGTCCTCGACGATGTGCGTCGAGAGGATCACCACGATGTTCTCGCCGATCTCGGCGAGCAGGTTCAGGAACCGGTTGCGCTCCTCCGGGTCGAGCCCGGCCGTGGGCTCGTCGACGATGATCAGGCTCGGGCGGCCGATCAGCGCCTGGGCGATGCCGAACCTCTGGCGCATGCCCCCGGAGTAGCCGGCCACCGCCTTCTTGCGCACGCTCCAGAGGTTCACCTGCTGCAGCAGGGATTCGACCGTCTCCTTGCGTTCGCCGCGCGCGGCGACGCCCTTCAGCACCGCCATGTGGTCGAGCAGGTCGTAGGCCGAGACCCGCGGATAGACGCCGAAGTCCTGCGGCAGGTAGCCGAGCGTGCGGCGAAGCTTCTCCGGCTCGGCGATCACGTCGATGTCGCCGAAGCGGATCTGCCCCGAGGTGGGGGTCTGCAGGGTGGCGACGGCGCGCATCAGGGTGGACTTGCCCGCGCCGTTCGGGCCCAGGAGGCCGAACATGCCGGCCCCGATCTCCAGGCTCACCGCATCGAGCGCGCGCGTGCCGTTGGCATAGACGTGCGTCAGGTCGCGAATTGAAAGCATTGGCCGCCCCACCCCAGGTCGCGGAGAGGTGAGCCGGTTCGCGCGACACTGGCAAGTGAGGAAAGCGTAAGCTGCGACGAGACGGGCTCAGCGGGTCTCGCCGGCCGGCGCGGCGGGGGCCTTGGCGGAGATCCAGGTCACCAGGTCCCAGGCGTTGCGGATGGCGATCAGCAGCACCGCCAGGAGGCTCACGGCCACCCCGCGCGCCGCCCAGTCGGGCCGCAGCCAGATCGCCGCCGTCGAGGCCCCGAGCGCCAGGTAGGCGCCCAGCGGCAGGGCGCCATAGCACCAGACGTCGGTCCAATGGGCGGCGCGGAGCAATCGCGTGACGGCCAGGTGGAGGATCACGCGGCCCGCGGAAATCACGCCCACGACGGTGGCGAGCGCCAGAACCAGGCCGTCCGCCTGGCGGGTCAACCCGGGCGCCGCCGCCAGGCCGCTGATCGTCAGCACCAGCCCCAGGTGGACGACGATGGGGGTCATGTAGACGCTGGCGCCGCGCAGCGCGCTGTCGGCGTCGAGCCCCTTGTTCAGGGTGGCGACGATGAACAGCAGGCCGATGAGGGCGCCGGCGGCGCCGCCCACCAGCAGGTAGAAGCTGTCCCAGTGGTCGAACATGCGCCTGGGACGGCCGGTCTCAGGCGCTCTGGATCGGCGGCTTGAAGAGGCCCGTGGGCGAGACGGTGAAGACCTCGTAGCCGGTCTCGGTCACGCCCACCGAATGCTCGCACTGCGCGGACAGCGACTTGTCGCGGGTGACGGCGGTCCAGCCGTCGGCGAGCAGCTTCACCGGGTGCTTGCCCAGGTTCACCATCGGCTCGATGGTGAAGAACATGCCCGGTCTCAGCACCTCGCCCGCGCCCGGCTGGCCGAAGTGCAGGATGTTGGGGGCGTCGTGGAACACCCGGCCGACGCCGTGGCCGCAGAAATCGCGCACCACCGAGCAGCGCATGCTCTCGACATAGGCCTGGATGGCGTGGCCGATGTCGCCGGTCGTGGCGCCGGGCTTCACGACCGCCAGCCCGCGCTCCAGCGCCTCATAGGTCACCTCGACCAGACGCTTGGCGCGCGGCGCCACCTGGCCGACGCCGTACATCCGGCTGGTGTCGCCATGCCAGCCGTCGACGATGACGGTGACGTCGATGTTGGCGATGTCGCCTTCGCGCAGCACCCGCTCGCCGGGGATGCCGTGGCAGACGATGTGGTTGGGGCTGATGCACAGCGTCTTGGTGTAGCCGCGGTACCCCAGGCAGGCCGGCAGCGCGCCGTGGTCCAGGATGAACTCGCGGGCCAGGCGGTCGAGGTCGTCGGTGACCGCGCCGGGAACCACGTGCGCGACCAGCAGGTCGAGGCACTCGGCCGCCAGCCGGCCGGCGCGCCGCATGCCCTCGAAGTCCTCGGGCCTGTGAAGCTTGATGCGGCCGGTGCGGTGATCGGCGTCGAGGAGGTCGGTGGAAGCCATGAGCTGCTCCGCGGGCCCGCGCCCGCTGCTGATTCGGAAAGCCTATGTGACAACGCCTGGCCAAGAGTTCAACGGCGCAGCGGCTCCAGGACCCAGACGGAGAGGTCGGCGACCCGTTCGAAGCCGAGGCTTGCGTAGAGCGGCCGGCCGGCGTCGGTCGCGCCGAGGTGGAAGCGATTCACTCCGCGGCGCCGGTAGTCGGCGATCACCTGGCTCAGCAGGGCGCGGCCCATGCCCTTGCGCTGGTGCTCGGGCGGCGTCGCCATCAGCGAGATCGCCGCCGTGGCGCCGGTCGGGGTCACGGAGACCGTGCACATCGGGCCCTGGTCGCCCCAGGCGATGTAGGTCTCCACGCCCGCGGTCTCGGTCATGACGACATCGATGCACCTGGCGATCACGTCACGCGGCGTGTCGAAGGCGGCGGCGATCAGATCGCCTGCGATGCCGACCAGCTCGGGACCGAGCGCGCGGACGGTGTTCGTGCGGCGGCTCGGCCGCACGGGGACGTCCGGGCGCAGCACCATGAGCGGCGCAGCGCCCACGGCGGTGAAACCCAGCCGCGTCGCCACCGGCGCGAGGGCGTCCGCCACGCGGGGGCTCATCGTGGCGGTGAGCGGCCGATCGCGTTCCTTGGCCCGCGCGATGGACCGCACGAGGAAGCCCTCGGCGTCCGGGTCGGCGCCCAGGATCAGCCTGTTGAAGTCGGCCAGGGGCTCGTCGGTGAGGCCCAGGACGCAGTTCCGCGTCATGTGCAGCTCGATCCCGGGCGCCGCGGTCATCTGGGCGACGAGGGCGCGCACGCAAAGCTGGATCAGCTCCTCGGTCTCATCCATCGCGTTCGCCCCCGCACGTCCGGCGAGCCTAGCATGGCCTGACGGACGCCGGCTCTCCGCCGCGAGCGCCGTCGCGGCGGGTTCATCCGCCTCTCCGCCGCCATTCGAGCCGGCGGCGGATTGCAACGCCCGTCGGGGCGACGTCGCAGGCGCAGACCAGCACCTCGACTCCGGCCCGGGCGGCCTGCTCGAGGCCGCGCGCGAACGCGGGATCGAGCTCATGGCAGGCGCTGAACGCGTCGCAGTCGGTGCGCTGCACCACGAACAGCACGACCGCGCGGTCGCCCTCGCGCGCCACGGCCGCCAGCTCGCGCAGATGCTTCAGCGAGCGCGCGGCCACGCAATCGGGGAATTCGGCGAGCCGTGGCGTGCGCATCAGGTGCACGTTCTTGACCTCCAGCCAGCAGGGCGGCCGGCCGGGCGCTTCGAGCAGGAAATCGACGCGGGAGTTCGCCCCGTGGCGGACTTCGCGGCGATGCGTCCGGTAGCCGGCAAGCTCGGGGATCGCGCCCCCGGCCAGCGCCTCGGCGACCAGCCGGTTGGGGTGCAGGGTGTTGATCCCGACCAGCCCGCCGTCGGCCTCCACGAGCTCGAGGGTGTAGGCGAGCTTGCGCTTGGGATCGTCCGACCGCGAGATCCAGCAGGGGAGGCCGGGTGCGTTCAGCCCCAGCATCGCGCCGGGGTTCGGGCAGTGGGCGGTGAGCGCCGTCCCGTCCTCCAGCACGACGTCGGCGAAGAAGCGCTTGTAGCGGCGCAGCAGGCGCCCGGGCAGCAGCGGCGAGGGGAACTCCATGCGCCCGCCTGGCGGCTCACCAGATCCGCACGCGCCGATCGGGTGCGAGGTAGAGCTTGTCCCCGGGCTTCACGTCGAATGCGGCGTACCAGGCGTCGATGTTGCGCACGGTGTCGGCGCGGTAGGGGTCGGCGCCGTGTGGGTCGGTGGCGAGCAACTGGCGCAGGAAGTTCTCGCGATAGATCCAGCGGTGCGCCTGGGCGTAGGCGATGAAGAACCGCTGGTCCCCGGTCAGTCCGTCGATCACCGGCGCGGCTCGGCCCTTGAGCGAGGCGTGATAGGCGTCGAGCGCCGCCACCAGCCCGCCGAGGTCGCCGGTGTTCTCGCCCAGCGTCAGACGGCCCTTCTCGTGCACGCCGGCCAAGGGCTGGTAGGCGCTGAACTGGTCGGCCAGCGCGGTGGTGGAGGCCTGGAACGCCTGGGCGTCGGCGGGCGTCCACCAGGTGATCAGCCGCCCGCGCTCGTCGAGCTTGGCGCCCTGGTCGTCGAAGCTGTGGCTGATCTCGTGGCCGATGGTCGAGCCGATGCCGCCATAGTTCACGGCCGGGTCGGCCGCGGGATCGAAATAGGGCGGCGCCACATAGCCGGCCGGGAAGGCCAGCTTCAGGAGGTTGCCGTAGTTGAAGGCGTTGACGGTCTGCGGCTCGGTCGTGAAGCCCCACTCGGAGCGGTCCACCGGCCGCTTCAGCTTGTCGAACTGGTAAGCCTCTTCGAAGGCGCCCGACCGGCTCACGTCGCCGTACAGGTCCCCCCGCAGAACCTTCAGCGCAGCGTAGCTGCGCCAGGTGTCCGGATAGCCCACCTCCACCTTCAGAGCCGCCAGCTTGGCCTTGGCGCGAAGCTTGGTCTCCGGCGCCATCCAGGTGAGCTGGTCGATCCGGTGGGCGAAAGCCGTCTTGATCTCGCCGATCATGGCCTCGACCTGGGCTTTGGCCTGCGGCGGGAAATAACGCCGGGCATACTCGCGGCCGATCGCATCTCCCATGCACAGGTTCATCAGGTCGACCGCCCGCTTCCAGCGCGCGCGCAGCTCGGGCACGCCGGACAGCGCCTTGCCGTGGAACTCGAAGTCCGCGTCCACGAACGCCTTGGTCAGATACGGCGCCTCGGCGTTCGCGACGCGCGCGGCCAGATAATCGCGCCAGGTCTGGACTGGCGTGGCCGAGGCCAGCTTGGCGAAGGCGCTCATCGCCGTCGGCTGGCCGACGATGATCGGATCGATCCCCGGCACGCCCAGCCCCCGGAGGTAGCCGGACCAGTCGAAGCCGGGCGCCATGGCCGCGAGCTGCGCCTCGCTCATCGGATTGTAGGTCTTGTCGAAGTCCCGCAGGTCGGCCCGGGTCCAGTGACCCTTGGCGAGCTCGGTCTCGAACGCCATCACCCGATCGGCGCGCATCTCCGCCTGGGCGAAGCCGGTCAGGGTGAACAGGCGGGTCAGGTAGACGCGGTAGGCCTCGCGCGCGGTCGCCATCTTGGGGTCGGCGGAGAGGTAGTACTCTCGGTCAGGCAGGCCGAGCCCACCCTGGCCGAGGCCGAAGGTGTTGCGGGTGGGGTCCTTCAGGTCGGCGCCGACGCCCGGCGAGATCGGGAACACCGATTGGCTGCCGATCGCCGCGGTCAGCGGCTGCCGCCGCTCGAAATCCGCCATGAACCGCGCAATGTCGGCTGGGGTCTTCAGCGCCGCGATGCGCGCCAGATCCGGGCGCAGCGGTGCGATTCCCTTCGCCTCTACGGCGGCCTCGTCCATGTAGGCGGCGTAGAATGCGCCCATCTTTCGGGCTTCGGGGGTGGCGGCGGCCTTGGCGCCCTCGAGGATTTCCCGCACGCGTGCGGCGCTCTGCTCTCTCAGCCGCGCGGCGTCGCCCCAGTAGGAGCGATCGGGCGGGATGGTCTGGGCCCGCGCCCAGCCGCCGTTCACATAGCCCCAGAAGTCATCGCCGGGCCGCACGTTGTGATCGATGTTGCCGGGGTCGATGCCCGTCGTTCCGATCTCCGGCGCGCTCGCCGCCTGGGCGCCCCCGGCCGTCAGCGACACCGCCAAGGCCATCCCGAGCCAGCTCGACCTGCGCATGCATTCCCCCACGTCCGATCCTCGGCCGGACCATGCCGGGCGCGGCCGCGCTTGTCTTCATCAACTTGCAGTCCGGGGGCTCATCGGCCGCGCGGCGGTTGCAGAGTGCCGGCGTGCGGCGTTACTCGGTCGGGGTGAGCGGGCAGACCTGGGCGAGGGCGGCGAGGATGGCGAGCGGCGCAGCTGAGCGGGTCACGGCCGCGGTGCTGATCATCGGCGACGAGATCCTCTCCGGGCGCACCCAGGACACCAACCTGCGCGACATCGCCCGCTACCTCGGAACCTTCGGGATCGACCTCGCCGAGGCCCGCGTGGTCCCCGACATCCTGCCGGAGATCGTGGACGCGCTGAACGCCCTGCGCGCCCGCTACGACTACGTCGTCACGACCGGCGGCATCGGCCCCACCCACGACGACATCACCGCCGATGCGGTCGCGGCGGCTTTCGGGGTCGAGCTGGAGGAGCACCCGGAGATCCTGGCCATGATGCAGGCCCGCTGGGCGGGGGAGCTCAATCCCGCGCGGCGGCGCATGGCGCGGGTGCCGAAGGGCGGCGCGCTGGTCAAGAACCCGGTGCAGGGGCCGCCCGGCTTCACCATCGGCAACGTCTTCGTGCTGGCCGGCGTGCCGGCGATCATGCGTGGCATGCTGCAGGACGTGGGCCCCCGGATGCGGCCGGGCGCCGTCACCATCTCGCGCACCGTGCGGGTGGAGGGCTCGGGCGAGGGCGCGATCGCCGCGCCCCTGGAGGCGGTCGCCAGGGCGCATCCGGCCATGTCGCTCGGCAGCTATCCGTTCTACGGCCAGGAGGGCTACGGTTCGAACCTGGTGCTCAGGGGCCGCGACCCCGCGGAGATCGAGGCCACGGTCGCCGAGCTGGTCGGCGTCCTGAAGGCGGCCGGGATCGCCAACGTGCGCGAGGTCGAGGCGAGCTGAGGCGCCGCCGCCCGGCTTCCGATCCAGACCGGCGCCTCAAATCGCGACGGCGGCGCGCGGCCGACGGACTCAAGGGCTTCCGTAGCGGCAGAACCTCGCTCTAGAGTGCCGGCGGGTGCGCCGGCGCGGCGCCGGAGCTTGGGAGGCTCGATGATCGTAGCAGCCGATGGCGAGGCGACGGGCCTGCCCGCGGCTGTCCGCACGCCGACGCGGCGCTTCGAGGCGCGCCGCAAGGCGATCCTGGCCTCGGCCGTGGAGGAGCTGAACCGCAAGGGCCTGCGCGGCATGACGCTGGGCGAGGTGGCCGCCAGGCTCGACCTCGTGCCGACCGGGGTCATCTACTACTTCCGCAACAAGGAGGAGCTGGCGGCGGCCTGCTTCCTGCAGGCGATCGCGCGCTACGAGGCGCTGATCGCCGCCGGCCTCGCCGAACGCACGGCGCGCGGGCGGATCTCGGCCTTCGTCGGCGCCTTCTTCGCCTTCAGGCGCGCCTGCGCGGCCGGCGAGGCCGAGACGATCGCGGTCTTCAACGACGTCCGGGCGCTCAACTCGGCGGCCGTGAACGGCCCCTACGAGGCCATGTTCCGCCGGACGCGCGAGCTGCTGGGCGACGCCGGCGGCGCGCCGCTGCCCCGGCTGCACCGCAACGCCCGCACGCACCTCCTGCTGTCGGAAGTGTTCTGGGCGGTGGCCTGGCTGAAGGACTTCGAGCTCGCCGATTATCCGCGGGCCGCCGCGCGGATGACGGCCATCCTCTGCGACGGACTGGCCGCCCGCGACGAGCCCTGGCCGCGCCGCCGGCCGCTCGATCTCACCCACGCCGACGATCCCTCGGCGGAGACCTCCTCCGAGCTGTTCCTGCGGGCGGCGACCGAGCTGATCAACGCCCAGGGCTACCATGGCGCCTCGGTGGAGCGGATCTCGTCACGCCTGAAGGTCTCGAAGGGCGCCTTCTATCATCACAACGAGACCAAGGACGAACTGGTGATGGCCTGCTTCCAACGGGCCTTCGACATCATGTGGCGGGCGATCCGGGCGGCGGAGGCGGCCGGCGGCTCGGCGCTGGAGGTGCTGGTCTCGCTGTCCGCGGCCCTGGTCGAATACCAGCTGTGCGGGGCCGCGCCCCTGCTGCGCACCTCGGCCATCACCACCGTGCCCGAAGCCCTGCAGCCCGAACTCATGGCGAAGTTCGACCGCATCTCGCACCGGTTCGCCGCGATCATCTCCGACGGCATCGGCGACGGCTCGATCCGCCCCATCGATGTCAACGTCGCCGCCCAGATGATCACCGCCATGATCAACGCCGCCGCCGAGCTGCACGACTTCGCCCCGGGGCTCACGCCGCAGGCCGCCGCCGATCATTACGTGCGGCCGTTCTTCCAGGGCCTGCTGGCGCCGGCCGATTGAGGCGAGGAGAGCATGGAGCCGCCGCTGCAAGGTTTGCGCATCCTGGAGGTTTCGGGCGAGGTCGCGGTCCGCTACTGCGGCCGGCTGTTCGCCCAGCTCGGGGCCGAGGTGACCAGCTTGATCCCCGTCGCAGGCGACGTGCGCCTGGGCTATGCGGGCGCGGCGGGCGAGGCCTACGGCCGCTGGCTGGACGCCGGCAAGCGGCGCGCCGACGGCCCGGATGGCGCTGTCGACCTGGTGATTTGCGGCCAGGACCGCGCCGGACTGGCCGCGGCCGAGGTGCGGGTCGGTGAGCTTCCGGAGCCCGCCACCCGTCTCAACCTGACCTGGTTCGCGCCGCAGGGGCCCTATGCGGAATGGCGGGCGACCGACGAGATCGTCTCCGCCCTCGTCGGGCTGGCCTACGCCTTTGGGCCGGTGGATGGCCCGCCGGTCCTGGCCCAGGGCCACGGCCCGCAGCTCACCGCGGGGCTCACGGCCTTCAACGCGGCGGCCGCCGCCCTGCTGCTGCCGAAACCCCGCCGCCCGTCGCGCATCGAGGTCAACGTCTTCGAGGCCGCGATGTGCTTCACCGAGACCGGGGCGATGAGCGCGAACGTCGAGGGCGTCGTCTCGCACCGCTGGGGCGTCAACCGGTTCGCGCCGACCTATCCCTGCACCAGCTACCGCACCGCGGACGCCTGGGTCGGGGTGACGGCCCTGATCCCCGCGCAATGGCGGGCGCTCACCGTCGACATGCTCGGGCGGCCCGATCTCGCCGAGGACCCGCGCTTCGCCACCACCATCGATCGGCTGCTGCTGGCCGACGAGGTGGACGCGCTGATCGCCCCGGACTTCCTGACCCGGACCACCGATGAGTGGGTGGCGCTCGGCGACAGGGCCCGCGTGCCCACCACGCCCATGCCGCGCCCCTCCGAGCTGCCGCAGATGGCGCATTGGCGGGAGCGGGGCAGCTTCGCGGCCTTCGACGAGACCGGCGTCGAGGGCCCTGCGCTGCCGTTCCGGATGACGTTCGACGGCGCGCCCCAGCCGGTCCGCTCGGGCGGCGCGGACGGGCCGCTGGCCGGCCTGAAGGTGATCGATTTCGGCATGGGCTGGGCGGGGCCGATCTGCGGCCGAACGCTGGCCGACCTCGGCGCCGACGTCATCAAGGTCGAGTCCGAGACCCACCCCGACTGGTGGCGCGGCTGGGAGCCAGACGAGGGCGGCGATCCGCCGCTCATCGAGCTTCGCCACAACTTCTTCTGCGTCAACGTCAACAAGCGCGGGATCGCGCTGGACCTGACGCAGCCGGACGGGCTCGCCGCCGCCAAGGCGCTGGTCGCGCAGGCCGACGTGACGCTGGAGAACTTCGCGGCCGGCGTGATGGACAAGCTGGGGCTGGGCCAGGCCGAGCAGCGCCGGCTGAAGCCCGGCCTGATCAGCGTCTCCATGCCGGCGTTCGGCAATGGCGGCCCGCTCTCGGGCCTTCGGGCCTACGGCTCGACGGTCGAGCAGGCCTCGGGACTGCCCTACATGAACGGCGAGGCAGGCTGGGCGCCCTGCCTGCAGCACGTGGCCTACGGCGACCCTCTGGCCGGGCTCTATGCGGCGGCCTCGATCCTGGCCGCCCTGCACGCCCGCGGCCGGCTCGGCGGGGCGGAGATCGATCTCGCCCAGACCGCCTGCCTGTTCCAGTTCGGCGCCGACGCGATCGTCGCCGAGCAGCTTTCGCGCGCCCCGGTCCCGCGGACCGGCAACCGCCGCCCCCGCATGTCGCCGGTCTATGTGGCGGGCTGCGAGGGCGAGGACGAATGGGTCTCGCTGGCGGTGGATGGCGAAGACGCGTGGGATGGCCTCTGCCGGGCGCTCGGCCGCGACGACTGGCTGGCCGATCCCAGGCTCGCGCTGCTGCCCGGCCGCGCCGCGCTCGCCGACCGGATCGAGGGCGAGATCGCCGCCTGGGCCGTGCTGAAGACGCCGCAGGAGGCCGCCGCCCGGCTGCAGGCGGAAGGCGTGCCGGCCGCGCCGGTGCAGCGCGCCTCCAGCCTCGCCCGCGACCCGCAGCTCCTGGCGGGCGGCTTCTGGGACCACATGGAGCGCCGCTACGTGGGCCGTCACCTGATGGCCAATTCGCCCTGGACCTACGACGGCCGCCGCCCGGCGCTCCGCCGGCCCGCCCCGCTGCTCGGCGAGCACACGGCCGAGGTGCTGGGCCCGATGAAGGTCGACCTGCGGGTCTAGGAAACGACCGCGATCCCCAGCAGCTTTGCGGCGAGGTCGCCCAGCATGGAGGCCCGTTCCGCCTCGGCGAGGCCCGGCGTCTCGCAGATGTGCTCCACGGCCCGATCGGTCCACGGATAGGGGAAGTCCGTGCCCAGCATCAGCCGGTCCGCCCCCACCTCGGCGGCAAGGTGGCGCAGCGCTTCCGGCGTGAAGACGAGGGTGTCGTAATAGAGGTCCCTCAGGTAGGCGGTCGGCGGCTTCTTCAGGGGCGTGGCGTAGGTCCCGGGGAAGGTGCGAATGCCGGCGTCGGAGCGCGCGGCGTAGGAGGGCAGGTACCCGCCGCCGTGAGCCGCCAGGATCTTCAGGCCGGGGAAGCGGTCGAGGGTCCCCTCGAAGATCAGGTGCGACAGCGCGATGGTGGTCTCCAGCGGATTGCCGATCACGTTGCCGAGCCCGCCGCTGCCGGAGAGCCGCTTCGCGAGCTCGGGCACGCCCTGCGGATGGATGAAGACCAGCGCGCCGAGGTCTTGCGCCTTGGCCCACAACGGATCGAACGCCGGATCGGCGAGCTCGCGGCCCTCGACGCTGCCGCCGATCATCGCGCCCTTCAGGCCGAGCGTGCGGACCGCGTGCTCCAGCTGCTCGGCCGCGAGCTGTGGATGCTGCAGAGCCACACTCGCGAGCGCGGCGAAGCGGTCGGGGTGGCGGGCCACGACCTCGGCGAGCCCCTCGTTCTGTGTTCGCACCACCTGGCGCGCCAGATCCGGCTCGGCGCGGTACCAGAACGGGTTGATCGACAGCACCTGCATGTCGATCCCCTGGGCGTCCATCGCCGTGAGCCGGGCGGGGATCTGGTCCTCGTGGACCTTGAGAACCTGCGGCAGGCCCGGGTGCTCGTGGGCCGGATAGCGGAGGCCCATCAGCGCCATGGCGTCCGGGAAGGCGCAATGGGCGTGGACGTCGATGACGCGTCGCGGGCCGCCCTCCAGGCGCGCCGGATTCGGACGGCTCGCAGCGGCCGTCCGCACGCGCGCCGGCGCGCCGTCGCAGCCGACGAAGGCGAGGCCGCTCACCCGCGAGCGCCTAGCGGCCGGCGAACACCGGCTCGCGTTTCTCCACGAAGGCGCGCGCGGCCTCCTTGTGGTCGGCGGTCTGGCCGCAATGGACGTGGTGGGTGGCCTCGAGGTCCAGGCAGTCGTCCACCTCGCCGGCCATGGCCCGGTTGAGGTTCTCCTTCATGTAGCGGTAGGCGACGGTCGGTCCGGCCGCCAGGCGGCCGGCGATCTCCCGCGTCCTGGCCTGCAGCTCATCGGGCTCCACGACCCAGTTGGCGAGCCCAAGCCGCAGCGCCTCCTCGGCGCTGACCCGCTCCGAAAGGAAGTAGAGCTCGCGCGCCTTCGCCGAGCCGACCAGCTGGGTGAGGAAATAGGTCCCGCCGTAGTCGCCGGAGAAGCCGACCCGGGCGAAGGCGGTGGTCATGATCGCGGTGGAGGCCATGATCCGCAGGTCGCAGGCGAGGGCCAGCGACAGCCCCGCGCCGGCCGCCGCGCCCGGCAGGGCGGCCAGCGTCGGCTTCGGCATGCTGAACAGCTTGCCCGCCGTGGCGCGCTGGTTGACCCGCTGGTTGTGGATCGCCTGGTCGATGGAGACCGGCTGGCCGGAGCCGGTGTTGCGGCTGTCCATGCCCTTCACGTCGCCGCCGGCGCAGAAGCCCTTGCCGGCGCCGGTCAGCACCACGACCTTGACCTCCGGCGCGAGCTCCGCCCAGGCGAGCCGGGCGGCGAGCGCGTCGTTCATTTCGCCGCTCATGGCGTTGCGCGCCTCGGGGCGGTTGAGGGTGAGGGTGAGCACGCCGGCGTCGAGGTCGGCGAGCAGGTCGTTGGTCCCGGTGTCGATCTTGCCCATGGCTGGTTTCCTTGCGGCGTTGCTCCTCTAGAGTGATAGGCCGCAAGCTCGGCCCGTAGAAGGGCTCACGCAGGGGAAGCGGACATGATGCGGCTTCGGCAGATCGCGCTCGTCGGCCAGGACCTCGACGCGATCCGCGCGGATATCGTCGCGGTGCTGGGTCTCGGCGAGGCCTACGACGATCCGGGCGTCGGCAAGTACGGGCTCAAGAACCAGGTCTGGCCGATCGGCGACACCTTCCTGGAGGTGGTCTCGCCCAGGGAGGCGGGGACCACGGCCGGGCGGCTGCTGGACAAGCGCGGCGGCGATGGCGGCTACATGGCCATCTTCCAGACCGACGACCTCGCCAGGGCCCGCGCGCGGATCGCCGCCGAGGGCGTGCGGATCGCCGACCAGGCGGACCGCAACGGCGCCTCCTTCACCCACCTGCATCCGAAGGACGTGCCGGGCGCGATCGTCTCCATCGACGCCATGGAGCCGCAGGCGCGCTGGGAGTGGGGCGGCCCGAGCTGGCGCGAGCATGTGAAGACCGACGTGGCGGCCGAGATCCGCGGCTGCGAGATCCAGTCGCCCGACCCGGATGGGGTCGCGGCGAAGTGGGCTGCGGTGCTGGACCGGCCGCGCGAGCGGATGGAGGGCGGCTGGCGCATCGGCGTGGACGGCGGCGAGATCCGCTTCACGCCGCTCGAGGACGGCCGCGGCGAGGGGCTGGGATGCTTCGACGTCGCGGTGCGCGACCCCGAGGCCGTGCGCGCCCGCGCCCAGGCGCGCGGCTGCCTGGACGCCGACGGGAACGTCGTGCTCTGCGGGACGCGGGTTCGGCTGGTTCGAGCTTAAATCGAACCTCTTTCCAGAGCGAGCTCGGCCTCCAGGTTCGCCAGGTCGCGGCCGATGGTGGCCACCGCCAGCGTGCGGCCGCCCAGGCGGTAGTCGATCCGGCAGTCGCCCGCGGCGAGATCGCCGTCGATGCGGACTTCGTCCCAGCGCTCGGCGTGGCCGACGTAGTTGATCGGCGTCTCGTAGTGCTGGCTCCAGAAGAACGGGACGGCGTCGAAGCGTTCGCGGCGCCCCAGCATGTTGCGCGCGGCGGTCTGGCCCTGGCGCTCGGCGACCACCCAATGCTCGACGCGGATGCGCTCGCCGGTATGCGGGTCCGGCCAGCGGGCGAGGTCGCCGGCCGCGAACACCCCCGGCGCGCTGGTCTGCAGGAATTCGTCCACGACGACGCCGCGATCGAGCGCGAGCCCGGCGCGCTCCGCCAGCGCCACGTCGGGCCGGACGCCGACGCCGATCACCACCAGGTCGGCGGCGATGGTCTCCGCATCCGGCAACAGCACCTGCTGGTCCTGGATTTCCTGGGCGGTCTTGCCGAGGTGGAAGATCACGCCCTTGTCCTGGTGCAGCTTGCGGACGAACTCGCCGACATCCCGCCCGAGCACCCGCTCCATGGGAATCGTCTCGGGCGCGACCACGTGCACCTCCAGGCCGCGCGTCCGCAGCGAGGCGGCGACTTCGAGGCCGATGAAGCTGGCGCCCAGCACGACCGCCTTCCTGGCGGTCTCGGCCGCCTGGATGATCGAGCGGCTGTCGGCGAGAGTGCGCAGGTAATGCACCTGGGGCCTGTCGCCGCCGGGCAGCGGCAGGCGGACCGGCTCGGCCCCCGTGGCGAGCAGCAGGGCGTCATAGGCGAAGCGGCGCCCGTCGCGGGTCTCGAGCGTCCGGGCGTTGGTGTCGAGGGAGCTCACATGGGTCTCGAGGTGCAGCTCGACCCCGATCTCGGCGTAGAAGTCCTTGCTGCGCAGCGGAATCCAGTCTTCCGGCGCGCTGCCGGCAAGGTAGTCCTTCGAGAGGTTCGGACGATCCACCGGAACCGAGGCGTCGGCGCTCAGCAGCGTGATCCGTCCGGCGTAGCCTTCGTGACGGAGCGTCTCCACCGCAACTGCGCCCGCCGCGCCGCCGCCCACGACCACGATGGAATCCGGCTCGCCGCCGGCGGGCGTCCGCCTCGGCGCGGGCGCGGGCTCGCGCTTCTCGCGGACGCGGACGAGATCGCCGTCGCGCTCGACCGCCCAGCAACCGATCGGATTGAGCGCCGGGGCGCGCAGCATCTGCCCCGTCCGCAGGCTGAAGCAGGCGTGATGCCAGGGGCAGCGCACGGTGTCGCCGACCACCAGCCCCTCGGCGAGGGGTCCGCCGTAATGGGTGCAGGTCGCGTCGACGGCGAAGATGTCCCGGCCCTGCCGGACGACCATCACCGGATCGTCGCCGACGTGGCCGAGCAGCGGCTGGCCCTCGGCGAGCTGGCCGATTTCCACGCCCTGCGCCAGGTCCGGCCCACTGACTTCCGCTTGCGCCGCCATGATCTCGCTCTCCGCGATCCCTTAGACGAGAGGGCGCGCAGCATGTTCCCGCGCCGCCGAGCTTCCAAGGCCCAATGCAGCCCGCGGCCGGGCCTCGACCCGGGGGGCTTGCGCGGATAAGCCTTGAGCCGGCGGGGACATGGCGGAACTGGCAGACGCAAGCGACTTAAAATCGCTCGGGCTACGCCCGTCCGGGTTCGAGTCCCGGTGTCCCCACCAGCGCTCGGCGAGCCTGCGCTCAGTGGGCGGTCTGCGAGTGCTGGCCGCCCTCGCGGGAGATGCCGGACAGGGCTTCGCCGGCCCGCCGCGGCTCGTGCTCGCGGGAGAGGTCGCCGAGCGAGACGATGCCGACCAGGCGCTTGTCGCGGTTCAGCACCGGCATGCGGCGGATCTGCTGCTCGCCCATCATCTCCAGCACGTCGTCGGCGTCGTCGTCATCGAAGCAGTAGCGGATCTCCCGGCTCATGACCTCGCTCACCCGCGTGTCCGGTCCCTTGCCCTGGGCGAGCCCACGGATCGCCATGTCGCGGTCGGTGACCATGCCGACCAGGCGGTCGTTGTCGCCGACCGGCACGGCGCCGCAGTCGCACTCGGCCATCAGCTTCGCCGCTTCGCGCAGCGACATGTCCGGCCGGGCGAGCTCGACGTCGCGGGTCATGCATTCCGAGATGTTCATCTATGCCTCCGTTGAGCTGATGGCGTCCCCCGGCGTTCGGCGCCTCAACCGCAGCCCGACGGGGGCGGTTCCGGCCCGCGCGGGTCACAATCCGAAGGGATAGGTCTCCTCGGCGCCCGCACGCGGTCTGGTGACCAGCGGCGTCACCGCGCTCGTCTCGTCGAACCAGACGTAGGCGTCGAACTGCTGCGGCAGCGAGCAGGCCGCGTAATGGCTCCAGCGCTCCGTCTCCGGCCGGTAGATCACGCCGATGAACCGTTCCAGCCGCGGGTTCAGCAGCCGATGGCGAAGCCGGTCGTGCACGCCGTCGCGCAGGTCCAGCAGGAACCGCCCCACGCCGGCGTCGTGGGCCATGCGCTCGTAGGAGGCCTCCAGCGAGGGGTTCACCGCCTTGACCTGCATCGGGGCGTCCCAGTCGTCCGCGCAGGCCACCGTGCCCGAATGCGTCCCCAAGCCGAGCAGGGCGGCCTGGAGGCCGAACCGCTCGCGGCAGAGCTGGCCGATGTTCAACTCCTCGCGCTCGATGCCCATCTCGGTCTTGGAGGCGTCGCCGATGTGCGAGTTGTGCGCCCAGACCACCGCCTTGGCGTTCGGGCCCTTGGCGTCGAGCAGGCTGCAGAGCGTCTCGAACATGTGGGTGTCGCGCAGGTTCCAGCTCTCGGCCGAGCCGTAGTACATGGCCCGGTAGTAGGCCTCGGCGTTCTTCACCAGCCGCGCATTGCCCGCCGCGTCGAGGAACCGCTCGCCATCGGCGAAGGCGTAGTCGCCCTTCTTCTGAAGCAGGTCCCGCAGGGTGTTCACGACGCCCTCCTCGCAGGCGCGATAGCCCGAGGAGAGCGCGAGGCGGCCGTAGGTCTGCGGCTCCTTGGCCCAGGGCGTCAGACAGCCATAGCGGGCGCGCGCGATCTTGCCGGCCTCCGGATCCACGCGGTCCAGATAGTCGAGCACGGCCCGGATCGAGGCCGAGAGGTTGTAGAGGTCGAGCCCGTAGAAGCCGCAGCGGTCCTGCGCCGGCTGCCTGAGGTTCCATTCGCGCAGTGACCCGATGAAGACCTCCACGTCGGTGTTGCGCCACATCCAGGTGGGGAAGCGGCGGAACGGCGGCTCGTCGTGCGTGCGGGCGGGCAGGTCGCGGACGTAGCGGTCGAGATGGGCGGCGTCGGGCCAGTCGGCCTCGACGGCGACGATCCGGAAGCCGTGCCGCTCGACCAGACGGCGGGTGATGGCGGCCCGCGCCCGGTAGAACTCCGAGGTCCCGTGGCTCGCCTCGCCGAGCAGCACGACCCGGGCGGCGGCGAAGCGGTCGAACAGCGCGCCGAAGGCGGGATCGTCGGGATCGGGCAGGGGCTCCGCCGCCTGCCGGATCATCTCGGGAATAGACGCCGGACGAGCCGGCTCGCGAAAGCTGCGCGGTTCCGGGGCGGGCGGCGGCGCGGTCGTCTCCGAGGGCCAGCCCTGCTCGCCGATCAGCGGCACGAAGGCGACCTCGCCGAGGTCCTCCTCGGAAAACGCGTCTTCTCCGGTCCGCGTCAGCTTGATCAGCCGCTGCTGGCGCGGCTCGGGGCCGATCGGCATCACCAGGCGCCCGCCGATCGCCAGCTGGTCCTTCAGGGCCTGCGGGACGGCGGGCCCGCCCGCGGCGGCCAGGATGGCGTCGAAGGGGGCCGCCTCCGGCCAGCCGCGCGTGCCGTCGCCGGTCTTCAGATGCACGTTGTGGTAGCCCAGCCGATCGAGCCGGCCCTGCGCCAGGCGGGTGAGCGCCTCGTGCCGCTCGATCGCATAGACCGCCTCGGCGATGCGGCTCATCACGGCGGCGGCGTAGCCCGAGCCCGCGCCCACCTCCAGCACCCGCTCGCCGGGCCGGATGCGAGCCGCCTGGACCATCAGGCCGACGATGAACGGCTGCGAGATGGTCTGGCCCGCCTCGATGGGCAGCGGCGTGTCCTCATAGGCGAACTCCTCCATGCCGTTCGGCACGAAGGCCTCGCGCGGCACCGCGCCCATGGCCTCCAGGACATGGCTGTCGTGGACGCCGCGGGCGGCGACCTGCCGCTCCACCATCCGGTGACGGGCGTAGGGGAAGTCGAGCATCCGAACGGCTCCGCTCAGGCCCCGACGCGGCCCATTCTAGCGCCGATCAGGCCGTCGGTCGCGATTCCCCGATGTCCGGACTGCGGCGGCCTTCGGGCTCGGCTTCGGACGGATAGCGGAAGCCCTGGCCCTGGCCGTTGGCGGCGGCCAGCTGCCGCTCGGCGAACGCCCAGTTGGCGATGTTGTCGAACCAGCGGTTCAGGAATCCGGGCCGGTCGTTCTTGTAGTCGAGGTAGTAGGCGTGCTCCCAGAGGTCGCAGACCAGCAGCGGGAACAGCCCCTCGCGCACCAGGATGTCGTCGGCGTCGTGGGTGGCGACCACCTTCAGGCCGTCCGAGCCGGTCACCAGCCACACCCAGCCGGAGCCGAAGTGCCCGGCGCCTTCCTGGACGAACGCCGTCTTGAAGGCCTCCAGGGCGCCGAACGCCTGGTCGATCGCTTGCGCGAGCGCGCCCGACGGCCGGGCCCTCTGCGGGGTCATGCAGGTCCAGAAGAAGGCATGGTTCCAGGCCTGGGCCGCATTGTTGAACAGCGCCGCATCGCTGCGCCGGCGCGCCTCTCGCACCACGTCCTCCAGCGCGCGTCCCTCCAGCCCCGCCTCGCCGGCGAGCTTGTTGGTCTTCTCCACATAGGCCTTGTGGTGCTTGTCGTGGTGGAACCGGAGCGTGTCCGCCGACATCGTCGGCGCGAGCGCGTCATAGCCGTAGGGAAGCTCGGGAAGGATGAACATCGCTGGACCTCTTCACTGATGACCGCTTGTGCTGTCGGCCCCCGCCGCGAGCTTGCAACCGGCGGCGTGGGGCGCCTGTTCCGGGCCCTGGGACGGATTGTGCCGTTAGATCGTGAAACGATCTTCTAAGCCAAGCTAACCAACTGAGCAACAACGGATTTCTTAGTTCTCTAGCTGGAACTTGGCTCGCCGTCTCCGGTTCTCGACGCCACATTTCCCAACAGCAGGAGATGCATCATGGCGACCGGTCAGCAAGGCACGGGACGGCACGGCCACAAGGACTCTCAGGAGCCCTGGCCGCACACCAAGGGCAGTTCGTCCGACGGCAAGGAGAACCGCGCCGCCGACGGGCGCGACGGCGCATCCCGCAGCGCCTCGAAGAGCGAGCAGGAGAGCCTCAAGGAACGCGAATACCGCGACGACAAGGGCCAGGTGCATCACCACACCCGCACCTACGAACAGCAGCACAAGGACGACCGCCGCTAGCGGCGCTCGGGTAGCCGGGGCAGCGGCGGCGGGTGGCGCTTCCGCCGCCGCTGTCTTGTCAGGACGCGGGCTTGGCCATGTGGACCTGGACGCAGGCCGGATGGACCATGATCAGCACCGCGCCCTGGCGGAAGCGGCGCTCGTAGGCGCCGGCGATCTCGGCGAGCTTCGCCCGATCTTCAGGGCGGCGCAGGATGAGGGTCACGATCTCGCCGGGCTCGCGATACTGCACGCCGTTGAAGAGACAGCGGCCATGAGATTCCTGGACGGCCACGCGATCGGGAAACCGCGGCGTCACGACCTCCTCGAGGAAGCGGGCGAAGTCCGCGTCGCTGACCCCGACCTGCTGGCCGATGTTGCGGCCGAACCATCTCGGCGACGTTCTGGCGGGTGTCGTCGGCGTGACATGAGAAGCCCTGCACCGGGCCGCCGCGCGCGTCCACGGCGATGCAGCCGGTGAGGCCCAGCCGCGCGGTCGGCAGGAGGATCGCCCGGATCGTCCTCACTTGGCGGCGGCGTCCTGCTCGATCCGGCGTGCGCCGGCGAGCTCGTTGGTCAGCGCATAGTTCCCTTCGTGGCAGGCGTATTCGTAGATCGGCTGCGGATCGGAACGAAACACCGCCTCGCCGCGCCAGGGGCGCGTGAAGGCGGCCGGGTCGTCGACGGTGAAGTCGTAGAGGATCTCTCCGGGCGAGGTGCGGGTGAACCGCTCGACGACGCGGGCCCCGGCGGAGAGATACAGCAGCTCGGGAAGCGAGCGCAGGCTCTCTTGCTCGTTGAAGCGCGAGGTCTCCACCACCAGGGTGGCGCCTTCCCACCCGCCGATGGAGACGCCCATCCAGGGATGGAGGACCATTGGGGTGGAGTCGGGTTGGAGGCTCACAATGCGAACGTCGTGGTTGGCCTCGGCGCGGATCACCAGGTGGTCCTGAGTCTGGACGAACTGGTACCCGCCCGAGGTCTGGGCCGCATACAGCATGGGGGCGTCAGCGGGCGTCGAAAATCCGATGAGGCAGCGCTCGAAGCTCGTGCGGGTCTCCGGTCCGCTGAAGTCGGACATCTGCTGAAGCGCCGCCCCAAGCGCGCGCCGGCCGGCCGGACTGTACGGCAGCTTGCCGTCGGCCGGATCGACGATGACCGACGTACGCGCCTGGCCGCCGATGCGCATCAGCGGAGCGGGCGGCGTGAACCACTCCGCGCCGTCCTGGCCGACGTCGTCGCCCGGGACGGCGATGACGACCTTCCGCCGACGGGCGTCGTAGGGCGCGGCCTCGCCCTCGGCGATGGCCAGCGTCGCAAACTCGCGCGGCCGTTCGAGTGGCGTGCCGGAGAGATTCGTCCAGAAGCCTTGGAGGTCGCGAGGCCCCGCCGGGCGGCCGCGGACGCTCCGCGCGGCGGCCTCTGCAGGCGCGACGGACACGGCCGCCAGGGCCGCGAACGCGATCCGTCTTGTGATCATGTGCGCCCCCCGTGGCATGAGCGACGTCGGGGCAGCTTAGCGCCGTCCGGCTCGCCGATCAACGTTCGGCCGCGGCGCGTTGCTACTGCGCCGCCTGGTCCTGGGCGTAGCCGAGGCGCTCGTTGAGGCGTTCCAAGAGGACGATCGCGCTCTCCGGGATCACCGCGCCCGGCGTGAAGATCGCCGCCACGCCCATCTCCTGCAGCGCCTTGAAGTCCTCCGGCGGAATGACCCCGCCCACCACGACCATGATGTCCGGGCGGCCGAGCCGGGCGAGCTCGGCCTTGAGCTCCGGCACCAGGGTGAGATGCCCGGCGGCGAGCGAGGAGGCGCCCACCGCGTGGACCTTGTCGGCCACGGCCTGGGCGGCGGTTTCCGCGGGCGTCTGGAAGAGGTCGCCGATGACCACCTCGAAGCCCAGATCGGCCATGCCCGAGGCGACCACCTTCTGGCCGCGGTCGTGGCCGTCCTGGCCCATCTTGGCGACCAGCACCTTGGGCTTGCGGCCGTCGGCGGCTTCGAAGGCCTTGACCATCTGCCTGGCGCGGCTGGCCGCTGGGGTCTCGCCGGATTCCCGCAGATAGACGCCCTTCACCGCATCGGCGTGCGCCTTGTGCCGGCCGAACATCCGCTCCAGCGCCTCGGAGATCTCGCCGACGGTGGCCTTGGCGCGGGCGGCGTTCACCGACAGCTCCAAGAGGTTGCCGTTCCCGGCGGCGCCGCGCGTCAGCCGCTCCAGCGCCTCGCGGACCGCCTCGGGATCGCGCTCCGACTTGAGCTGCTTCAGCTTCGCGAGCTGCCGTTCGCGCACCGCGCTGTTGTCGACCTTCAAGACCGGGATCTCGTCGGCGCCTGCCGAGCGATAGCGGTTGACGCCCACCACCGCCTGCTGGCCGGAATCGATGCGCGCCTGGGTGCGGGCCGAAGCCTCCTCGATGCGGCGCTTGGGCAGGCCGTCCTCGATCGCCCTGGCCATGCCGCCCAGCGCCTCCACCTCGGCGATGTGGGTCAGGGCGCGGGCGGCGAGGTCGGCGGTCAGCCGCTCGACGTAATAGGCGCCGCCCCAGGGATCGATCACCCGCGTCTGGCCGCTCTCGAGCTGCAGGAAGAGCTGGGTGTTGCGCGAGATGCGGGCGGAGAAGTCCGTCGGCAGGGCCAGGGCTTCGTCCAGCGAGTTGGTGTGCAGGCTCTGGGTCTGGCCGCCCACCGCCGCCATGGCCTCTATGGCGGTGCGCGCCACGTTGTTGAAGACGTCGTGCGCCGCGAGGCTCCAGCCGGAGGTCTGGGTGTGCGCCCGCAGGCTGAGCGAGCGGGCGTCCTTCGGGTCGAAGGTCTCCTTCATCAGCCTGGCCCACAGGAGGCGCGCGGCCCGCTGCTTGGCGATCTCCATGAAGGCGTTCATGCCGGCGTTCCAGAAGAACGACAGGCGCGGCGCGAAGCTGTCGACCGGCAGGCCGGCGGCCACGCCGGCGCGGACGTAGTCGATGCCGTCGGCCAGCGTGTAGGCGAGCTCCAGGTCGAGCGTCGCCCCGGCCTCCTGCATGTGGTAGCCGCTGATCGAGATCGAGTTGAACCTCGGCATTTCCTTCGACGTGTAGGCGAAGATGTCCGAGACGATCCGCATCGAGGGGTCGGGCGGGTAGATGTAGGTGTTGCGGACCAGGAACTCCTTGAGGATGTCGTTCTGGATGGTCCCCTGCAGGGCCGCATGCGGCACGCCCTGCTCCTCGGCGGCGACGATGTAGAGCGCCAGAATCGGCAGCACGGCGCCGTTCATGGTCATCGACACGCTCATCTTGTCGAGCGGGATGCCGCTGAACAGGGTCCGCATGTCGAGGATCGAGTCGATAGCCACGCCGGCCATGCCGACGTCGCCGCGCACCCGCGGATGGTCGCTGTCATAGCCGCGGTGGGTGGCCAGGTCGAAGGCGATGGAGAGGCCCATCTGCCCGGACGCCAGGTTGCGGCGGTAGAAGGCGTTGGAGTCCTCGGCCGTGGAGAAGCCCGCATACTGGCGGATTGTCCACGGATTGGTCAGATACATGGTCGGGTAGGGGCCGCGCACGAACGGGGCCAGGCCCGGGAAGCCGCCCATCGCCGGCAAGCCGTCGATGTCCTCGGGGCCGTAGGCGCTGCGGATGGCGATGCCCTCGGGCGTCAGCCACGGATCGCTCGCGGCG
>NZ_DATIMC010000017.1:0-7722 GCF_035475775.1 Phenylobacterium sp. | reverse complement strand
CGCGACCAGGCCGCGTTGACCAGCGCGGTCGCCACGGCGCCGCAATCGAACGGCGTGTCGTCGCTGCCGTGCAGGTCGCGATCGTAGGTCACGATCACGCAGACCGGCGCGTCGAACTGGCGAAAGCCGCGCAGCACCCAGTCCTGCCGCCCATCCTTGTCCTCGCGCGCGATTCCCATGGCGGAGAACAGCTGCTTGGCGACGCCGATCTGCCGCTCGCGATGGCGCCCGGCGAACGGCTGGCCGATGCGGAACTCGCGCGAGTGCGGCACGCCGGCGAGATTCCGCTCGGTGTTCCCGGCGCGGATGCGGTTCAGCGGCTCGCCGGTGATGACGTAGAAGTTCCACGGTTGGGTGTTCATCGACGAGGGCGCCCGCATCGCCAGGCCGATGATCTCCTCGATCAGCGCCCTGGGAACCGGATCGGGCTTGTAGCCGCGGATGCTGCGGCGACCGAGGATCACGTCGTCGAACTGCATATGGGCCCTCAGGCATTGGCGGCGCATTGACCGGAACTGTCGGCCAACGCCGCTTGGGTCGCAAGCCGTCGATCCCAAGCCGCTTGTCGGGAGGCGACCGGCTCCGCGTATAAGCTCAGCGCATGGAGGCCTTCTCCGCCCGCGATCTCCTGGCCTGCTACGCCCGCGGCGTGTTCCCCATGGCGGACGCGCGCGACGACTCGCGCGTCTTCCTGATCGATCCGGAGCGGCGCGGCGTGATCCCGCTCGAGCGCTTTCATATCTCGCGACGGCTGGCGCGCACGGTGCGGGCCGATCGGTTCGAGATCCGGCTGGATACCGCCTTCAGCGAGGTCGTGCAGGCCTGCGCCGCGCCCGCGCCGGGCCGGATCGAGACCTGGATCAACCATCCCATCGAACGGCTCTACGTTCAGCTGCACGGGCTGGGCTTCGCCCACAGCGTCGAATGCTGGGCGGACGGCGCGCTGGCCGGCGGACTCTATGGGGTGGCGCTCAAGGGCGCTTTCTTCGGCGAGAGCATGTTCTCGCACGCGCGCGACGCCTCGAAGGTCGCGCTGGTGCACCTGGTCGCGCGGCTGATCGCCGGGGGCTTCAGGCTGCTCGACGCCCAGTTCATGACCGAGCACCTGAGCCAGTTCGGGGCCGAGGAGATCAGCCGCAGGGAGTACCGCAAGCGGCTGGAGCGGGCGCTCGCCGCCGAGGGGGATTTTCAGCGCGCCGGCGCGGGCGCGGGCCCCGGCGCAGGCGCGGCCGCCCTGCAGCTGATCAGCCAGGCCGCATAGACCGGGTGCTCGAACGGGTCGAGGCCGGGCGACGAGGCGAACATCCAGCCCTTGAACGCCTGCCGTGGCGGCAGGGCCGGAAAGCCCGGCTCGGGCCTGGGCTGCGACAGCACCTCGACGTAGGCGATGGAATCCTCGATCGGCTCGTCGGGCATGGAGCGCTCGCAGGCGCGCACGGTGAAGACCAGGGTCTTGTAGCGGATCGGCTTGCCGACCGGAGCCTCGAACCGCAAGGTCTCGGCGGTCACCTTGTCCAGCGCCTGGATCACCGCGACGTCGAAGCGGGCGCGGTGCTGCGGCGCTTCGGGCGCCTTGGCCTGGGCGGGCGCGGCGGACGTTTCCGGCGGCACGGGCGCGACTTCCTTCTCGTCGATCGGCGGGACCGCCATCGGCTGCGGCGTGGGCACGTTCACCGGCGGGGCTTCCTCGGGCGCGGACGGCGGCATAGGCGCGACGGCCTGAGGTCCCCGGGGCGGCTGCGACTTCGTCGGCGGCCCGGCCGGCTGGGCGGCTACGATGCCGCCGGCGCCTAGGGCGATCAGGACAGCGAGCGAGAGGCGTCGGGACACGTGAGCGCCTATTCCGGGGTCCAGGCCTCGTAGTCGCCGGTCGCCCGCTGCCGCTCGCCGCCGCGGGCGAGCGAGCCCTTCGGCCGATAGGCGTAGATGGTGCCCGACAGGTTGGGACGATGCTCCTTCTCCCAGCGTCGGCGCGGCAGAGGTTCGGTGGTCGGCGGCTCGACGAAGGTGTGGTGCAGCCAGCCGTGCCAGTCCGGCGGCACCTTCGAGGCCTCGGCGTAGCCGTCGTAGATGACCCAGCGGCGCTTGCGCCCGTCGTAGCTGTCGGAGGCGTCCTTCGCCTCGTAGTAGCGATTGCCGTAGTCGTCCTGGCCCACGAAGACCCCGCGCCGCGCGATGGTGAAGCGGATGCCGGGCGTGGCGCCGTTCCACCAGGTGAAGAGAGTCTTCAGGATGCTCAAGGCAGGGCTCTGCAGGCGATTCCGGAGGGAGGTGCGGCCGGACTATAGGCGGCGCCCCGGACAGCGTCCAGCACGCCTGCCGCGGCAAGATGTTGGGGATGGACCGCCTTGCGACCGCAACATCTATTGCCCGCCCCGAGACGTCCGACCTAACCTCGCCTGGAGGGAGTCGGCGCATGGGCGAGGCGAGGCCGCGAGCGGCCGCCGAGGGGCGGATCCTGGAGCTGGGCGATCGGTTGCTCGAGGTCGAGGCGCCCGCGCATTGGACGACCGCGCAGGTCGAGGCCTGGCTCGACTGGGCGGCGGGCCGCACCGACATCGCGGGCGCGGTCGGCGAGGCGGTGGAGGCGATCACCCTGAACGCCCAGGCGCGCGGGCTGCTGAGAGACATCCGGGCCCGCACGCAGTTCCGCGACGCGCTGACCGAGGCGCTGCTCTGCGGCCAGATCGGCCTGGCCGCGGGGGGCGGGCCGGCGCCGCGGGTCGCCGACGCCGGCGCCGCGGACGGACAGCGGGCGCTGGCGGCGCTCGTCGAGAGCCACCTTGCCGAAGCGGCGATGCAGGCCGGCGCGGCCGAGCTCGCAGGCCGATTGCAGGCGGTGATGGAGGCCGTCCTGCGCTGCGAAGGCGAGGCGGCCGCCTGCGCCGATCCGACGCAGAACGTCACCCTCGGCCGGGCGGCGGAGCAGGCCCGCAGCGCGGGCGGCTCGGACGCCATGATCCTCGAAGCCGTGGCGCTGGCCCGGGCGGGCGAGCCCTGCTGGCCTTGCGCCGGGCCTCCGAGAGCATCGTCCGGGCTGAGCCTCGTCGTCGCGACGGAGGCTGCGGACGGGCGCCTCGCGCGCGCTGTCTGGCTGACCGGGGCGGTGACGGCCGCGTCGAGCCGGGCGGCGGCGGAGCGCATCGCCGAGGCCTGGACAGCGCCCCGCGCCGCCATCGATCTCCTGGCGTTCTGGCGCGACCAGGCGTTCGACGAGGCGGCGTTCGGCGCAGCCGTGGGTCTCGCCGCCCGGGCCGCCGCCGCGAGTTTCGAGCGGCCGCCGCTGATCGGACTCGCCGGCCTCGGCGACTGGCTGGTCGCCAACGGCCTGGGCTACGGCACGCCGGAGGGACGGACCGCGGCGCGCGCGCTCTATGCGGCGGCCGCCGAGGCGATCCAGGCCACCGGCGCGGACGTCGCCGGCCTTGCGGTGTTCTCCGACCCCGAGCTTGCGCTGCGCATGGGTTCCGGCGACTGCGCGGCCGAGCCTTGGACGGGGCCGCTCGCCTGGTCGGAAACCGCAGACGGCGAGACCTTCGCCACCGTCTCCGACGCGGCTCGGCGGGGGCTGGCGATCGCCGGCGTGGACCTGGCGGCCGCACAGGCCCATCTGCTCGGCGCCCGCGAGCTTTCCGAGGCGCCGGGCGTCGGACGCGCGGCGCTCATCGCCCGCGGCTTCACCGACCATGAGATCGCCGCCGCCGAGGCGGCCCTGGTCGGGGCGCGACGGCTGAGCGAGGCGTTTCGGCCCGAAGTGCTGGGCGAGGGCTTCGTGCGCGACGTGCTCGGCGCGACCGCCGCCCAGCTCGCCGACCCCGACCTCGACGTCCTGGCGCTGGCCGGCTTCACACCCGAGGCGGTGGCGCAGGCCGAAGCCTATGCGCTCGGTCGCGCCGGCCTGGCCGCCGCGAGCTTCATCCCCCCCGAGCGGCAGGCGCTGTTCCAAGACGCCGAGGCGCTCGGCGAGGCGCCGCGGCGGGAGATGCTGAGCGCGCTCGGCCCGTTGCTCGCCGCCCCGCCGGTGCTCGAGCTGCGCCGGCCCTGGGGCGACACGCCCGAGACGATCGCCGCCGACCTGCAACGGCTGGAGGTCGCGGTGCGCATCCGGCGTGACGCGCCGCCCGCCGACCTGCGCCTGGATCTGCCGCTGGCCGCGGAACCGCGGGCGCCGCGCGAGCCCGCGCCCGACCCGCAGCCGCGCATCGTCGAGCGGGTGGTCGAGCGCGAACGGGTGCGGCGCAAGCTGCCGGACCGCCGCAAGGGCTACATCCAGAAGGCCGCCGTCGGGGGCCACAAGGTCTATCTGCACACCGGCGAGTACGACGACGGTGAGCTCGGAGAGGTGTTCCTCGACATGCACAAGGAAGGCGCCGCCTTCCGCTCGCTGATGAACAACTTCGCCATCGCGGTCTCCATCGGCCTGCAGTACGGCGTGCCGCTCGAGGAGTTCGTCGACGCGTTCGTGTTCACCCGCTTCGAGCCCGCCGGCCCGGTGACCGGCAACGATACCGTCAAGTCGGCGACCTCGATTCTCGACTACATCTTCCGCGAGCTCGGCATCTCCTACCTGGGGCGCCACGACCTCGCCAACGTCGATCCCGCCGCGCTGAGCGCCGACGGGCTGGGCCACGGGAACGGCCCGCCGCCGGAGGAGGCCGAGCCGCAGCCGGCGTCCCGCTTCATCTCCCGCGGCTTCTCGCGCGGCGCGGCGCCCGACAATCTGGTCTTCCTGCCGCTCGCGAACCGGACTGGCGGGCCTGCGCTTCTGGAAGCGGCCGATGTCTGCCCGGCCTGCGGCGATCTCGCGGTGGTGCGCAAGGGCGCCTCCCTGATCTGCCAAACCTGCGGCGCTCGCGCCGGCCGGCAGGGCGAAGATCATGGCGCCTAAGCCCTTAGAATTACCGCGAATTAAGTGGCGCGCCAGGAGCCTTCGGCGCAGAGGGGTGAGGTCGTCTCCGGATCCGTCCCGCCTCCATGAAGCGTATCGCCACCTTCCTTCCCGTGCTTGCGGCGTTCGCCCTCGCCGTCCCTCAGGTTGCGTTGGCCGGCGACAAGGCCATCCCGCACATCAACAGCTTCGGCGGCTCCTGTCCGAAATGCGAGCTCTCCGGCCGCCGGCTGCGCGGCGCCCAGTTCATGGGCGCGAACTTCTCCGGCGCCTCCTTCGTCGGCTCTGACCTGCGCGACGCCCATTTCCTGGCCTCCAACTTCTCGGACGCCAACCTGAGCCGGGCCGACCTCACGGACTCCCAGATCCTCGGGGCCAACTTCAAGAGCGCGAACCTGTCGAACGCGCGGCTTCGCGACACCCAGGCCACCGGCAGCATCTTCTCGGAGGCCAACCTCTCCGGCGCGGACATGAGCGACGCCAACGCGCAGGGCTCCTCGTTCAGCGAGGCGACCCTCGCCGGGGCCCGGCTGCGGTCCATAGACCTCAGCGCGGCCAACATGACCCGGGTCGTGGCGCACGGCGCCGATTTCTCGGACGCGACGCTCCGCGCGGCCACCCTGGCCTATGGACGTTTCGAGAAGGCCTCGTTCCGCGACGCGGTGCTCGACGCCGCGGACCTGATGGGCGGCAACTTCGACGGGGCGGACTTCCATGACGCCAGCCTGCGCCGCGCGGTCCTCTATGGCGCGGACCTCTCGCGCGCCCGCGGCCTGACGCAGGACCAGCTGGACGAGGCCTGCGCCGACGGCCGCACGCGACTGCCCGCGGGTCTCACCGGCAAGAGCTGCATCGGCATGCGGGTCTCCGTCCACGGATCGCGGATGATCGTGGCTCCGCCGGCCCCGCCGATGCCCCCTTCGCCGCGTTATCTCGTGGAGAGCGCCGTCAACCCTTGATCGGCGGCGCCAGGCGGATGTGCAGCTCCTTGAGCTGCCGCTCCGGAACCTCAGAGGGCGCGTTCATCAACAGGTCCTGGCCCTGCTGGTTCAGCGGAAAGGCGATGACCTCGCGGATGTTCTGCTCGCCCGCCAGCAGCATGACGATCCGGTCGATTCCGGGCGCGAGGCCGCCGTGCGGCGGCGCCCCGTAGCGGAAGGCGTTGAGCATGCCTGCGAAGTCGTGCTCGACGCTCTCGCGGGAGTAGCCGGCGATCTCGAAAGCCCGCAGCATGATGTCCGGACGGTGGTTCCGGATCGCGCCCGAGCACAGCTCCACCCCATTGACGACGATGTCGTACTGGTAGGCGAGGATCTCGAGAGGATCCCTGGCGTTCAGCGCCTCCAGGCCGCCCTGCGGCATGGAGAACGGGTTGTGCGAGAAGTCGACGTGGTTGGTCTCCTCGTTCAGTTCGTACATCGGGAAGTCGACGATCCAGACGAAGTCGAACCGATCGTCGGCGACGAGATCGAGCTCGGTCCCGACCTTGGTGCGCGCGACGCCGGCGAATTTGTAGAACGCCTTCGGATCGCCGCCCACGAAGAAGGCCGCATCGCCGACCTTCAGCCCGAGCTGGTTGCGGATGGCCTCGGCGCGCTCGGCGCCGATGTTCCTGGCGATGGGGCCCGCGCCGCCCTCCTCGCCGTCGCGCCAGAAGATGTAGCCGAGGCCGGGCTGGCCCTCGGCCTGGGCCCATGAGTTCATCCGGTCGGCGAAGGCGCGCGAGCCGCCGCCCGGCGCCGGGATCGCCCAGATGGCGTTCTTCGAATCCTCCAGCATGCGCGCGAACAGGCCGAAGCCGCCGCCGCGGAAATGCTCGGAGACGTCGGCCATGACCAGCGGGTTGCGCAGGTCCGGCTTGTCGGTGCCGTACTTGGCGATGGACTCCCGGAACGGCAGGCGGGGGAAGGGATAGGGCGTGACCGTCTTGCCCTGCGCGAACTCCTCGAAGACGCCGTGCAGCACAGGCTCGATGGCCGCGAACACGTCCTCCTGGGTGACGAAGCTCATCTCCACGTCGAGCTGGTAGAACTCCAGCGACCGGTCGGCCCGCAGGTCCTCGTCGCGGAAGCAGGGCGCGATCTGGAAGTAGCGGTCGAACCCCGCCACCATCAGCAGCTGCTTGAACTGCTGCGGCGCCTGGGGCAGCGCATAGAACTTGCCCGGGTGCAGGCGCGAGGGCACCAGATAGTCGCGCGCGCCCTCCGGCGAGGACGCCGTCAGGATCGGCGTCTGGAACTCCAGGAAGCCCTGCTCAATCATCCGCCGGCGGATAGATTGGATCACCTGGCTACGCAGCACGATGTTGCGGTGGAGCGTGTCCCGCCGCAGGTCCAGATGGCGGTTCTTCAGGCGGATATCTTCGGGGTAGTCGGGCTCCCCGAACACCGGCAGCGGCAACTCGGAGGCCGCCGACAGCACCCCGACCTCCTTGACCCGCACCTCGATTTCGCCGGTCGGCAGGTTCGGATTCACCGTCTCGGGCGAACGGGCCACCACCTCGCCGTCCACGCGGATCACGCTCTCGGCGCGCAGGTGCTCGACGGTCGCGAAGCCGGCCGAACCAGGGTGCAGCACCAGCTGGGTCAGGCCGTAGTTGTCCCGCAGGTCGACGAAGATCAGGCCGCCATGGTCGCGCTTGCGATGGATCCAGCCTGAGAGGCGGACCGTCTTGCCGGTGTCGGCGGCGCGAAGCGCGCCGCAGGTATGGGTGCGGTAGGCGTGCATATTTTCCGGAAAACGGGTGATTTACGAGGCGCGGAAGGGCGCATGAGGGGGTGCGAAAGTCAAGGTGCGAGCGCCGGGCGGTCCCCTCCCCCCAGTCATCCCCGCGA
>NZ_DATIMC010000016.1:0-7327 GCF_035475775.1 Phenylobacterium sp. | reverse complement strand
CTTCCGCAGGCCGCCGTCCTTGGCCACGGTGATCGCCGCGCGCAGAGCCGGCATGTCCGCGCCGGGGATCAGGGTGTCGCCGACCACGAACGCCGGGGTGCCCTCGATCTTCAGGTTGCTGGCGAGCGCGCGGGTGTCCAGGATCTGCTGCTCGATCGCCGGGCTCTCGGCGGCCTTGCGCGCCGCGGCGGGATCGATCCCGGCCGACTGCAGGTCCTTGTCGAGCAGGGTATCGTCCAGCGCCTTCTCGCCCATCCAGCTCTTGTAGAGGTCAAAGGCCTTGGCCTTGCCCTGCGGCGTCAGCGCCACCTTGGCCGCGGTGTCGGAGACCGCGCCGAAGATCGGGAACTGCTTGAAGACGAAGCGGATGTCCGGGTTCTGGTCGATCAGCTTCACCACCTCCGGGGCGGCCAGCTTGCAGTAGCCGCAGCGGTAATCGAAGAACTCGGTCACCGTCACCTTGCCTTGCGGGTGGATGACGATGTCGCGGGGATCGCGCTCGATCTGGCTGCGGTAGGTCTTGAGCGCGGCGGTCGACGCCTTGGCCGCGGCGGCCTGCTCGTTGTCCTGCAGCTTCTGGACGGCTTCGCGGATCACCTCCGGGTGGGCCAGGAGGTAGGCCCGCACGCGCTGGCCGAACACGGCGTCGTCGGCCTTCTGGCAGCCGGCGAGGGAAAGCGCGGCGGCGGCCGCGAGCATGGCGAGGGCAGGTCTCATCGGGTTCAGATAATGCTCGGCGGCGGGTTTGCGAAGCCTAGTGAACCTCGCCCCGACTGATCGAGCCTTCGCTCGCCAGCTCCTTCAGGTCGTCGCGGCTGGGCTTGGAGACCAGCACGATGTCCGTCGCGCGGCGCCATTCGGGGCTGTCCTTGGGCAGCTTCTCCCGGGCGCGCATGGCGAAGATCAGGGCGTCCTTCTGGTCGCCGATGTCGAAGTTGTATTCGGCCGTGGCCAGCCGCGCCATGCCGGCCTGGCCCTGCTTGTCATAGGCCTGGGCCAGCAGCCGCCAGGCCTCGGCGTTGTCGTTCTCCTGGGTCAGCGCCTTCTTCAGCTCGGCGACGCCTTCCTCGACCTTGGCCTTGTCGTCGAGCGCGATCAGCGTCTGGCCGAGGTTGATGCGCAGCAGCGGCGCGTCCGGCTTGAGCTCCACCGACTTGCGCTGCGGCGCCTCGGCCTCCTTCGCCCGCCCGTACTCGAACAGGATCTGGCCCTTGAGCTCCCAGAGGTACGGATTGGCCGGCTGCTCCTGCAGCAGGGCGTCGATCAGCTTCAGCGCCTTGTCGGGCTCCTTCAGCTGGTAGTAGGCGATCGCCCGGGCATAGCGGGCGGGGTAGGATTTGTCGGTCTCCGCGTACTTCACGATCGCGACCTGCGGCTCGAGGAATCCCTCCAGCTTGGCCTTCATGATCTCGTGCTCGGCCATGGCCGCCGGGCTGTCCACCTCGCCATAGTGCGGCGCCTTGGCCACCCGCGATTGCAGGGCGTCGATCCGGTCCGACGAGAGCGGGTGGTCGATGAAGTACTTGTAGCGGCGCGCCTCGCTGAACACCTCCTGGTAGCGGAAGTTGTCGAAGAACTCGGCCAGGCCGCGGCCGGAGAGGCCGGCCTTCTCGAGCAGGGTCGCGCCGGCCTGGTCGGCGCGGGCTTCCTGCTCGCGGCTGTAGCCGATGGCGCCCAGCGTCCCGAAGTAAGGAGCGCTGCTGATCAGCCCCGCGGCCGCATCGCCCGCCCCCGCCACCGCCGCCAGCACGCCCAGGCCCATGGTGAGCAGGAACGGTCTCATGCCGGCGTGCTGCATCTCGCCCGAGCGAGCGCTGTGGCCGGCGGCGAGGTGGCCCACCTCGTGGGCCATGACGCCCTGCAGCTCGTTCGGATTCTTGGTCTTCAGGATCAGGGCGGTGTTCACGCCCATCAGGCGCGGCGCGGCGAAGGCGTTGATGTCGTCCGGCTTGGAGCCGATGATGATGATCTGCACGTCCTTGGGATCGATGCCGGCCGCGGTCAGGATCGGGTCGGCGTCGTGGTGCAGGATTTCTTCGATCTCGGTGTCGCGGATCAGGGTCTCGTCGGGACCCTGCTGCGCGGCGGCGATCCCCGACTGGAGGACAAGACCCGCCGCCAGAGCCAGGCCGAAGACGATGCGGGAGACCGACCGGGCAGGGGACGCCATGCTGGATTCGCCTCTGTCATCCCCCTCGCGCCGGACCGACCTTAGCCCCTCATCCGCGCCGCCACCAGCCTCTGCGCGGGGCGCTCGGCGGGGCGGCGATCTCCGCAGGGTCCGGCGCGGCCGGCGCAGTCGGCGCCGCCGGCGGGACGGCTGCGGCCGTCGCGAGCTCCGGCAAGGGCTCGGCCACGCGCTCGGGTTCGGGAGCCGCCGCCTTGGCGGGGGCGGCCCGCCGCCGGCTGGGCTTCCTGGCCGGCGCGGCCTCGACCGGCGCCTCGAGCGCGGACTCGCTGGGCGCCGGGGCTTGCGCGGCCGGCGGCTCGGGCGGGGGCTGCGGCTCCGCGCCGCGGGTGCGGCCACGGCGGCCGCGCTTCGGCTTGTCCTCTGGCGCGGGCAGCTCGACCCAGACGTCGTCCATCTCCGAGCGCGCAACAGGCCGGGCGAGCGCGGGCGCGGGGGCCGCGGTCTCCGCCGCGGCCGCCGGCCTGGAGGGCTGGCGCTGATCGTTGGCGGCCGACGGGACCGGCGGCTTCTTCAGATCCTCGGCCGGGTCGAACCAGACGAAGGGATCGTCGCCATACGGCACCCAGGGACGCGTCCAGGCGAAGGTTTCGGGCGGACGGCCGTCGTCGCGCATCCGCCGCCCGCCGCGCCGGCCGCGCCGGCGTCTGCGGCCGTGGCCCCCGTCCTCGTCCTCACGCTGAGCCTCGGTGGGGCGAGGCGCCTGCTCGCGGAGGGGCTCGCCGGCGTGGCCAGGCTCGCGCGCGTCGCGCCCCTCGCGGAGCTCGTCGCCGCGCCGGCCGCGGCGGCGGCGGCGCCTGCGTCCGCGGCCTTCCCCCTCGTCGTGGTGCGCCTCATCCTCGGGGCGACCGCGCGGCTGGGCCTCGATGGCCGCGACTTCCTCCTCGTCTTCGTCCTCTTCCTCTTCCTCGTCTTCATAGTCCTCGAGCGCTTCCGGCTCCGGCGCAGGCGCGTAGGCCTCCGTCGGCGGCAGGGCGGGGGCCGCGTGTTCGGCGCGGGTCTCCATGGAGGTCCGCTCGATCTGGTGATCGACATGGGCCATGGCGTCGTCGACAACCACCGTCACGAACAGCCCGAGCTGCTGGTGCAGCCGCGCCAGATGGGCGCGCTTCTCGTTCAGGATGTAGAGCGCCACGGCGCGAGGCGCGGTGAGCGTCGCTTCGCCGCCGCCTTTGAGCGCTTCGATCTCCAGCGCCCTCAGCGTCGCGAGCGCGCTCGATTCGACCGAGCGGACGCGGCCGGTGCCGCCGCAGTGCTCGCAGACGTGGGTGGTGCCCTCCAGCACGCCGGTGCGGCGGCGCTGGCGCGAGATCTCCATCAGGCCGAAGGGGCTGATCTTGCCCATCTGGACGCGCGCGCGGTCGTCCTTCAGGCAATCTTTCAGCTTCTTCTCGACGGCGCGATTGTTCTTCGACTCGTCCATGTCGATGAAGTCGATGACGATCAGGCCCGCGAGATCGCGCAGGCGCAGCTGACGCGCGGCCTCCTCTGCGGCTTCCATGTTGGTCTTGAGCGCCGTGGCCTCGATGTTCCGCTCCCGGGTCGAGCGGCCGGAGTTCACGTCCACGGCGACCAGCGCCTCGGTCTGGTTGATGACCAGATAGCCGCCCGAGCGCAGGGGCACGACCGGCGAGTAGATCTGGCTCAGGTGGTCCTCGACCTTGTACTTCACGTAGAGCGGCGTCGGCTCGCGATAGAGCTGCACCTTCTTCGCCTGCCCCGGCATCAGCATGCGCATGAAGTCGCGCGCTTCCTTGAAGCCGGACTCGCCCTCGACGAAGACGCCGTCGATGTCCTTGTCGTAGAGGTCGCGGATCGCCCGCTTCACCAGGTCCTCTTCCTCGTAGATCAGGGCCGGGGCGATCGAGTGCAGGGTGGTCTCGCGGATGTTTTCCCAGAGCCTGAGCAGGTACTCGTAGTCCCGCTTGATCTCGGCCTTCGTCCGCTTGGCGCCGGCGGTGCGAACGATCAGGCCCATGCCGTGCGGCACGTCCAGGCTCTGCACGATGCCTTTCAGGCGCTTGCGGTCGGCGATGGCGGTGATCTTGCGGCTGATGCCGCCGCCGCGCGCGGTGTTGGGCATCAGGACACCATAGCGGCCGGCGAGCGACAGGTAGGTGGTCAGCGCCGCGCCCTTGTTGCCGCGCTCCTCCTTGACGACCTGCACCAGCATGATCTGCCGGCGGCGGATCACCTCCTGGATCTTGTACTTGCGCATCAGCCGGCGGCGGCGGCGCGCAAGCTCCTCCTCCATGACGTCGTCTTCGTCCTCAGCGGCCTGGGCGGCGTCCTCGTCGTCCTCGTCGCCGCTGCTCGCGGCGCGGCTCCTCGGCTCGTGGCGCTCGTCCTCCGCGTCTGCCTCGGCTTCCTCGCGCAGCAGGGCTTCGCGGTCGGCGACCGGGATCTGGTAGTAGTCGGGGTGGATTTCGTTGAACGCCAGGAAGCCGTGGCGGTTGCCGCCGTACTCGACGAAGGCCGCCTGCAGCGACGGCTCTACGCGGGTGACCTTGGCGAGGTAGATATTGCCTCGAAGCTGCTTCCGGTTCTGGCTCTCGAAATCGAATTCTTCAACGCGGGTCCCGTCGAGCACCACCACGCGCGTCTCTTCGGCGTGGGCGGCGTCGATCAACATGGTTTTCGTCATCAAGTGAATCTCCGCGGCGCGCGGCGGGCCTTTGACCCGGGCGCAGCCAGCTAATGGGATGGGCGCGCGCGCAGCCCTGGACGCCGGATAGGGCGTCTTGAGCGGCCTGAGGCCGGAAAGGGGCGTGAGCAGCGCTGCCCATCGGGTGTTTTCCTACGGCGCCCGACCAGGGCGCGGATCGGATGATGCGCCGCCGCCGAGGAGACTCGGTCAGATCGGGCGCGGGTTTGACGTTCGCGCATCGGAGCCCTGCGACGCAGAGGCGGCGATGATGCGCGGGCGGACTTTGCAACAGGCGGCGGCAAAAGGAAAGCCGTGCGGCCCCAGGTAGCGGCGGAAACGCCCTGTTAACCGTTTGTGTACCTGCCGAGCGCGTATATCCCTTCCCATCGGACGACATGGAAGTCCCGGCAGGGCGGGGGCTGGACGGGTGCTGAGGCGGGCGGCGAAGGCGATGGCTGGCATGCGCGGCGGCGTCCTGCTGGCCTGCGTCGCGGCCGCCTGCGGCCTGATCGCGGTCGCGGCCTCCCACGCGGCGGTGGCCTCGGCGGACATCCTCGAGGTCAGGCTCGGGGGCGACGCCGCCCAGACCCGCATCGTCATCGACCTCGACCACTCGGCCAGCGGCAAGCTCGTCGACGACGGCGCCGACGGGCGCGTGCTCCTGCTGCTGGCGGGCGTCTCGGCGGCCGGCGGCCAGCAGGGCGGGTCCCAGGGGCTTGTGAAACGCTGGGTCATCGACCAGGACGGCGGCGCCGCGCGACTGCAGATGGAGCTTGCCGGGGCGGCCAAGGTGAAGCGCCGCTTCCTCCTGCCGCCGGCCGACGGGGTCGACCATTACCGCTATGTGATCGACGTCGCCGCGCCGCCGCCGGGCGAGGCCGGGCTGGCCAGGGCGCGTGCGCCGGCCAAGCTCGCGCTGCGCACCGGCTTCCTGCAGCCGAGCCCGCCGGCGCTGGCCTTGAAGAAGGTGATCGTCATCGACGCCGGCCACGGCGGCCACGATCCGGGCGCCCACGGGCTCTTCGGCTACGAGAAGGACGTCAACCTCGCCGCGGCCCAGGCCCTGAAGGCGCGGCTGGAAAGGTCCGGCCGCTACCAGGTGGTGATGACCCGCGAGGCCGACGTCTACATCCCGCTCGCCGACCGGGTGCGCATCGCCCAGCAGGCCGGGGCCGACCTGTTCATCTCGCTGCACTCCGATTCCGGCCCCAACCCGCAGCTGCATGGCGCAAGCGTCTACACCCTGTCCGACAAGGCCTCGGTGCGGGCGGCGCGGTTCGTGAAGCAGGACGACTGGTTCATGAAGGCCAGCCTGACCGGCGATCCCGGCGTCAGCGACATCCTGCTCGACCTCACCCAGCGCGCCACCCGCAACCGCTCCGCCGGCTTCGCCCAGATGCTGGTGAGCCGGATCGAGGGCAAGGCGGCGCTTTTACGCAAGAGTCAGCGCGACGCGGGCTTCATGGTGCTGCTCGCGCCCGACGTGCCGGCCGTGCTCCTGGAAATGGGCTTCATCTCCAACGCCGAGGATGAGGCCTTCCTGCGCGACGCCGGCCAGCGCAACCGCCTGATGAATGCGGTCGGCGACGCCATCGACGACTACTTCACCGAATCCACCCGGCTCGCGTCGCGCTGACGCAGGAACCCCCGCGAGGCGTTGGCGCCCGCGTCGAAGCCGTTTAGACGAAGACCCGGAGGGCCGACGCCCCTCTGGAGGTCCTGAGTCCTTTGAATCCCCCCGAAAGATGGGTCGCGATCGCCGGCGTCGCCGCGCTGAGCCTTATCGCGGCGGCGGGATTCGCCATCGCGATCTGGGCCGCCTGGCTTTTCCACGACATGCCCGACGCCGGCGACCTGGCCGACTATCACCCGCCGACCGCCACGCGGGCCTACGCCTGGGACGGCACCCTGATCGGGGAGTTCTCCCGCGAGCGCCGGATCTTCGTGCCCTATGACGCCATGCAGCCGCAGCTGGCGCAGGCGTTCATGGCCGCCGAGGACCGCAACTTCTTCCGCCATTCGGGCCTGGACTACGCCGGCATCGTCCGCGCCGGCGCCAAGGACGTCGTCAACCTGGCGCATGGCAAGCGGCTGGAGAGCGGCTCGACCATCACCCAGCAGGTGGCCAAGAACATCCTGCTCACCAACGACGCCACCATCGGCCGCAAGCTCAAGGAAGCCCTGCTGGCCCAGCAGCTCGAAGGCGTGCTCTCCAAGGAGCGGATCCTCGAGCTCTATCTGAACGAGATCTGGCTGGGCTACCGCTCGTTCGGCGTCGGGGCGGCGGCCTACAACTACTTCGGCAAGTCGGTCAGCGACCTGACCCTGGCCGAGAGCGCGTACCTGGCGTCGCTGCCCAAGGGCCCGGACAACTACCATCCGATCCGCAACAAGCTGAAGGCCATTGAGCGCCGCAACTGGATCATCGGCCAGATGCAGGATCTCGGCTGGGTCAGCCGCGCCGAGGCCCAGGCGGCCATGCGCGAGGACCT
>NZ_DATIMC010000015.1:0-11732 GCF_035475775.1 Phenylobacterium sp. | reverse complement strand
CGAGCGCCTCGTGGGGCTGGGCTGTGTCGGTCGCCATGAGCTTCCCTGTCGGTCGCGCATCCCTGAGCTGGCCCGTCCTAAACTGACAGCGGCCCAGCTTCGATCCCGGCCGGCCGCGAGAAAGCGGTTGCCCGGCCGCGGGCTGCGCGATAGTTAAGTGTATCCTTAAGTGAAAGAGGGTCGCGCATGCTCGTCCTCCACGCCCACCCGCTCTCGTCGTTCTGCATGAAGGTGGAGATGGCGCTCTATGAGCTCGGGACGCCGTTCCGGATGGAGTTCCTCGACCTCGCCGACGCCCCGGCGCGCGAGCGCTTCCACGCGCTGTGGCCGATCGGGCTGATGCCGGTGCTCCGCGACGAGGCCCGCGGCGAGACGGTGCCGGAGACCAGCATCATCGTCGACTACCTCACCGCCTTCCATCCGGGCGCGACCGAGCTGATCCCGAAGGACCCTGAGCAGGCCTGGCGGGCGCGATTCTGGGACCGGCTTTTCGATCTCCACGTGCAAGGCCCGATGCAGCGGGTCTCCGAGCACCGGCGCGACGTGCCGGGCGCGCGCGACGAGGCCATCCCGGAGATCGCCCGGCGCCGGCTGGGAACCGCCTACGATGTCGTCGAGCGCGAGATCGGCGAGGCCTGGATGCTGGGTGAGGCCCTGACCATCGCCGACTGCGCCGCCGCGCCGGCGCTGTTCTACGCCGACCGCATCCTGCCCCTCGAGAAGGCCCACCCGCGCACCGCGGCCTATCTGGAGCGGCTGAAGGCGCGGCCCTCGTTCGCCCGCGCCCTGGCCGACGCCGAGCCCTACCTGCAGTTCGTGCCGTTCTGATGCCCGCGGCCGCCGCCCCGCTCGACCGCGTCTTCCAGGCCCTCTCCGATCCGGCCCGACGGACCATGCTGGAGCGGCTGACCCGCGGGCCGGCCTCGGTCAGCGAGCTGGCGCGGCCGCTGGCGATGTCGCTGCCGGCGGTCGTGCAGCATCTGGCGGTGCTGGAGGCCAGCGGCCTGGTGGCCACGGCCAAGCACGGGCGCGTGCGCACCTGTCAACTCCAGTCCGGGTCGCTGCAGCGGGCCGAGCAATGGATCAACGACCGGCGCCTGGCCTGGGAGCGCCGCCTCGACCGGCTGGGCGACTACCTCGCCCGCCAGACCCCGCAAGACGACGAAGGGAGCCCCTCATGACCGAGCACAGCATCACCCATGGAACCTTCAGCCTGGAGCGCACCTACGACGCGTCCCGCGAGCGGGTCTACGCGGCCTTCGCGACCGCCGAGGGCAAGGCCGCCTGGTTCGAGGGCGGGGAGGGCTACGTCACGCTCGAGCGGGTCTTCGACTTCCGCGAGGGCGGCAGCGAGCGGCTGACGGGTCGCTGGGAGAGCGGCGTGGTGAGCCAGTTCGACGCCCGCTACTTCGACATCGTGCCCGGCGAGCGCATCGTCTACGGCTACGAGATGCGCCTGAACGGAACCAAGATCTCCGTCTCGCTGGCGACCATCGAGTTCAAGCCGGCGGGCCAGGGCACGCGCCTGCTGCTCACCGAGACCGGCGCCTTCCTCGACGGCTACAACGACGCCGGCCGCCGCGAGCACGGCGCCAACCTGCTGCTGGACCGCGTGGGGAGGTCGCTGAGCCGCGAGCTGGCGGGGGCCTGACCGGGTCGGGCCCGAAGGCTCAGGGCTTGGCCGGCGCCGCCGCCGGCGACTGGCGGGTCATGACCAGCGGCAACGACATCGCGCCCTGGCTCCACTTGCCGGTGAGCGTCTTTCCGTCCGGCGAGAGCGTGGCGGTGTAGTCCGCGCCCGCCTCCATGAACAGGATCTGCGAGGTGGCGCCCTTCTGGTCGATGACCCGGCCGGACACATCGCCCGCGCCCTGGTCGGGGCTCTCCAGCGATGCGTTCGGCAGGCCCTCGGGCGCGGGGCTCACGTGCAGCGCCAGCCGAAGCGAGCGCGCCCCGAGGCTGAGCGAGCCCGCCCAGTCGCCGATCACCGATTGCGCGGCGGCCGGGCCGGCCAGGATCAGGGCCGCGCCGACGCCTGCGAGAAGTCGATTCAATCCGCTCATGGTACGCCCCCCAAATACCGCTCTCGGGAGGCTACGCCCGGCGTCTGCGCGGGGAAAGGCTCAGATCGAGAAGCTGACGCCGCAGCCGCAGCTCGACTTGGCGTTGGGGTTCCGCACCCGGAACTGCGCGCCCACCAGCTCCTCGACGAAATCGATCTCCGAGCCCTTGAGCAGGGCGAGCGAAACCACGTCCACCAGCGCGCGCGCGCCGTCGCGCTCGACGATCAGGTCATCGTCCTCGGCGCGCTCCACCAGGTCGAACTGGTACTGGAAGCCGGAGCAGCCGCCGCCTTCCACGGCGACGCGGAGCATCACCGGCCGGCCCTCGGCCGCGCCGATGGCGCGGATCCGCCGGGCGGCGGGCTCGGAAAGGGTCACGTCGGTGGTCAGGCTCGCTACGGTCATGTCTTGTTAAACGAAACTTGGGCTTAGCCTATATGAGGTCACCTGCGGCTTCGACCAAGAGGCCGATCGCCAGAAGGCCGCAATGCCCTCGATCCCGCCCCGCGCTTCCTATGCCGAACGCCCCACCGCCTCGCGGGGCCGCAAGGTCGCCGAGCCCGAGAGCCGCACGCGGACGCCCTTCGCCCGCGACCGCGACCGGATCATCCATGCCACGGCTTTCCGAAGACTGAAGGAGAAGACCCAGGTCTTCGTGGCTCATGAGGGGGACCACTTCCGCACCCGCCTGACGCATTCGCTGGAGGTGGCCCAGATCGCCCGCTCGCTGGCCACCGCGCTCGGCCTCGACGCCGACCTCGCCGAAACGGTCGCGCTCGCCCACGATCTCGGCCATCCGCCGTTCGGCCACGCCGGCGAGGACGAGCTGCAGATCCAGATGGAGGACTTCGGCGGCTTCGACCACAACGTCCAGACCTTCCGCGTGGTGACCAGGCTGGAGCGCCGCTATCCGCGCTTCGACGGGCTCAACCTCACCTGGGAGACCCTGGAGGGCATCGTCAAGCACAACGGTCCGGTGGCCGACCGCCTGGATCGCCCCTCCTGGACCGCCGTCGCCGAGTTCGACCGCGCCTACGACCTCAGGCTCTCGACCTGGGCCTCGGCCGAGGCCCAGGTCGCCGCATTGGCCGACGACATCGCCTACAACAACCACGACGTCGACGATGGGGTGGCCGCCGGCCTCTTCACCCTGGAGGATCTCACGCAGATCCCGCTGATCGGGCCGCACGTGGCCAGCGCCTTGCAGGCGTTTCCCGACTGCGACCGCTCGATCATCCGGCTGGAGGCCGTGCGCCGGATGATCGGGGCCATGGTCGACGACGTGCTGGCCGAGACCCGCCGCCGGGCGGCGGCCGGGAAGGTGCAAACTCCCGAGGACGTCCGCAACCTCGGCCATGCCCTGGTCGCCTTCTCGCGCGACACCGCCGAGGACCTGGCCCGGCTGCGGGCCTTCCTGATGGAGCGGATGTACCGGCACTGGCGGGTCAACCGCACCCGCAGCCAGGCGCGCCGCATGCTGGCCGAGATGTTCCTGCTGTTCCTGGCCGAGCCCGACGTGCTGCCTGAGGATTGGGGGACGCGCGCCGCCGAGCGCGACCAGGCGGGCCGCGCGCGGGTGGTCTGCGACTACATCGCCGGCATGACCGACCGCTACGCGATCGAGGAGCACCGCCGGCTGTTCCACCTGGATGTCTGGGCGTTCTGAAGGCCTGCGGCCACGGGCCCCATTCTCTCGCCGCCGCCGCCCACAGAAAATGCGCCGCTCGTGAGGGCCCGCGGCGCACGCTTCGCTAGACTTGGGTCTGGCGGCGCATGATTCGCGCCGCAGCGAGGTTCGGAGCTAGCCCATGTCCGATCACGAGCGCGGCGCCTACACGCCGCCGACCGATGCGCCGCTCGCCTTCGAGGCGCGCCGGCCGGTGCGCGGGGCGAGCCCGTTCCCCATGACCCTGGCGGCGAGCCTGTTGGTGCTGATCGGCCTGGCCGCGGCGATCTTCGTGTTCTACCGCTCGGGGGTTCGCCAGGCGAACCAGCCGCCGCAGTCCGTGGGGCAGCCGGTGGGCGCGCTCAAGCAAGCCGCTCCGCCCGACTCCCAGCCGCAGGACGCGGCGCAGGGCCTGCAGATCTACCGGGCGGAGGCCGGCCAGCCGCCGCAACAGGCCGCGGCCCAGCCGCAGTTCACGCCGCCGCCCGAGCAGCCGGCGCCGCGCCCGCCGGTCGCGTCGACCCCACCCCCGGCCGCGGCCCCCACGACGCCGATCGTCAGCGCCGCGGCCCCGGCGCTCCGCCCGGCGCAGGATGTTCCTCCGCCGGTCGCCGCCCGGCCGAGCCGGTTCGCCGAGGCGAAGCCCGCGGCCCGACCCGTCCAGCCTCCGCCCGAGAAGGCCGCGCCGGCCAGGCCCGCGCGGCAGAAGCCCGCCGCCGAGAAGGTCGCAGAGAAGCTCCCGGCCAAGCCGCCGGCCGCCGCCGCCGAATCCGCCGGCGCCAAGGGCGGCGCGGCGGTGCAGATCGGCGCGGTCGCCTCGCCGCAGCTCGCCGACAGGACCTGGAACGAGGCGGTCGACGCCGCCCCGGGGCTCGCGGCCGGCAGGGGCAAGGGCGTCGAAACCGTGCAGAAGGACGGCAAGACCCTCTACCGCACCTCGGTCACCGGCTTTGCGAGCCGGGCCGAGGCCCAGGCCTTCTGCGCTAGGCTGAAGGCGGCCGGGAAGGCCTGCTTCGTGAAATGAGTCGGCGGGCGGTCATCTTCGGCTGCGCGGGCCCGGAGCTCACGCCGCGCGAGCGGGCGTTCTTCCGCGAGGTGCGGCCGTGGGGCTTCATCCTGTTCGCCCGCAACATCGAGACCCCCGACCAGGTGCGCCGGCTGACCGAGGCCCTGCGCGGCGCGATCGAGGCGCCCGAGGCGCCGATCCTCATCGACCAGGAAGGCGGGCGCGTGCAGCGGATGCGCCCGCCGCACTGGCGGCGCTATCCGCCGGGCCGGGCCTACGGCCAGATCGCCGGCGCCGATCCGCTGCTCGCCCGCGAGGTCGCCCGCCTGGGCGCCCGGCTGATCGCCCACGACCTCAGGAGCGTCGGCATCAACGTGGACTGTGTCCCAGTGCTCGACGTGCCGGACCCCTCCGGCCACGAGGTGATCGGCGACCGCGCCTACGGCCAGAGCCCCGAGGAGGTGATCCGGCTGGGCCGCGCGGCGGCCGAGGGCCTGATCGCCGGCGGCGTGCTGCCGGTCATCAAGCACATGCCCGGCCACGGCCGAGCCCGCGCCGACACCCACCTCGAGCTGCCGGTCGTCGAGGCCACGCTGGAGGCGCTGGCGGCCCGCGACTTCGCCCCGTTCCAGGCGCTCTCCGACATGCCGCTCGGCATGACCGCGCACGTGATCTTCTCGGCGATCGACCGCAGGCGGCCGGCCACCACGTCGCGGGCCGTGGTCCGCAAGGCGATCCGCGGCGCGATCGGCTTCGATGGGCTGTTGATGACCGACGATCTTTCGATGAAGGCGCTCTCCGGCGACTTCGCGGCGCGGGCGAAGGCGGCGCTTGCCGCCGGCCTCGACGTGGTCCTCCACTGCAACGGCGACATGGCGGAGATGACGGCGGTGGCGAAGGGCGTCGGCGAGCTGAAGGGCCGGTCCGCGCGTCGCGCGCAGGCGGCGCTGGGCCGTCTGCCGCGCACGCCGGAGCCGCTCGATCTCGCCGAGGCGCAGGCGCGCTTCGAGGCGGCCTTCGACGGCAGGTTCGCGGCATGAACACCGGCTTCCAGCCCGGACTCGACTTCGCGGCGGCCGAGACCGCGGCGCTGGACGGCGAGGCGCTGATCGTCGACCTCGACGGCTACGAGGGCCCGCTTCACGTGCTGCTGGCGCTCGCCCGCAGCCAGAAGGTCGATCTCCTGAAGCTCTCGGTGCTCGAGCTCGCCGAGCAGTATCTGGTGTTCGTGCAGGAAGCGCGCCGGCGCCGCTTCTCGCTCGCGGCGGACTACCTCGTGATGGCGGCCTGGCTCGCCTACCTGAAATCGCGGCTGCTGCTGCCCAGGCCCGAGCGGCCGAAGCCCGACGAGCTCCCGGCCGAGGAGGTGGCCGCGCGGCTCGCCTTCCGGCTCGCCAAGCTCGACGCCATGCGCAGCGCGGGCGAGGCGCTGAAGGCCCGTCCGCAACTCGGCCGCGACGTGTTCGGCCGCGGCGATCCGGAAGCCATCCGGATCGTCCCCGCCGGCCGCATCGAAGGCGACCTCTACACCCTGATGAGCGCCTACATCGGCCAGCGGCGGAAGGCGCAGGACCGGCGCTATGCGCCCGCGCCGCCACAGGCCTATCCGCTGGAGGACGCCCGCGAGCGCCTGCGTCGCCTGCTGCCCGAGCTCGCGCGCTGGACTCCGCTGGCCGGCGTCGCCCCGTTCGGGTCGGAAGGGCGCGGGCCCAGCCGCGCCTCCTACGTGGCCTCGACGCTTTCGGCCAGCCTGGAGCTGGTGAAGGACGGCGCGCTCGAGGCGCGCCAGCTGGAAGCCTTCGCCGACATCTTCCTCCGCGCCCGGGGGAAGGCGGCATGAGCGAGACCGCCGAACGCGAGATCGAGGCGCTGCTGTTCGCCGCCGCCGGGCCGCTGAGCGAGGCCGACCTGGCGCATCGCCTGCCGGAGGGCGCCGACGTCGCCGGCGCGCTCGCGGCGCTGCAGGCGCGCTACGTCGGCCGCGGGGTCGAGCTGGCCTGCGTCGCCGAGCGCTGGCGCTTCCAGACCGCGGCCGACCTCGCCTGGCTGATGACCGAGCAAAGGGAGGAGCCGCGCCGGCTCTCCAAGGCGGCCCAGGAGACGCTGGCCATCATCGCCTACCACCAGCCGGTGACCCGGGCGGAGATCGAGGCCGTGCGCGGCGTGCAGGCCAGCCGCGGCACGCTCGACGTGCTGCTCGAGCTCGGGCTGGTGCGGATGCGCGGCCGCCGGCGCACGCCAGGCCGGCCGGTCACCTACGGCACCACGGACGCCTTCCTTGAGCACTATGGGCTTGCGAGCCTGACCGACCTGCCGGGCGCCGCCGAGATGAAGGCCGCGGGCCTGCTCAGCCTCGACCTGCCGCCGGACTTCGCCGTGCCAGATCCGGGCGCGGCCGCGGCCGACGAGGATCCGCTGGAGGCAGGCGATGTCCCCGAGTTCCACACCGACTTCCTGGGCGAGGCGGAGGAGGAGACCGCCTGACCCGCCGCATGGCGCGGGCCCGGCGGACGGACTATATAACGCGTGAGAGATTGGCGGGCGCGGCCGCATGGAGGCGCCGCGGCACGCTCAGGGAGTTTCTACGAGATGGGCTCGTTTTCGATCTGGCACCTGATCATCCTTGGGGCGATCCTCGTCCTGCTGTTCGGTGGCCGCGGCAAGATTTCCGGGATCATGGGCGACACCGCCAAGGGCATCCGCGCCTTCCGCGACGGCCTCAAGGGCGAGGACGAGCACCCCTCCGGGGAAGCGGCCAAGCCGCTGCCGAAGGAGTCCGACAAGGACAAGGCGCGCAGCTGACCCGCCGCGCGCTCCCCCTTCGCGTTCCCCCTGCTCTGAAAGCGCGCTAAGGCCAGCGCCATGTTCCTCGAAGGAAAGACCCTCGAGCTCATGATCGCCGCGGTGGTGGCGCTGGTGGTCGTGGGGCCGAAAGACCTGCCCATCCTGCTGCGCCGGGTCGGCCAGTTCATGGCCAGGCTGCGCGGCATGGCCGCCGAATTCCGCGCCAGCTTCGACGAGATGGCCCGCCAGTCCGAGCTCGACGAGCTGCGCAAGGAGGTGGCGGCGCTGCGTCAGGGCCAGTTCTCCGACATCGCCGCCCAGGCGCAGGGACCGGAGATGACCCGGACCTTCGACGAGATCCATCAGGGCCTGGCCGACGTGGGCGTCCAGCTGCATCCGCCGATGAGCTACCAGTTCTCCGACGGCGGCGCGCCGCCGGAGCCAATGCCTGCCGAGCCCGCGCCCGCGCCGAAGCCCCGGGCCAGGAAGCCGGCCGCCAAGGCCGCCTCGGCCAAGCGCGCGCCGCCCAAACGGAAAGCCGCCGCCGCCAAGCCCGCCGCCAGGCCGCGGCCCAAGACCACCGGGCCGGGCGCGTGAGCGACGTCGATCCCGAAGCCGCGGAGATCGAGGCCTCGCGCGCGCCGCTGCTCGATCACCTGATCGAGCTGCGCCAGCGGCTGATCGTCTCCATCGCGGCGATCTTCCTGGGCTTCCTGGTCTGCTTCTACTTCTCCGATCCCCTGTTCCGCTTCCTGCTGCGGCCGTTCTCCATCGCCGCCCAGCTGCTGGCGATCCGCGAGGGCGAGGCGGGCCACGCCGCACACCTTGGCCTGATCTCGGTGTTCGGCGGGGCGAAGAACATGTTCCTGGCCCTGGTCGGCGCGCTCGACCTGCCGCCGCCGCCCGGCAAGGTGACCAGCCTGGTGTTCACCGCGCCCCTGGAATACTTCTTCACCAAGGTGAAGCTCGCCGGCTTCGGCGCGGTGATCCTGGTGTTCCCGGTGCTCGCCTGGCAGGTCTACGCCTTCGTCGCGCCCGGGCTCTACAGGCGCGAGCGGCGGGCCTTCCTGCCGTTCCTGATCGCCGCGCCGGCGCTGTTCATCCTGGGCGCCGCGCTCGTCTACTACATCATCATGCCGTTCGTGCTGTGGTTCTCGCTCTCGCAGCAGGTCATCGGCCCCGGTATCTCGGTGCAGTTGCTGCCGAAGGTCTCCGACTACTTCAACCTGGTGACCACGCTGGTGCTCTGCTTCGGCCTGTTCTTCCAGCTGCCGGTCGTGCTGACGCTGCTGGCCATGGCCGGGATGGTCAACGCCGGCATGCTGCTGAAGAGCTGGCGCTTCGCGGTGGCGGGCATCGTGGTGGCGGCGGCCGTCGTCACCCCGCCCGATCCGATCAGCATGACCCTCCTGGCCCTGCCCATCGTGGCGCTCTACTTCGTCTCCATCGGCTGCGTGAAGCTGATCGAGCGCAAACGCGCCCGGGAGGACGCCGCCGCTGCGGCCTAGGAGGTTGGCGCCCCCGCCGACGCGCTCTAGAGAGGGCCGCCCCCCAACCCTTCCGCGGCCCCCATGCACGACATCCGAGCCATTCGCGAGACGCCCGCGCTTTACGAGAAAGCCTGGGACGCGAAGGGCCTGTCGGGGGCCCAGATCGTGGCCCAGATCCTCGAGCTCGACGGCAGGCTGCGCGCCGCCCAGACGGCGCTGCAGGCGGCCCAGGCCGAGCGCAACGAGGCCTCGAAGAAGGTGGGCCAGGCCAAGGCCGCGAAGGACGATGCCGAGGCGGCCCGCCTCATGGCCCACGTCGAGACCCTGAAGACGACGCTGGAGACCCAGACCGAAGCCGAGCGCGAGGCGGCCGGCCTTCTCAAGACCCTGCTGGAGGGCCTGCCGAACCTTCCCGCGGCCGACGTGCCGGCGGGCCGCGACGAGCACGACAATGTCGAGGTCCGCCGCTGGGGCGAGCCCTTCGCCATTAAGAGCGCCAGGGATCACCAGAGCCTCGGCGAAGCGCTCGGCCTGATGGACTTCCAGGCCGCCGCGCGGATGAGCGGCGCGCGCTTCGTGGTGCTGAAGGGCGAGCTCGCGCGCCTGGAGCGGGCGCTCGGCCAGTTCATGCTCGACCTGCAGACCCGCGAGCACGGCTACCTGGAAGTCGCCCCGCCGCTGCTGGTGCGCTCGGAGACGATGTTCGGCACCGGGCAGCTCCCGAAATTCGCGGACGACCAGTTCGCGGCTTTTCCCGGCCTCAGCGCCGTGGCGGGCGCCGAGGCGCCGGATCTGCGCTGGCTGATCCCCACCGCCGAGGTCTCGCTGACCAACCTGGTCCGCGAACAGATCACGCCGGAGGAGGAGCTGCCGCTCCGGCTCACGGCGCTGACGCCGTGCTTCCGCTCGGAGGCGGGGGCCTCGGGCAAGGACACCCGCGGCATGATCCGCCAGCACCAGTTCAACAAGGTCGAGCTGGTCTCCATCGCCACCCCCGAGCAGTCGGTCGACGAGCACGAGCGGATGGTGGGTTGCGCCGAGGCCGTGCTGAAGCGCCTGGAGCTGCCGTTCCGCACCATGCTGCTCTGCGCCGGCGACATGGGGTTCTCGGCCAGGAAGACCTACGACCTGGAGGTCTGGATCCCCTCGGAAGGCCGCTACCGGGAGATCAGCTCCTGCTCCAACTGCGGCGACTTCCAGGCCCGCCGCATGGACGCCCGCAGCAAGAAGGCGGGCGAGAAAGGCGCGCGCTTCGTCCACACCCTGAACGGCTCGGGCCTGGCGGTGGGCCGCACGCTCGTGGCGATCATGGAGAACTACCAGGACGAGGGCGGCCGCATCGCTATCCCCCAGGCGCTGCATCCGTACCTGCCCGGCATGACCCACATCGGAGGAAGCGCATGAGGTGCGCCATTCCTCCGCTCGTCCCCGCGGTGGCGGGGACCCAAGCGGCACAGCTGGTGGACGCCGGTGGGCGCGATTGTTCGGCTGACGCGGCTTGGATTCCCGCCTGCGCGGGAATGGGCGGGTGATGCGCATCCTCGTCACCAATGACGACGGCGTCCACGCGGAGGGCCTGGCGGCGCTGGAGCGGATCGCCGCCCAGCTTTCCGACGACGTCTGGGTCTGCGCCCCCGAGTACGAGCAGTCGGGCGCGAGCCGCGCGCTGACGCTGGCCGAGCCGATCCGCGTGCGACAGCTCGGCGAACGGCGGTTCACCACCACCGGCACGCCCACCGACTGCGTCATGCTGGGCGTCCACGAGCTGGTCGCGGGCAAGAAGCCCGACCTGGTGCTCTCCGGCGTCAACCGCGGGGCGAACTTGGCCGAGGACGTCACCATGTCGGGCACGGTGGCGGGCGCGATCGAGGCGATGGCGCTGGGCGTGCCCGGCATTGCGCTGTCGCAGATGGGCTTCTACGAGCCGGGCGCCTCCTTCGAGCCGGCGGAGGCGTTCGGGCCAGGCGTGATCCGCCGGCTGGTGGAGATCGGCTGGCCCGCCGACGTGGTCCTCAACATCAACTTCCCGAACCGCGAGCCGGCCGACATCGCCGAGGTCGAGGTCACCCGCCAGGGCTTCCGCGACGCCCATATCCGCATGGCCGAGAAGCGCACCGACCTGCGCGGGCGCGACTACTACTGGATCGGCTTCCGCCAGACCCGCTCGAGCCCGCCGGAGGGCACCGACCTGCGCGCGCTCTACGAAGGCCGCATCTCGGTCACGCCGCTGCACATCGACCTGACGCACCAGCCGACCGTCCATGACCTGAAGAAGGTGCTGGGCGGGCCGCCGCCGAGGCTATGATGGCCGGCGGAGGGGACCAGAGCCCGGGGCCGGACGGCGAGGGCGCCCAACTCGCCCGGCTGATTCTGACCTTGCGTTCGCAGGGCGTGACCGATCCGAAGGTGCTCTCGGCCATCGAGACGACGCCCCGGGAGGCCTTCACCCCCGACCTCTTCAAGCAGCGGGCCTGGGAGGATTCCGCCCTGCCCATCGCCTGCGGCCAGACCATCAGCCAGCCCTATATCGTCGGGCTGATGACCCAGGCCCTGCGGCTGGAGCCCCGTTCGCGCGTGCTGGAGATCGGCACCGGCTCCGGCTACCAGACCACCATCCTCTCCAAGCTCACCCGCCTGGTCTATACGGTGGAGCGCTACCGCACCCTGCTGGCCGAGGCCCAGGGGCGGTTCAAGACCCTGGGGCTGACCAACATCATCACCCG
>NZ_DATIMC010000014.1:0-12448 GCF_035475775.1 Phenylobacterium sp. | reverse complement strand
GCCAGCTGGTCGTGGCCGTCGCGGTCCTGTCGATGGCAGGCACGCTCGGCGCCTATGCGATCGGCGACTGGCCGACGCTGGCGAGCCTCGGGCGGTGGTTCCCGAACCTCTACTTCTTCGGAGGCCTCGTGGCGGCCTATGGGCTGGCGGCGGGATGGCGGCGCTGCCCGACCTGGGCGAGGCTCGCGGCGGGAACGTATGCGCTGCTGTTCATGGCGGCCGGCGCGCTCGCCGATCCGGGCGCCTGGCTCGGCCCGCCGAAGCCCTCGCGGCCCTACGAGGCCGAGGCGCTCGCGGCCTTCCTCGCCGGCCAGGGCCTGACCTACGGCTACGGCCCCTATTGGGGCGCGCAGAGCCTGATGATCGGCCCGGTGAGCGGCGGGAAGGTCACCATCCGGCCGGTGGCCTTCGAGAACGGCAGGCTCCGCCGGCGCGTCGCCGAGAGCTCCAGCTTCTGGTACCGCGCCGCCGACGAGCCGCCGGGGCTGCCGGCGCGGTTCGTGATGGTCAAGAACGACGGCGAGGCCTGCCTCGACCTCGAGGCCTGCGTGGCCACGGCCGTGCGGCAGCTCGGCCCCCCTGCCCGCCGCCTGGACCACGAGGGCTACGTCGTGCTGGTGTTCGACCACCCGATCGCCGAGCGCATCGCCGAGTGACCGGCGCCCGTGGCGGCGTGCGCGATCAGAGCCGCTCCAGCGCGCGGGTGTAGCGCTTGAGGAAGGCGCGGCCGCGGGCGTGGTGGTCGTCCAGCCAGACCTCCTGGGTGGCGGAGACCAGCACGCTGCCGTCGCTCGCGGGCTCCAGGTGGAGGACCCCGCCGACCTCGGCGTTCAGCACCTCCAGGGCCTGTTCCGACAGGATCACGGCGACCTGGTCGCCGATCTTCTCGACCTTCAGCGCGATCATCGGGATCTCCCACGGAAAGCCCCTCAATCTAGCATGCCGCGCGCCAGGCGTCTTGACCCCGCGGGCGGGATCGGCCCATTCGCGGGGGCCATGGCGGTCTACACCGACATCACCGACGAGGAGCTGGCGGGGCTGCTCGCCGACTATGCGCTGGGCCAGGCGCTGAGCTTCAAGGGCATCGCCGAGGGCGTCGAGAATTCCAACTTCCTGCTGGAGACCGAGACCGGCCGGTTCTTCCTGACCATCTACGAGCGGCGGGTGCGCGAGGCCGACCTGCCGTTCTTCCTGGGCCTGATGGGGTGGCTGGCCGGGCGCGGCTATCCCTGCCCAACGCCGATCGCCGACCGCGCCGGCGAGGTGCTGAAGCGGGTGCGCGGCAAGCCCTGCGTGATCGTCAGCTTCCTCTCGGGGCTGTCGGCCCGGCGGCCCTCGGCGGCGCTGTGCCGGGCGGCGGGCGAGGGGCTGGCCTGGCTGCACGCCGCCGGCGAGGGATTCCCCCTGCGCCGCGACAACGACCTCGGCGAGGCCGCCTGGTCGCCACTCTTTTCAACATTGAAGGATGCGGCGGAAGCGCTGAAGCCCGGACTGTCGGCGGTCATCGAGGCGGACCTGGCGCGGTTCGACCGCGGCTGGCCGAAGGACCTGCCGGCCGGGGTGATCCACGCCGACTACTTCCCCGACAACGTGTTCTTTCAATCTGGAAGTTTCTCCGGCGCCATCGACTTCTACTTCGCCTGCACCGACGCCTACGCCTACGACATCGCGGTCGCGCTGAACGCCTGGTGCTTCGAGCCGGACGGCTCGTTCAACATCACCGCCGCGCGCCAGCTGGTGGCGGGCTATGAGGCCAGGCGGCCGCTGAGCGGCGCCGAGCGGGCCGCGCTGCCGATCCTGGCGCACGGGGCGGCGATGCGCTTCTTCCTGACCCGGCTGCACGACTGGGGCGCGACGCCGGCCGGCGCGCTGGTCAGGCCCAAGGACCCGCTGGAATACGAGCGCAAGCTCGCCGTGCACCGCGCCTCGCCCGACCTGGTGCTGTTCGGGACCGCCGCGTGACCCCGGAGGTGGTGATCTACACCGACGGGGCGTGCTCGGGGAATCCGGGGCCGGGCGGATGGGGGGCGGTGCTGATCTCGCGGGGGCGCGAGAAGGAGCTGTGGGGCGGCGAGCTCGCCACCACCAACAACCGCATGGAGCTGATGGCCGCGATCCAGGCGCTGGAGGCGCTGAGGCGCCCCTGCAAGGTGGAGATGCACACCGACAGCCGATACGTGCAGCAGGGCATCGGCGAGTGGATCCACGCCTGGAAGGCGCGCGGCTGGCGCACCGCCGACAGGAAGCCGGTGAAGAACGAGGATCTCTGGCGGCGGCTTGACGAAGCCCGCCTGCGTCACGACGTCCAGTGGCGGTGGGTGAAGGGCCACGCCGGCCACGAGCTCAATGAGCGGGCCGACGCCCTGGCGCGGCGCGGGATCAAGGACATTCTGGGCGCCGCCTGACAATTCAATATTGAACGTTGCTCGTCCAATGTTTAGAGTTGAGATCGTCCAGCGTTGAAGCAAGGAGCGCGGCATGGCGGCGACCATCGAGGAGCATCCGGAAGTCCAGGCGTTCGACGAGATCGGGCTGATCGAGGCCGGGGTGCGCACCATCATCACCCGCTGCCTGCCGCTGGGGGTGAACTATCCGCAGTTCCTGGTGATGAACCTGCTGGTCCGCCGCGGCGAGGGCCAGACGCCCGCGGCGATCGCCCAGGCCCTGCAGATGACGCCGGGCGCGATCACCAACACCCTGCAGCGGATGGAGGCCACCGGGATGGCGGCGGTCACGCCCGACGCGGTCGACGGGCGCAAGAAGCGGGTTGCGCTGACGCCGGCGGGACGGCACGCCTACCAGCGCGCCATGGCCGGGCTGAAGCCGCGCATGGGCAGCCTGCGCGAAGCCTTCACCCAGAAGGAGTTCCGCGAGGCGCTGCCGTTCCTGCGCGCGCTCAGGGCCTGGATGGACGAGACCGCCCGCGCCAGCCTCTGACCCGCGGACGCGGCTCGCCAGGACGCAGGGCTGGCGACCGCACCGAGCATCCGGCGCGCTCGGGTGCGGCGACCAGCCGCCTTGGACCGGGCGAGGCCGGCGTGCGAGGCGGTCGTCCGAACCGAAGGAGGCGTGCGGTGGGACGATTGCTGCTGGGGCTGCTCCTGTCGTTAGCCCTCGCGGGCGCGGCGGCGGCGGCGGCGAACCTGCCGGCCGCGAAGATCAATGCGCTGAGGAAGGGGCAGTCCACCAAGGCGCAGGTGCTGCAGAGCCTCGGCGCGCCGCTCACCCGGAACCAGAACCCCGACGGCCGCTCGGCGCTGCTCTACGACTACACCGTCCCGGCCACGCCTCCCGCGAGCGACCCGACCCGGGAGATCGTCGTGGTGTTCATCTTCGATCCCAAGGACGTCCTGCTTGGCGTGCAGGCCTATGCGAAGAAGCAGCCCGGCGCCCCGGCCGAGGCTATCTCGCCGGCGCAGTCACCCCGGCCGATGTCGGACCTGAGGGAAGAGAACATCCTCTTGCCGCTGCCGCAGGGCTTCAAGGTGGGCTACCGGGCCCGCAACGCGCAGGCCCAGATAACCGAGTACGTGCCGACCTCGGAAACCGTCGACGACTGGTCGCGGATGATCACCGAGCAGATCTTCTACCAGCGCGGCAAGAGCGACCCCGAGACCCTGCCGAAAGGAATGGTGGGGGCATACCAGGCGGCCTGTCCCGGCGGCGCCGGCCGGGAGCTCGGCAGCGAGCCCGAGAATGGCTACGCGGTGGCGACCTGGACCTTCGCCTGTCCGCGCAATCCGAGCACCGGCAAGCCCGAAACCATGTGGATGAAGGTGATCGCCGGCGGCGACGCGCTCTATGCGGTGCAGTACGCCTACCGCGCATCGGCCAGCCCGGCGCTCGCGGCGCCCGCCTTGGACTACCTGAAGCGGGTGACGGCCTGCGACAGCCGCGGCCCGGACCATCCCTGCCCAAAGTAGCCGCCGCCACAGGGCGAACATGGTGCGGCTCGGCCGTAAAGGCGAAGCCGCAACCGAAGAGCCGAGCGCGGCGCGAACGCGTTAGAGCCTGGTTGCAGGTTCGTGCTGCGGGTCCGGATGGCGAACGATCAGAACCGACGGGAGGCCGAGGCGCTGACGGCGCTGGCGCGGGCGCTGGCGGCGTCGCGGCCCGACATGGAGCCCACCCTGCGCGAGATCGAGGGGCTGGCGGCGGCGGCGCTCGGGCGGCCGGCGCCGATCGAGGTCGAGCGCGGCTTCGAGCAGGCGGCGCGGCGGCTGCGCACGGGCTGGCTCAGGTCGGTGGCGGCCGAGACCGCCCGCGTGCTGCGCTCGCCGACCGAGCGCGAGATCGAACGCCTGGCGCATAGCCGGCACGACGCCTACGGCTACGAGCGGGACTTCCAGCCGGAGAGCCTGGAGGCGCGCTGCGAAGCCTTCTTCGGACCGGCGCCGCCGGGCTGGACCGCCGCTCACGTGATGTTCTCGAGCGGGCAGGCGGCGCTCGCGACCGTTCTTCTGCACCTGGGCGAGCGCCGGCGAGGCAAGCTCGAGGTCGCCCACGTGGGGTCCTATTTCGAGACCCGCGAACTGGTGGCGCGCGCCTGCGCGCCGGCCAGGAACGCCACGGATGCGGACTGCATCATCGTCGAGCCGATGGCCTGCGACGGGCGCTTCACCAGACATGACCCGGCGCGGCTCGCGCGGCGGCTGACCCGCGGCCAGGTGCTGGTGGTCGACGAGACCCTGTCGGCGCCCGCGACCCAGGCGCCGGCCATCCTGGCCGAAGCCGTGGCCGGCGGGGCGGCCGTCCTGCGCCTGGTGTCGGGACTGAAGCTGCTGCAGCAAGGGCTCGAACTGGCGAACGTCGGGATCGTCAGCGTGTTCGCGACGGAGGCGGACCTGGCCGCCTCGCTGGCGGATGGGCTGAAGCGGTGCCGCACGCTGACCGGCGCCGGGCTGCGCTTCGTCGATGCGCTGGCGCTGGAGGCGCCGTTCTTCCTGGATCGCGAGGCGACCGAGACGTACGCGGGAAGGGTGTTCGCTCACAACGCCGCCCTGGCGCAGGCGGTCATGGCGCGAAACCGCCGCTTCAAGCCGCTCGGCGGCGCCGGGCTCGCAGGGGCGGCTATGCCCTACTGCGCCTTCGAGCTGGAAGCCGGCAACGGCGTCGAGGGGCTGGAAGCGCTCGCCTGTCGGATCGAGGACGAAGCGACGGCGCGAGGCCTGCTGATCGAGCGCGGCGGCAGCTTCGGCTTCCGCGGCCATCGCTTCGAGGTGATCGAGCCGGAAACCGGCGAGCCGCCGTTTCTTCGCATCGCGCTGGGCGCGCGCGACGACCACTCCTGCTCGGGCCTCATCGAGCTGATGGGTCGGCTGGCGCAGGGCGGGGCCGAGATGCGCCCCCGCTGGCGACCGGCCGGCGGGGGTCTCCATCCCGAGTGAACGGTCCAGCCGCTACTGGCGGGTCGAGCCTGCCTCGCCCTGCGGCTTGATCTCGATCTTGCGGGTCTTGTCGCGGGCCTGGGCGTTCTTCGGCAGGGTGATCTTGAGCACGCCGTTGTGGCAGGTGGCCTCGACCTTGTCGGCGTCCACCTCCGTCTCGAACGGGATGGTGCGCGAGAACCGGCCGAAGCTGCGCTCGGTGTAGCGGCGACCGCCCTCGTCCTCCTGATTGCGCTCGGAGCGTTTCTCGCCGGAGAGGGTGAGCGCGTTGTCCTTGAGGTTCAGGTCGACGTCCTTGGGATCGGTGCCGGGAAGCTCGGCGGTCACGGTGTAGGCCTGGTCGGTCTCATGGACCTCCAGGCTGGGCCAGACGGAGAGCTCGGCGGCGGGCGTGCCGGCGGCGGCGAAGCTGCGCGCCTCGGCGGGGGTGAAGAAGTCGTCGAACAGGCGGTCCATCTCGCGCCGGAAGGAGGTGAACGGGTCGCGTCCGCCGTAGGGGCTCAGGCCCGTTCCGCGGCTGCCGTATCCGCTGCTGCGCGGCGTGAGGTCTCGGTTGGCCATTGGGGAGGTCCTCCTTGTGAGCTGGTCCCCCCGACCCGCGCGAGACTACTCCATCGGCGGCGCGTCCGATCCCGCCTCGCCGATTTTTGATCGGGCGGGCGGACGGCCCAGGAACCAAGAAGGACTCGCAGCGGCACGAAAGGCGCAGCTGCGGTTTCGCGGCCTTTGGTGATTTTCGCGGTCTCGGATCACGGCGGCTCCGCCGCCTGCGCCGGATCGGGTTTGCTCACGCCGCGGCAAGCTTCCACAATGGGGGGATGAACAAGCAGGTCAGCATCACGCCCGACGGCGTCGAGGATCCCCACGAGGCGGAGAGCCGGCGCAGGCTGGTCTATCCGATCGAGCTGGGGCCGAAGGTCGGCGAGGGCGTCGACGTCGCGCCCGGGGTGAAGTGGATCCGCATGCCGCTCGGCGGCTCGCTGGCCTTCATCAACGTCTGGGCGATCGCCGAGGACGGCGGCTGGGCGATCGTCGACACCGGGCTGAACAGCGAGGCCAGCATGCAGGCCTGGCGCAGGGCGTTCGCAGGCGTGCTGGAGGGCAAGCCGGTCACGCGGGTGTTCATCACCCACATGCACCCCGACCACATCGGCATGGCGGGCTGGCTCACGCGCAAGTTCAACGTGCGCCTGTGGATCAGCCGGCTGGAGTTCCTGATGTGCCGTTCGCTGGCGGCCGACACCGGGCGCGAAGCGCCGCCGGACGCGCTGGCGTTCTATCGCGCGGCCGGCTGGGACCAGGAGGCGCTCGACACCTACCGCTCGCGGTTCGGCGGCTTCGGCCGGGCGCTGCACGCGCTCCCCGACAGCTTCCAGCGGATGCGCGACGGCGAGGCCATCGAGATCGGCGGCCGCACCTGGCGGGTGGTGGTGGGCTCCGGCCACACCCCGGAGCACGTCTGCCTGTGGTGTCCCGAACTGAAGCTCATGATCTCGGGCGACCAGGTGCTGCCGAAGATCACCTCCAACGTCTCGGTGTTCCCGACCGAGCCTGCGGCCGATCCGCTGGACGACTGGCTGACCTCGCTGGCGCGGATCAAGACCATCGTGCCCGACGACGTGCTCGTGCTGCCGGCCCACAACGAGCCGTTCCATGGGCTGCACGCCCGGATCGACGCGCTGATCGGCGGCCACGAGCGCAGGCTCGCCCACCTGAAGGTCGAGATCGCCGAGCCGAAGCGGGCGGTCGACGTCTTCCACGTGCTGTTCCGCCGCAAGATCGACGGCAACAACATCGGCATGGCCACCGGCGAGAGCCTGGCGCATCTCAACTGCCTGATGGCCCGCGGGCAGGCCGTGCGCCGGCGCGACGAGCGCGGCGTGGACTGGTACCAGGCGGAGTAGGAAGGCCTATAACCTCGTCATCCCGGCCGAACGCCCGCGCAGGCGGGCGGTAGAGCCGGGACCCAGGAGGGGCCGCGCACCTGCCCTGGGTCCCGGATCGGCCTTGCAGGCCGTCCGGGATGACGGAATTGAGAGCGCGATCGGAGCCACGATATGAGCCTGCAAGGCAAGACGCTGTTCATCACCGGGGCGAGCCGCGGGATCGGGCTGGCGATTGCGCTCAGGGCCGCCCGCGACGGGGCGAACGTGGCGATCGCTGCCAAGACCGCCGAGCCGCATCCGAAGCTGCCGGGGACCATCTACACCGCCGCCGAGGCCATCGAGACGGCCGGCGGCAAGGCCCTGCCGCTGGTGGTCGACGTGCGCGACGAGGCCTCGGTGATGGAAGGCGTCGCGCTCGCGGCCGAGCGGTTCGGCGGCATCGACATCTGCGTGAACAACGCCTCGGCGATACAGCTCACCGGCACGCTGCAGACCGAGATGAAGCGCTACGACCTGATGAACGGGGTCAATGCGCGCGGGACCTTCCTGACCTCCAAGGCCTGCATCCCGCACCTGAAGCGAGCGGCCAATCCGCACGTGCTGATGATCTCGCCGCCGCTCGACATGAACCCGCGCTGGTTCGCCGGCCACGCGGCCTACACCATGGCTAAGTTCGGCATGAGCATGTGCGTGCTCGGCATGGCCGCCGAGTTCGAGGCCGACGGCGTCGCCTTCAACGCCCTGTGGCCGCGCACGGGCATCGCCACCGCGGCGATCCAGTTCGCGCTCGCAGGCGATCAGGGCATGCGCCAGTGCCGCAAGCCGGAGATCATGGCGGACGCGGCCTACGCGATCTTCAACAAGCCGGCGAAGGCGTTCAGCGGCAACTTCCTGATCGACGACAGCATCCTCTACGCCGAGGGCGTTCGGGATTTCGACCAGTACCGCGTCGATCCGAGCCAGCCCTTGATGCCGGACTTCTTCGTCCCCGAGACCGACAAGCCGCCGCCGGGCGTGACGCTGGGCGCCGGGACGCCTGCGCCGGCGCAATGACGCCCGGACCGCCGAGCGTGGTGGTGTTCGACCTCGGCGGCGTGCTGCTGCCGTTCGACCGGGAGCGGCGGGTGCGCGCGGTGGCCGAGCGGTTCGCGATCGCGCCCGAGGCGGTGCGCGCGCTGGAGGCGGAGATGGCCGGCCCGCTGGACCGCGGCGAGATCGACGAACGCGGCCTGCTGGCGGGACTCTGCGCGCTGGCCGGCGAGGCGGTGGCGATGGACGAGGCGCTCGACCTCTGGCTCAGCGTCTTCGAGGCGCCCAACGCCGAGCTCTGGGCGCTCGCGGCGCGGCTGAAGCGGCGCGTGCGGGTGGCGGGGTTCTCCGACAATCCCGCCTTCGTGCGCCGAGCGGTAGTGGACGAGGGGCTGTTCGACCCGCTGTTCCTGTCGTGCGAACTGGGCGCGATGAAGCCCGCGGCCGAGGCGTTCGAGGCGGTGCGGCGGGAGCTGGCGGTCGAGGCCGGCGAGATCCTGTTCGTCGACGACAGCCCGGCCAATGTGGCGGGCGCCAAGGTCGCGGGCTGGGACGCGCTGCTGTTCCGCTCCAACGCCGAGCTGGCGGCGGCGCTCGCCGAGCGGGGGCTGGCATGATCACGCAGGTCGAGGTCAGGCCCTACGGCCGCGCGGACCTGGAGGGCGTCATCGGCCTCTGCGAGGCCGAGGGCTGGCCGTCCTTCCCGGCCGATCCGGCGCGGGCCCACCGGGCGCTGACCGCGCCGGGCGTGACCTCGGTGGTGGCCGTGGCGGGCGGCGCGGTGGTGGGCTTCGCCCAGATGCTCAGCGACGGCGAGATCCAGGCGCACCTGTCGCTGATCGCCACCGCGGCGGCCCACCGCGGCCAGGGGATCGCCCGGCAGATGCTGACGCTGGCGCTCAGCCGGGCGGGGGGCGAGCGGATCGACCTGGTCACCGACAGCGCCGAAGACTTCTACGCAGGCTTGGCGCATCGCCGCCTGGCCGGCTTCCGCATCTATCCGCCGTTCGCCAAATGAGCGCGGGCATCGCCGTGAGGCGCGCATGAACCAGGCAAGCGACTTCCGACAGCAGCGGCGCGCAGGCATGGCGGCCATCGCCGTGGCCGCGGCGGTGGCGGCGGCGCTCTGGTTCGCCATCGACCGACTTACGCCGCCAATCGCCGGCATGGAGATGCTGGCCGCACGGATGGTCTTCGCCCTGAAGTGCTGGGCGGCGGCGGTGCTGTTCTGCCTGGTCGGCGGGGTGGAGGCGGTGGCGCACGAGCGGCTGACCTCGCCGGCGTTCGATCCGCTGGCCGGCTACGAGACCAAGCGGCTGCGGGTCAACCAGCGCTATCTGCAGAACACGCTCGAGCAGACGGTGGTGTTCGCCGCGGCGCTGTTCGGGCTTGCGGCCTACGCCGCGAACGGCTCGGGCATGCGCGCGGTGGTCGCCACGACCGTGGTCTGGATCCTGGCCCGCTTCGCCTTCTGGATCGGTTACCACCGGAGCGCGGCGATGCGCGGCCTGGGCGCCCCCAGCATGGCGCTCTCGATGCTCGTGCTGATCTACGTGGTCGCCCGGTTCGGCGGCGAGCTGGCGGGATGGGCCGGCGCGGCCGCCGTCGTGGCGGCCTTCCTGGCGCTGGAAGGCGTGCTGTTCTGGGCGACGAGCCGCAAGCAAGAGGGCGGTACATAGAGAACCTCCCCCGTCACCCAGACGGGGGAGGGGGACCACGGAGTGGTGGAGGGGGCGGCGGCGCGCTCGGCGGATGGGGCCTCCCCCTCCACCGCGTTCCGCGGTCCCCCTCCCCCGCGATGACGCGGGTGAGGTCAAGCCGGCTGGCGCTGCTGCTGGCCCTGGTTGTTCTGCGAGCCGGCCATCGGGGCGCGGTTCAGGTCGAAGAACTTGGGCGCCATCTTCGGCAGCGCCTCCTTGATGATCGAGTCCACCGTCCACGCCTGGCCCTCGGGCTTCGAGCAGGTCTCGATGGGCCGCGGCTGCGAGTAGAGGATGATGTTCTCGCCCGAGACGCCGAAGATCTGGCCCGAGACGCTGGCCGCGGCCGGCGAGACCAGCGCCACCGAGAACCGGGCCGGCTGGTCGGGACGGACCTTCTCGGCCATCACCTTGCGGCGCGCGGCGGCGGCCTCATCCTTGATCGGCACCGACTGGGTCATCCGCGTCCAGGCGACGGGTGCGATGCAGTTGGAGCGGACGTTGTTGCGCGCGCCCTCCATGGCGATGATCCGCGACAGGCCCGCGATGCCCATCTTGGCCGCGCCGTAGTTGGTCTGGCCGATGTTGCCGAACAGCCCGGAGGTCGAGGTGAACAGCATGTAGGCGCCGTCCTGCTGCTCGCGAAAATGCTCGATGGTCGCGCGGCAGACGTTGAATGAGCCCTTCAGGTGCACCGCGATCACCGCATCCCACTCGGCTTCCGACATCTTGTGGAACATCACGTCGCGCAGGATGCCGGCCGGGTTGATCACCGCGTGCAGCCCGCCGAAGGCCTTCTTGGCCTGATCGAGCATGCCGTAGCAGGCGTCGAGGCTGGTCACGCTGTCGGAGTTGGAGACGGCCTCGCCGCCGGCCGCGCGGATCTCCTGGGCCACCGCTTCGGCGGGACCGGCGGAGCCCTCGTCCTCGCCCTTCAGCCCGCCGCCCAGGTCGTTGACCAGCACCTTCGCGCCTTCCCTGGCCGCGATCAGCGCGCAGTCGCGCCCGATGCCGTTGCCGCCGCCTGTAACCAGGACCACCTTGCCATCCAATACGCCCATGCGCGCCTCCTTGGGACCTATCTCGCTAACCAATGGCGACAGTTATTCGAGGCGGTCGGCCTTGCGCAAGGCGGGAAACAGCCGGGCCCAGGCGCCGGTGACGACCAGCGCGCCGATCCCGCCGAACAGCGCCGCGCCGATCGGGCCGAGGAACCGCGCGGCCACGCCGCTCTCGAACTCGCCGAGCTCGTTGGAGGCGCCGACGAACACCGAGGAGACCGCCGCCATGCGGCCGCGCATCGCATCCGGCGTCACCAGCTGGGTGAGCGTCTGACGGATGTAGACCGAGAGCATGTCGGCCCCGCCGAGCACGGCCAGCGCCGCCACCGACAGCCACAGCGACGTCGAGAGCGCGAAGACGCAGATCATCAGGCCGAAGACAGCGACGCCAAAGAACATCACCAGCCCGGCCTTGTGGCGGATCGGATGGGTGGCCAGCCGCAACCCGACGAGCGTCGCGCCCACGGCGGGGGCGCCGCGCAGGATGCCGAAGCCCTGGGCGCCCACGTGCAGGACGTCGCGCGCGAACACCGGCAACAGGGCGGTGGCGCCGCCCAGCAGCACGGCGAACAGGTCGAGCGAGATCGCCCCCAGCACGATCTTCTGGTCCCAGACGTAGCGCAGCCCTTCTTTCATCAGGCTCCAGCGCGAGCCCGGCTGCACCTCGGGCTGGGTGGGCTTGCGGATCGCCGCGACCGCGAGCGCGGAAACGACGTAGAGGGCGAAGGTCGCGAAGTAGGCGTGGGCGGGCGAGAACGCGACCAGCAGCCCGCCGGCCGCGGGGCCGGCGATCGCCGCGGTCTGCCAGGCGAGCGAGTTCCAGGCGATGGCGCGCGGCAGGAGCGCGCGGGAGACCAGCATCGGCCCGAGCGCGGTGTTGGCCGGGGCGAAGAACGCGCGCGCCGCCCCGAAGGCCGCGGCCACGACCAGCAGCAGGGGGACCGTCATCCAGCCCCGCCAGGTGGCGATGGCCAGCACCAGCACGCTCGCCATCTCGCCGGCGAAGCAGCAGAGCAGCACCGTCTTGCGGTCGTGGCGGTCGGCGGTCTCGCCGGCCGGCAGCGTCAGCAGGAACACCGGCATGAAGGCCGCGAGCCCGATCATGCCCACCAGGAAGGCGCTCTCCTCCACCGAGCGGGTCTGGCGGGCCAGCGCGTACATCTGCCAGCCCATGGCGACGCTCTGGATCTGGGCCGCGAAGCCGCCGGTCCAGCGCGAGGTCCAGAACGCCAGGTAGTCGCGCTCCTTCAGAAGCGCACGGGCGGAGGGGACGAGGTCCGGAGCGGCGTCGACCATGGGCGGCCGACCCTGCCTTGCGTCGCCCTGCGCTGCAATGAGCGTTGACGCCGGGCGTCGCACCCCTTACCTGCGCGGGCTCCCGTTGG
>NZ_DATIMC010000013.1:0-21663 GCF_035475775.1 Phenylobacterium sp. | reverse complement strand
GCCCCGCTGTCGGCCACCGTGGTCGTGACCTGCCAGATCGCCCCGGGCGGGATCACCCGCGACTGCGCCGCCGATCCGGACCCCGGACATCCGGGCGCGGCCGAGGCGGCGCTGGCGAGCCTGCAGGCCCATCCGCTTCGCCTGCCCGGGACGCGGCAAGGCCAGAGCGTCGCCGTGGGTCTGATCCGGGCCAACCTCGGCAAGGCGCACGCCTTCGGCCTCGCGCCCGCCAGGCCCTACGAGCCCGACCGGATCGGCGTCGATCCTTCCGTCGACCTCGCCCGCTACTATCCCGATCGCGCGGTGCGGATGTCGGCGCAGGGCCAGTCGCTGGTCCGCTGCAAGGTCACCGACGACGGCCGGCTGGACGAGTGCTGGGTGCGCGGGGAGGCCCCCGCCGGCTATGGCTTCGGCGTCGCCGAACTGGTGCTGGCCACGCAGGTCATGCGGGCGACCTCGCCCGGACCCGACGCGCCGGCCTACGACTGGCGGACCGTCGACGTGCCGATCGCCTGGAGCCTTCCGTCGAACACGCCCCCGCCGCCGGCATCGCCGTGACGGTGGTGATCGCAGGCACGGTGCGCGTGCCGCCGGAGAACCTGGCCCGCTTCAAGTCGCACATGCTGGCCATGCTGGCCGCCAGCCGCGCCGAGGACGGCTGCCGGGTCTATTCCTACGCCGAGGACGTGGCCGAGCCCGGCCTGATCCGCGTCTTCGAGGCCTGGCGCGACGAGGCCGCGCTGCAGGCGCACATGCGATCCGCCCACATGGCCACGTGGCGGGCGGCCTGGCCGCAGTTCGGCGTCGCCGACCGCCGGCTCACGCTCCACGAGGTGAGCGCCGAGCGCCAGCTCTGAGGGGGCGCGGCCTCAGCGCTGATGCCGATCGAGCGGCGAGACGCCCGGCCCCGCCTGGTGCGCCAGGCCGTGCTTGCGCGGCCGGTCGTCGGACTTGCCCGTCGTCGCGCTCGCGTCGTCCGGCGCGGTCGTCGAGGCGTCGACGTCGGCGCCCGTGGCCGCCGTCGAATGGGTCGAGGGCTGGGCGATCGCCGAGTTCGCGTCGGCCCGGGCCTTGGCCTCGTCGGACGCGTTCGCCGCCCCCTGGCTGTGGGTGCGCGCCTGGGCCGAGGCGGCCGGCGGCAGGGTCGCGGTGTTGGGGGCCGTTCCGTTCGTCGCCGGCGCGCTCGTCGTCTGGGCGGCCGCCGCGGCGGCGAGCGCGCACGCGCCCGCGAAGGCGGCGAGGACTGGGGGCGTGGGTCTCATCAGCGTTTCCTCTTGCCGGTCCGGCTGGCGCCGAACCCAGGTGATCCCCGCCGACTTGCCGGGAACGCTAACTCGCAAAACCCGCAAAAGGAGGCGCCGCGGGCTTCCCCCGCGCCCGGCCTTCACCTAGGAGACCGCCGACACGCAATCCGGGGACGGCCATGACCGACCTGCTTCTCCTGCCCGGCGACGGCATCGGGCCGGAGGTGATCGCCGAGGTGAAGACGCTGGCGGCGCTGCTCACGCCGGACCTGGCGCTGGACGAGCGGCCGTTCGGGGCTGCGGGCTTCCGGGCGGCGGGAAGCTGCCTGACCGACGAGACCCTCGCCGCGGCCAAGGCCGCCCGCGCGGTGCTCATGGGCGCGGTCGACGGCGTCGGCTGGACCGGTCCGCGCGATCAGCGTCCCGAGGCGGCGCTGCTGAAGCTGCGCGCCGAGATGGGCGTGTTCGCCAACCTGCGCCCGGCGCTGTGCTTCGAGCCGCTGGCGGACGCCTCGAGCCTGAAGCGCGAGCTGGTCGAGGGCCTCGACATCGTGATCGTCCGCGAGCTGACCGGCGGGGTCTATTTCGGCCAGCCCCGGTTCATCGAGGACCTGCCCGGCGGCGGCCGCCGCGCCGTCGACACCCAGGTCTACACCACCGCCGAGATCGAGCGCGTCGCGCGCGTCGCCTTCGAGCTCGCCCGCGGGCGGCGGAACAAGGTGACCTCGGCCGAGAAATCCAACGTCATGGAGACCGGCCTGCTCTGGCGGGAGGTGGTGAGCGAGCTGCACAGGCGCGCGTTCGCCGATGTCGCCCTGGAGCACATGCTGGCCGACAACGCCGCCATGCAGCTGGTCAGGAATCCCCGCCAGTTCGACGTGATCCTCACCGACAACCTGTTCGGCGACATCCTCTCCGACGAGGCCGCCCAGCTCACCGGCGGGCTCGGCCTGCTGCCCTCCGCAGCGCTCGGCGAGCCCGGCAAGCCGGGGCTCTACGAGCCGATCCACGGCTCGGCGCCGGACATCGCCGGCCGCGGCATCGCCAATCCGCTGGCCGCGATCCTCTCGTTCGAGATGGCGCTCCGCTGGTCGCTGGGCCGCGCCGAGGCCGCCGACCGGCTGTTCGCCGCCGTCACCGCCGCCCTGGTGGCGGGGGCGCGCACGCCGGACATCGGCGGAAGCCTCTCAACCGCTGACATGGGCGCGGCCGTCGCGGCGCAACTGTAGGTCGTCGTGCGTCGTCCTGACGCACCTCGCACGCGGCGGAAAAAGCCGTGCGCGTCCAATCGGATGGCGCAGACGCGAGGGGCGCGGCCCGCGCGGGGTTACCGCCCTCTTAACCAAGCGGTGCTAGGTAGGGGCTACTTTGAGGCGTGGGCGCGCGTCCTGATTCCCGCTGGGATTCAGGGACCGCCGCAAGGGGGGACGGTCCGGGACAGGAATGGCGCTCGACGCATCCTCACGCGCGAGGTTCAACCTGGAGAAGGCCTCGATCCTGCTCCTGGACGACACGCCCATGGGCATGTCGATCCTGGTGCAGATCGTCACCGGGCTGGGCGCCAAGCAGCTCCACCGCTGCACCTCGATCGAGATGGCCCAGGAAGTCGCCCAGACCCACGAGATCGATCTCGCGGTGGTCGACGCCCTCGCCCCGTCCGGCCAGGGCTACGACTTCGTCCAGTGGCTGCGGCGCGAGACCCAGGAGCCCAACTGCTACGCGCCGGTGCTGATCACCACGGCGCACACGCCCACCGGCGACATCGTCCGCGCCCGCGACGCCGGGGGCCACTTCATCATCAAGAAACCGCTGGCCCCGATCGTGCTCCTCGAGAGGATCATCTGGGTGGCGCGCGCGAGCCGGCCCTTCCTGTTCTCGGGGACCTACGTCGGCCCCGACCGGCGCTTCCGCGACGACGGACCGCCGGACGGCGTCGGGCGACGTCGGGAAGACCTGGCGAAGGCCGAGGCGGAGGCCAAGGCGCAGGCCGAACGCGAGGCGGAACCCCAGGCGGAGGCGCCGCCCGAACGGAGCACCGGTTGATGAGTTCAGTTCGATTTGTCTTCCCCAAGCCGCGGCTGGCCGAGCTTCTCGCCATGCCGGGCGGCCTGCCGGTCGCCGAAGCCGTCGAGCGCGCGCAGGCCAACCTCGAATCCATCAAGCCCACCTGCACGGCCGAGCTCCTGGCCCTGCTGGAGCTCTGCGAGGCCGGCTATGCGACCCTGGGCGACGGCTTCGATGACGCCGCGCTCGAGGGCATCTACGCGATCGCCGTGAAGGGCATCGGCGCCGGCGAGGTCTGCGGCGCGCCGTCTGTGGACGTCGCCCTCACCAGCTTCTGCGACCTGCTCGACCACCTGCGCACCCTGCGGCGCTTCGACCGTGCGGCGGTGGGCGTGCACGTCCAGGCCTGGCGGCTGCTGATGAGCCCGGGGGCGCCCCAGGCCGGCGCCGAGCAGATGCTGGAGGGCCTGCTCAAGGTCCGCGCCCGCTACGCCGCCGAAGCCGCCGCCGCGGCGTCCGACGCCGCCTGAGCCGCGCAGCCTTCATGCAAAACCGCAGAGACGCATAGACGCGGCAAGCTGCGCCTTCCGCGTCCACCTTCTCGCCGCTCGTCCCCGCGGAGGCGGGGACCAGGCCGAGCCTCGACCGCAGAGATCCAGTCGCAGCTTGGACCCCCGCCTTCGCGGGGGTGAGCGGGGAAGGGAGTTCGACGCGCCGCCGCGCCGCCCCGGCCCGCGGGCTAATCCGCGATCGTCAGCTGGGTCTGGGTGACCAGCGCCAGGAGCTTGCCCGCCTCGTTGGTGATCCGCGTCTGCCAGACGCTGGAGCGCCGGCCGACGTGCAGCGGCGTGGCTTCGCCCAGGATCGTCGCCCCCTCCGGCGCGGCGCCCAGGAAGTTGGTCTTGCTCTCCAGGGTCGTGGTGCGCGCGCCGTCCGGCAGGTTGAGGAAGCCGCCGATCGCGCCCAGCGAATCCGCGAACGCCATGTAGGCGCCGCCATGGCAGATGTTCCCGCTCGTGCAGAGCTCGGGACGCACGGTCATGCGGCCCACCACCCGCGTCTTCTCGCGGATCAGGAGCTCGATCCCCAGCAGATCGCCGAACGGCATGCCCGCGCCGCGCGTGTGAACCTCGGACATCTCCACCTCCTGCCGCTCGCGGCGAGAGCAGCCGTTCCTTCACCGTGCGTCAATGACCCGGAAGGTAGCTTGCGCAGGCCCCGGCCAGCCGCCATGTGTCGCCCAAGCGCGCCCGCCGCCTTGCGTCTGGTCCGGCGTCAGAGTAGGGGACGCCTCCCCGAACTTAGGAGATTTGCGATGGGTTACCGGGTGGCCGTCGTCGGCGCCACGGGCAATGTGGGCCGCGAGATGCTGAACATCCTCGAGGAAGTGAACTTCCCCGTGGACAAGATTCACGCGATCGCCTCGCGCAAATCCATCGGCGTGCCGGTCGCCTTCAGGGACAACAACGTCCCTTGCGAGGACGTCGAGCAGTTCGATTTCTCGAAGGTCGACATCGTGCTGATGAGCGTGTCGGGCGCCTTCTCCAAGGAATGGGCGCCGAAGATCGGCGCGCAGGGCCCGATCGTGATCGACAACTCGTCGGCCTGGCGGATGGACCCCGACGTGCCGCTGATCGTCCCGGAGGTGAACCCGGACGACGTCGCCTACGCGCACAAGAAGAACATCATCGCCAATCCCAACTGCTCCACCGTCCAGCTGGTCGTGGCGCTGAAGCCGCTGCACGACCGCGCCAGGATCAGGCGCGCCGTCGTGGCGACCTACCAGTCGGTCTCCGGGACCGGCAAGGCGGCCATGGACGAGCTCTGGGACCAGACCAAGGCGGTGTTCGTCCTCGGGCCCGGCGAGCCCAAGGTCTATCCGAAGCAGATCGCCTTCAACGTCATCCCCTATGCCGGAACCTTCCGCGACGACGGCTACACCGACGAAGAAGCCAAGATGTGGAACGAGACGCACAAGATGCTCGATCCCGACATCAAGCTGACGGTCACCTGCGTGCGGGTGCCGGTGTTCGTCGGCCATTCCGAGGCGGTGCACCTGGAGTTCGAGGCGCCGCTGGACGAGGACGAGGCGCGCGAGATCCTGCGCGAGGCTCCTGGCGTCGTGGTGATCGATAAGCACGAGCCCACCGGCTACATGACGCCGAAGGAAGCCCAGGGCGAGTTCTCCGTCTTCGTCTCGCGCATCCGCAAGGACCCGACGGTGGAGCATGGGCTGGCCCTGTGGGTGGTTTCCGACAACCTGCGCAAGGGCGCGGCGCTCAACGCCGTGCAGATCGCCGAGCTGCTCCACCAGCGCGGCCTGATCCGCCAGAAGGCGCTCGTCTAGGCCGTGGCTGGTCCTTCGGCGCCCGGCGAGTCCCGCCTGGCGCTGGGGGCGGGCGGCCTCTGCTATGTGATCTGGGGCTTCGTGCCGCTGGTCTTCCAGGCCATCGGGCGCATGGGCGTGAGCCCCTGGGAGCTGATCAGCCACCGCATCCTCTGGAGCCTGCCGACCGCGGGCCTGCTGGTGTTGCTGGCCGGCCAGGGCGCGCAGCTGCGCCGGGCGTTCCGCACGCCCAGGACCCTGGCGTGGCTGGTGCTGTCCTCGCTGCTGATCGCGGTCAACTGGACGATCTACATCTGGGCGGTGAACACCGGCCGGGTGCTGGAGGCGAGCCTCGGCTATTACATCACGCCGCTGATCAACATGGCCGCCGGCGCGGTGGTGTTCCGCGAGCGGATGGACCGGCTGGGCCTGGCGGCGATGGCGCTGGCGGCGGCCGGCGTGGCGGTCCAGGCGCTGGCGCTCGGACGCCTGCCGCTCGTCTCCGTCGCGCTCGCCCTCAGCTTCGGCGGCTACGGGGTGGTGCGCAAGCGCGTCGCCGCCGAGGCCCAGACCGGCTTCCTGATCGAGTGCCTGGTCGTCGGGATCCCGGCCGCCGCCTACCTCGGCTGGCTGAGCCGGCTCGGCGGCGGCCACTTCGGCGCAGGCCTCGGCGTCTCGGCCTGGCTCGTGGCGTGCGGCCCGATCACCGCCGTGCCCCTGGTGCTGTTCGCCTGGGCGGCGCGGCGCATCCCGCTCTCGGCCATGGGCTTCCTGCAGTTCGTCTCGCCCTCGATCAGCTTCGTCATCGGCCTGGCGGAGGGCGAGGCCTTCACGCCCCTGCGGGCGGCCTCCTTCGCCTGCATCTGGGCCGGCGCGGCGGTGTTCCTCTGGGGCGCCTGGACGCGCGCGAGGTCCGTGCGCCTGGCCATCGCCGAAGTCGCCCCGGCCGAATGAGCGAGGCTGGCGCGCGGGCGCGCGGCGGGCGATGATCCGGCGATGAGCCCGGACGCGCCGCGGCTTCGGCTGCGGGGCCTGCGGAGCCCGCTCGCCGGGCCCTTCGATCTCGACCTCGCGGCGGGCGAATGCCTGGCGGTGGGCGGGCCCTCCGGCTCCGGCAAGAGCCTGTTCCTGCGGATGATCGCCGACCTCGATCCGAACGGCGGCGAGGTGGCGCTCGATGGGATGCCCCGCCCCGCCATGGCCGCGCCCGACTGGCGGCGCAGGGTCGCCTACGTCGCGGCCGAATCCGGGTGGTGGCGCGACACGGTGGCCGAGCATTTCGCGCCCGCGACCCACGCCCCGGCCCGCGCGCTCGCCGAGCGTCTCGGCCTGCCGGACGAGCTCTTCGACGGCCCCGTCCAGCGGCTCTCCACCGGCGAGCGCCAGCGGCTGGCCATCGTCCGCGCCCTGGTCCTGAACCCGCCCGTGCTGCTGCTCGACGAGCCCACCGGCCCGCTCGACCCCGCCTCGATCGGCGAGATGGAGGCGGTGCTGACGGCGCGCCTCGCCGACGGCGTGGCGATGATCGTTGTCAGCCACGACCCGGCCCAGGCCCAGCGGCTCGGCGCGCGCCGCCGCGAGATGCGCGAGCGCCGGCTGGAGGCGGCCGCGTGAACGCGATCTCGCTCAGCCCGGCGGACCTCGCCATCGCCGGCTCGCTGGTCGCCTTCGATGCGCTGCTCTCGGTCCTGCTCCGCCTCGGCCTGCACCGGCAGGTGCTGTGGGCGGCCGGCCGCATGGTCGTGCAGCTGGTGGCGGTCGGCTACCTCTTGCGTTTCGTCTTCGCCCTGCATCATCCGGCGGCGACGCTCGCCATCGTGCTCGTGATGAGCGCCATCGCGGCCCGCGAGATCGCCGCGCGCCCGGAGCGCAAGCTGAAGGGCTGGGCCGGCCTGGCGCTCAGCGCCGGCGGCGTGGCGATCGCCACCGTCGTCACCGTCGGGCTGGCGCTGCTCACCGCCATCCGGCCGCACCCGTGGTACGACGCGCGCTACGCGGTGACCCTGGTCGGCATCGTCCTGGGCTCGGTGCTGAACGCCGGCAGCCTCTCGCTCGACAGCCTGCTGGGCGGGGTGGCGCGCGAGCGCAGCGCGATCGAGGCGCAGCTGGCGCTGGGCGCCAGCTTCCACCAGGCCACCGCGCGGCTGCTGCGCGAGGCGATCCGGCGCGGCCTGCTGCCGATCATCAACCAGATGTCCGCCGCCGGCGTGATCACCCTGCCCGGCATCATGACCGGCCAGATCCTCGCCGGGCTCGATCCGTTGGAAGCAGTGAAGTACCAGATTCTATTGATGTTCCTGCTGGCCGGGGCGAGCGGGCTCTCGGCGCTGATGATGGCCTACGGGGCGCTTCGGCGGCTGACCGACGAGCGCCAGCGCCTGCGCCTCGACCGGCTGCGGGAATAAACCCGCCGCGTCTGGCGTCTTGCCGTCGAACAACGACGGAGCGCGACCATGGCCGAAGCCCATCGCAGACGTTTTCTGGAGTGCCTCGCCTGGGCCGGCACGGGCCTGGTCTGGACAGTGAGCGGCGGCCTGCCCGCCGCCGCCCTGCTGGGCGCCGCCGAGAGCCTCGCCGCGCCGCGCAGGCCGGCCGTTCAGCCGTTCACCTTCGTCCAGGTGTCCGACAGCCATATCGGCTTCAACAAGGACCCCAACCCCGACGCGCGGGCGACCTTGCGCGAGGCGGTGGCGAAGATCGCCGCGCTCCCGCAGAAGCCGGCCTTCATCCTGCATACCGGCGACGTGTCGCAGCTCTCGAAGGCCTCGGAGTTCGACGACGCCGACCAGATCCTGAAGGAAGCCGGCCTGCCGGTGTTCCATGTGCCCGGCGAGCACGACATGCTCGACGAAGGCCAGGGCCAGGCCTTCCTCGAGCGCTACGGCCAAGGCACGCTCGGCGACGGCTGGCGCTCGTTCGACCGCAATGGCGTCCACTTCGTGGGCCTGGTGAACGTCAAGGACCTGCAGGCGGGCGGCATGGGCCACCTGGGCGAGCCCCAGCTCGCCTGGCTCGCGAAGGATCTGGCCCCGCTCTCCGCCTCGACGCCGGTGGTCGTCTACACCCACATCCCGCTGTGGACCATCTACCGCGAGTGGGGGTGGGGCACCGACGACGCCGCCCGGGCGCTGGGGCTCCTGAAGCGCTTCGGCTCGGTGACGGTGCTCAACGGGCACATCCACCAGATCATCCAGAAAACCGAGGGGAACATCACCTTCCAGACTGCGCGCTCGACCGCCTTCCCGCAGCCCGCGCCCGGCCAGGGTCCCGCGCCCGGACCGCTCAAGGTTCCGGCCGGGCGGCTGCGCGAGGCGCTGGGCGTGCGGACCCTCAGCGTCGCCCCCGGCGCGCATCCGCTGTCGCTCGCCGACGCCGCCCTCGCCTGACCCGCCTCGCAGTTCGAAGGAAATCTCCCGTGCTCCAGACGCTCCTCAGGCGGGCCGCCCCGGCTCTCCTCGCGGCCGTCGCGCTGATCAGCCTGGCCGCCGCCGCGCCCGCGCCGCAGGGGGCCCAGGTGACCATCGGCAACTTCACCTTCGGCCCGGCCGTCCTCACCGTGGCCCCCGGGACGACGGTGACCTGGCTGAACGGCGACGACATTCCCCACACCATCGTCGCCGACGACAAGCGGGCGTTCCGCTCGAAGGTGCTGGATTCCGGCGACCGCTTCGCCTTCACCTTCGCCCAGCCGGGGACCTATGCCTATTTCTGCTCGATCCATCCGCACATGACCGGCAAGATCGTGGTCAAGGCCCGCTGAGGGCCGGGGGCGAGGCCGTGGCGCGGATCCTTCCGTTCAGCACCGTCCGGGCGAGGCCGCCCGAGGCGCCCGCCGGCCGCGCCGCGCCTCCCCCGGCGGCCGGTCGGCGGGACGGCCCCGACGCGCCGCTCGCCAAGGCCGACGCCGAGCGGTTCCGGGGCCTGGTCCTGCCGCACCTGGACGCCGCCTACGGATTCGCCCGCTATCTGACCCGCGACGCGACCCTGGCCGAGGACATCGTCCAGGACGCTTTCCTGAAGGCCTATCGCGCGTTCGCGGGCTTTCGCGGCGGCGATCCGCGCGCCTGGCTGTTCGCCATCGTGCGGTCCTCGTTCCTGAGCTCGCTCCGCAACCGGCCGGCCTGGACCAGCGACGAGGCGGCCCCGGACGCGGCCTCCGACGAGGCGAGCCCCGAGGCCGCGCTGATCCGCCAGGGCGAGGCGCAAAGCGTGCGCGGCGCGATCGCGGCGCTGCCGGAGCCGTTCCGCGAGGCGCTGGTCCTGCGCGAGTTCGAGGACCTTTCCTACCGCCAGATCGCCGAGGTGAGCGGCGCGCCGCTCGGCACGGTCATGTCGCGCCTGGCCCGCGCCCGCCAGATGCTGGCCGTCGCCCTGCGCGAGGAGTCCCGGAGATGAGCGGCTGCCCCGACCAGGCCGAACTGCTGCAGGCCTATTTCGACGGCGAGCTGGACGCCGCCAACGCCCAGGCGTTCGAGGCGCACCTGGCCGCCTGCCCCGGCTGCTCGGCGGCCCTCGACGACCTGCGCATGCTGCGGGAACGCCTCGCCGATCCCGCCCTTCGCGAGCCCGCGCCGGAGAGCCTGCGGCGGCGCATCGAGGCGACGCTCGCGGCGGAAGCGCCGGCCGCCCGGCCGCGCGGCCACAGCGCCGGCGTCCTGCCCTGGGGTCTTTCGGCGGGGTTCGGCGCCCTCGCCGCAGCGCTGGCGGCGGTCGCCGTGCTGCCGTCGACCGGCGCCTTGGAGACGCAGCTCGTTGCCGACCACGTGCGCTCCACCCTGGGGACCCGCCTGGTCGACGTCGAGACCTCGGATCGCCACACGGTGAAGCCCTGGTTCAACGGCAAGGTGGACTTCGCCCCGCCGGTGGTCGACCTGGCCGAGGCCGGGTTCCCGCTGGAGGGCGGCCGGCTGGACTACCTCGACGGCCGCCGCGTCGCAGCCCTCGTCTATCGGCGCAACAGGCACGTCATCAACCTCTTCGTCTGGCCGCAGACCGGGCCGCCGCGGCTGCCCGCGCTGGGCCGTTCGCACGAGGGCTACGCGATCGTCCACTGGACCCAGGGCGGGCTGCAGTTCTGGGCCGTGTCGGATGTCGACCGCGGCGAGCTGCAGGCGTTCGCCCGCCTGTTCGCGCAGCGCACGGGGAGCTGATGCGAGCTCGGCCGTAGCCCAGAAGCCGACACAGGTCGGCCCCTTGGGCGACGTAAAGCTCCGAAACCCTGGGCGTCGTCGGGGAAAACGACAGACCAGGGAGACCCCCATGCGTTTCATCCCCGCAATCGGCGCCGCCGCGCTTGCGCTCTCGATACCGGGCCTTGCGCTCGCCCAGGCCGGCCGCTCGAGCGCCGGAACCGCGGTGACCCCGCCGCCCTCCGCAACCACCCCGCCCCCGAGCGCCACGACTCCGCCGGCCGCCGCCGAAACCCCGTCGACGGGCGCCGCCTCGGGCGCGCCGGCGACGGGAATGGTCACCGCCGGCCTGACGGTCAAGGACAAGACCGGCGCCAATATCGGTCAGGTCACCGACGTGAAGACCGACGCCAGCGGCAAGCAGGTGGCGACGATCAAGATGGGGGCGGACAGCTTCGCCGTCGACACTTCGGCGCTCGCCGTCGACAACGGCGCGGCGACGATCAACGCCACCCAGTCCGAGATCAAGTCGATGATGAAGAAGAAGTAGCGCCGGCCATCCAACGTCGTCTGAGATGGGCGCCCCGGGCCGCACGGGCCGGGGCGCCTGGCGTTCAGAGCCCGCCATAGGCCGCTTCGATCAATCGCCGCGGCCGCGCGTCGTCCAGCAGCTCCGCGGACTGCCGATTCATCACATAGGCGCCGCCCAGTTTCCGCTCGGGGTCGGCGAAGGCGCAGGAGCCGCCCCAGCCCGAGTGGCCGAAGGTCTGGTTCCCGGGCCCCCAGGCGTGGACAGTCTCGTTGCGCATGAACCCGGCGCCCCAGCTCATCTCGAAGGGCAGCACGAGATCCGGGCCGCGGATGCGCTCCCGCGCGGCCTCGCCGATCACCGCGGGCGAGAGGATGTCGGCGCCGTCCAGCCAGCCGTCGGCGGCCAGCGCGCCCATCAGCCGGGCCAGGGCCTCGGCGGTCGCGTGGCCGCTCGCCGAGGGGATGTCCGCCCGCCGCAACGCCTCCGGCCCCCGCCCGCCGGGCTGGGCCCAGGGCGTCAGGAACGCCGCGACGGTCGCGGGATTGCGATGGCCGAAGTCCGGCAACGCGCCTGGCCGCTGCACCTCCGCCACCCGGCCGAACTCCGAATCCGGCAGCCCGAACCACAGGTCGAGGCCGAACGGCTGGGCCAGATCCTCCCTGAGCGCCTGGCCCATGCGGCGGCCGTCCACCCGTCGAAAGAGCTCGCCGGCCAGGTAGCCGAAGGTCAGCGGGTGGTAGCCGCTGGCGGTCCCGGGCGGCCAGAGCGGCGCCATGGCGGCGAGCCTGGCGCAGATCAGGTCCCAGTCGAACCAGTCGGCGGGATCCATCCGGCCGGGGAACCCGGACAGGCCCGCCTGATGGCTCATCGCCTGCTCGACGGTGATCGCCGCCTTGCCGGCCTGGGCGAACTCCGGCCAGACCGCGGCGACGGTCTGCTCGTAGCTGAGCTTGCCCTGGTCCACGAGCTGGGCCACGAGCGTCGCGGCGATCGCCTTGCCTGTCGAGAAGATCGGGCAGAGCGTGCGGGCGTCCCATGGCCGGGTGCGGGCCCGGTCGGCATGGCCGGCCCAGATGTCGACCACCACCTCGCCGGCCTCGACCACGGTGAAGCGGGCGCCGAGCTCCTCGCCGGCCGCGAAATTCGCCGCGAAGGCGTCCTTCACCGCAGCGAAGCGCGGCTTGGCGGTTCCTGATATCTCCACCATCAAGCCGTCGCTCTCTCCTCGAACCCCAGCGAGCCGTCGTCGTGCGTCGGGCCGCGGCGGACGGATCGGACCACGGCGCCTGCGGGGCCCTGCGCGCACGCTTCGGCCAGCGCCTCGAGCGCCTCGGGCTCGCCGATCGCCAGCACCTCCACGGAGCCGTCGCGGCGGTTGCGCACCCAGCCGGCGAGTCCCAGGCCCCGCGCCTGGCTGAGCGTCCACCAGCGGAAGCCCACGCCCTGCACGCGGCCTTCGATCACCAGCCGTTCGGCCGCGCGGCCCATCTCACAGGCGCTCCACGCGAACCGCCGCCCGCGGCGCGGCGAGCCGCGCGGCGATCGCCACCAGCGGCAGGTCCGCCACGCCGAGCGCCTGCGCCGCCTCGACCGCCTCGGCGGCGGCCCGCGCGGCGCGCTCGGCGGCCGCCGAGGGGAGAAGCCCTTCCGCCAGCCCCGCTCCGAAGCTGGCGGCCACCAGATCGCCGGTGCCGCTGGGAGCCTGCTCGGCTTCGCGATGCGAGATGAGCGTCGCTCCGCCGCCGGCCTCGCAAAGCAGCAGGCCGATCTCGCCGGCGCGGCCCGGGACGGAGGTGACCAGCGCCGGCTTCCCGAGGGCGCGGGCGGCGGCCGCCGCGCCCTTGGCGTCACGCACCTCGCGCCCGGCCAGGCGGCCGAGCTCCCAGAGGTTCGGCGTGATCCAGTCGGCGAGCGGGACGAGGCGGCCGGCGATGGCCTCCGCCACCTCGGCCTTCACATACAGCCCCTTCGGCGCATCGCCCATGATCGGATCGACGATCACCACCGGGGGCCGCACCGAACCGGCGCGGATCCGCTCCACGAATCCCGCGGCGATCTCCACCTGCTCCGGCAGCGAGAAATGGCCGGTGATCACCAGGTCGAGGAGCCCGAAGACGGCGTCGGCCTCGATGTCGCCGAGCATGCGCCGGAACGCCTCGGGGGCGGTGGGCTCGCCGCGCGCGCCCTTGGCCGGACTGCGGCCGAAGATGGCCGTCGGGACCAGCACGGGGTCGATCCGGTGCGCGGCGAGCACATACTGCTGCGCCGCCCCGCCGATGCGGCTCGCCGCCACGAACGAGGAGAGGATGAGCGCCGAGGGCGAGCGCGTGTCGGGCATCGGGATCGTCAGTGCTGCAAATGCAGCCGCAGCCCCATGACGTTCACCGGGCCGCGGTCCCTGTTGTAGGCGGGATGCGCCACGAACTGATCGTCGAGACTGAGGTGGAGGTCCTTGCCCAGACCCAGGCTGTAGTAGGCTTCCAGGATCTCCTCGGAGCCGGGATGCGGCAAGCGTCCGTCGCCCACCAGAATGCCGAGGCCGCCGGCGTCGAGGTACCGCTGGCCGGCTCGCGAGAGCTGGTTGACGACCGCGGCGGCGCCGATCTCGTCGCCCTTGCGGCCCCAGCGCTTGCCCTCCACCTGGATGCCGAGCTCAGCGGTCCGGTCGATGTCGGTGTACTCGTAGGCCTCGTGCTGGCCATCGGCCCAGCCGAGCCGCCCGAACACGCCCAAGCCATCGGCCACCTCCTGCTCGAAGCCCAGGCTGGCCCCCGGCCGGCTGGCGTAGCGGCGCACCAGACTGGCGTCGGCCGGCCCGCCGGTCCGGCGGCCGAGCGCGACGGCGGCGTCGTAGCGGGCCATCCGCCCGCGCGAGAGAAAGCCGGTCAGCCGGATCGCGCCGGGGCGCCCGCCAAGGCTCATCCGGCGCTCGGCTTCGCCGACCAGCTGGAATTGGCGGAAGTCCGGGGTGAGGATCGGCGAGTTCGGGACCGTCGACAGATCGAATGCGCCGGCCCGCCAGGTCCAGTCGCCCGCGTACCATTCGGCGGAAGCGCCATAGGTGTAACCCCAGGCGTCGGCGGCGTAGTCGAAGCTGCCGGCAGCGATCAGCGACCAGTCCAGGAAGTCGCTCCGCGGGTCGTGGGCGTACGTGTTCGCGTCGAAGACGTCGGTGACGTTGAGTTTGCCCGCAGTGAGGACGAGCCGGTCCTTGGTCCGCGGCGCGGCGAGCTGGTTCAGGTCGGCCGCCTGATCGTCGGGGCCGCCGCCGAGATCGATCGTCTGGCGGAAGAACAGCCTGGCGATCCGGCCGTAAGGGTGGGCGTGGCCCACCTTGGCGCCGTCGCCGTTGACGTAGCCCGCCACGCCCAGCGTGTTGGAAGGCGCATAGCCCTGGTAGCCCTCCCAGTTCAGCCAGGCCTCGCCGCCCGACCAGGGCCGGACGCCGGCGTAGATGGTGGCGTCCACCGTGTTCCCCCAGGTCGCCTCGGGCCGTAGGCTGTTCGGACCCTGGAACGGGCTGTGGAAGGCCGGATAGTACTGCAGGATGTCGGTGGCCTGGGCATGGAGCGCCCAACGCTCCGCAGTCACCGGCCTGGCGCCGGCCTCATCGGCGCTCGGCTGTTGCTGGGCGAGCGCCGCGCCTCCGAGCAGCGCGAAGGCCAGCGCGAGCGCGACGGCCTTCTGATCCCGTTTGCTCACGCGCCCTCCGCAGCTCGTCACGGCCGCGCCTGAATACGCCGATCCGCGCGACGGGTTGCAATCAATAGCGGTAATGGTCCGGCTTGAACGGGCCGTGGGGCGGCACGCCGATATAGTCGGCCTGATCCTTGGAGAGGGTGGTGAGCTTCGCCCCGAGTTTTTCGAGGTGCAGCATGGCGACCTTCACGTCGAGGTGCTTGGGCAGGGTGTAGACGCGGGTCTGGTACTTGGCCCCGTTCTGCCACAGCTCGATCTGGGCGAGGGTCTGGTTGGTGAACGAGGCGCTCATCACGAAGCTGGGGTGGCCGGTGGCGTTGCCGAGGTTCACCAGCCGGCCTTCCGACAGCACGATGATCTTCTTGCCGTCCGGGAATTCGACGTGGTGCACCTGGTCCTTGATCTTGTCCCACTTGTAGTTCTTCAGGCCCGCGATCTGGATCTCGGAATCGAAGTGGCCGATGTTGGCGACGATGGCGTTGTTCTTCATCCGCCGCATGTGCTCGACGGTGATGACGTCCTTGTTGCCGGTGCAGGTGACGAAGATGTCGGCGGTGGCGCAGGCCTCGTCGAGGGTGTTGACCTCGTAGCCCTCCATCGCCGCCTGCAAGGCGCAGATCGGGTCGATCTCGGTGACGATCACCCGCGCCCCGCCGTTGCGGAGCGAGGCCGCCGAGCCCTTGCCCACGTCGCCGTAGCCGCAGATCACCGCCACCTTGCCGGCCAGCATGACGTCGGTGGCGCGGCGGATGCCGTCCACCAGGCTCTCGCGGCAGCCGTAGAGATTGTCGAACTTCGACTTGGTGACGCTGTCGTTGACGTTGATCGCCGGGAACGGCAGCTCGCCGCGCTCGGCCATCTGGTAGAGGCGGTGCACGCCGGTGGTGGTCTCCTCCGAGACGCCTTTGATGGCCTTGCGGATGGCCGAGTAGAAGCCGGGTTTCTCCTGCAGGTAGCGCTTGATCACCGTGAAGAGCGCCTCCTCCTCCTCGTTCGCCGGCGTCGCCAGGATCGCGGGGTCCTTCTCGGCCTTGGGGCCGAGCACGGTCAGCAGGGTGGCGTCGCCGCCGTCGTCGAGGATCAGGTTCGGATGGCCGGCGTCGCCCCACTCGAAGATCTTGTGGGCGTACTCCCAGTACTCGACCAGGCTCTCGCCCTTGATCGCGAACACCGGCGTCCCCTGGCGGGCGATGGCGGCGGCGGCATGGTCCTGGGTGGAGAAGATGTTGCACGAGGCCCAACGGACCTCGGCGCCCAGGTGCTGCAGGGTCTCGATCAGCACCGCGGTCTGGATGGTCATGTGCAGGGAGCCGGCGATCCGGGCGCCCTTCAGCGGCTGGTCCTTGCCGAACTCGGCGCGCAGCGCCATCAGGCCCGGCATCTCGGTCTCGGCGATCTCGATCTCCTTGCGGCCCCAGTCGGCGAGCGCGAGGTCCTTCACCACGTAATCCGTCATCGGGGTTCCTTGCAGGGAGGCGTTGCGGAGCCTGCGTCTATAGCCGCGCCCCGGCGCCCTCGCAACCGAGGTATAAGGATTTCCTTATGTGATCTTGCGGGGCGCAGGGAAGAGCGGGGAAGACGGCAGGCTCAGGGATTCGCAGGTCCGGTCGATCTGGGTTGCGCATTTGCTGCGTGCTCTGCGGTTTCGATCGAGCGCGGGGGCGCCCCGCAGCGGGGATCAGCGCCAGAACCGGTCCGCCTCTCGCAGGCGGCGCAGCGCCTTGTCGGCGCGAGCGATGAGCTTGGGCTTGCCCGCGACCCGCAAGCCGGCGAGCTCGCCCGCGGCGAACGCCGCCTCCGGCGTCAGGCCAAGGCCCAAGGTCAGGGCCTCGGCGGCGGCGATGTCGTTGAGCTCGCCGAGCCGGTCCTGCAGCGCCTTCACGCGCCCGACGAAGCGGTCCGCCGCCTTCGCCGGATAGAGCGCGGCGAAGCCCTCGGCGGCGTAGCGCAGCTTCTTGGCCTGCATTCGGACGGCATGCCTCGCCGCGTCATCGCCGCTCGCGATGCGGCGGCCGCGCCCGATGAGCGTCCTGCGCCGCCGCTCCAGCACATGGGCGGCATAGGCGCGGGCAGGCTCGGCGGCGGCGGCGCGTCCGAGCCACGCGCCCGTCTCGATCCAGTCCGCGGCGTCGATCATCAGCCGGCGGAATCGGTCTGAGGCCGCGGTCTCGGCCGCCTCCTTCCGGGCCGCCTCGCGGGCGGCGGACACCGCCGCCTTGAGACCCCCCAGGCCCGCGGGCGCAGGCCCCGTCTCCGCGGCCGGCGCCAGCCCCTCCAGGGCGAAGACGTCGAGGTTGCGGGCCCGGTCGAACGCCTTGGCCAGCCAGCGCAGCTCGGCCTTCAGCGGAGCGTAGGCGTCGCCCTCGACCACCGGGCGGAAGGTGGAGAGCGCGCTGCGCAGCCGCCGCGCGGCGACGCGCAGCTGATGCACCGCGTCCGGCCCGGGCGCGTCGCGCAGCACCGCGGCGTGGGCGGCGATCTGGGCCAGCGCATGGCGCGCGTTCGCCTGGAAGGCCTCGGCGGTGGTCGCATGGACCGAGAGGCGCACCTTGGGCTTGCGGCGGGCGGCCGCCTGGCCGGCCACCAGGGCCTGGCCGCGGGCCGACTTGGTGTCGAACGAGAGATAGAGCGGCGCGGCCCTGGCGAGCTCGCGGGCGAAGGCGAACAGCGCTTCGGGCCGGCCGGACTTCAGCTCCAGCTCCACCTCGCTGATCGGGCTGGCCAGGCGTCCTCCGGAAACCTCGCCCTGGTCGCAGGCCAGTTCGATCTCGGAGTCCTGGAAGCGGATCAGCCGCTGGCGGCGGGTGACCCGGACGTTGAAGGCGGGCTCCAGCGCCGCCGCATCGGCTTCGGAGAGCAGCTCGCGGAGCGGCGCCAGTTCGCCGGGCGGCTCCCTGCCCTCCAGCGAGGCCTCGTACTCCTCGCGCGTCAGGCCGTCGCCGCGCTTCATGGTGAGCACGCGCCCGGCCTTCGACTGGCGCACGCGCAGGCTGACGCCGGCCTTCTGCAGCCGAAGGTCGGGGGTGTCGAAATAGACGCTGATCAGCTCGCGGGACTCCTCGTCGCCCTCCGGCGCGGCGGCCAGCACCGCGTTGAGGTCGCGCGGCGCGCAGAGGAACTTGAGTTCGATCTCGCGGGACCCGCTCACCGCCGGCTCCATTCTTCACGGCCAGGATGATTTAGGGACTCGCCGGTCACAAAGCTCGCGAAAGTTTGGGCTGCGGCGCGATGCTTGCCTCCGCGCCCCGGCCGAGCTCTAAGGGCGGCGTCCCTCCGAGCCAGGATGCGCCCATGAACGCCCCTCTCCGCGCCGCCGCCCAGGACCCGGCGCTCCCCCGCCACGACTGGACGCTCGAGGCGGTCGAGGCGCTGTTCGAGACGCCGTTCACCGAGCTGGTGTTCCGCGCCGCCGAGGTGCATCGCCGCTGGTTCGACCCGACCGAGCTGCAGATCTCGCAGCTGCTGAGCGTGAAGACCGGCGGCTGCCCGGAGAACTGCGGCTATTGCGCCCAGAGCCAGCATTTCAAGACCGGCGTGGCGGCCTCGAAGCTGATGGACCCGGCCGCGGTGATCGCCAAGGCGCGCGAGGCGAAGGCCGGTGGCGCGCAGCGGTTCTGCATGGGCGCGGCCTGGCGCGACGTGAAGGACCGCGACCTGCCGAAGCTGGCCGCCATGATCTCGGGGGTGAAGGCGCTCGGGCTCGAGACCTGCGCCACGCTCGGCATGCTGACGCCGCCCCAGGCCGCCGCCCTGAAGGCCGCGGGCCTCGACTTCTACAACCACAACCTCGACACCGGGCCGGACTACTACGACAAGGTGGTCACCACGCGAACCTACCAGGAGCGGCTCGACACGCTGGCGGCGGTGCGCGAGGCCGGCATCTGCGTCTGCTGCGGCGGCATCGTCGGCATGGGCGAGACGCGACGCGACCGCGCGGCCCTGCTGCACCAGCTCGCCACCCTGCCCGCCCATCCGGAGAGCCTGCCGATCAACGACCTGATGCCGATCCCCGGCACGCCGCTCGGCGGCTCGGAGCCGGTGGACCCGCTGGAGTTCGTGCGCATGATCGCGGTCGCGCGCCTGGTCTGCCCGAAGTCGGTGGTGCGCATCGCCGCCGGGCGCGAGCACATGACCAAGGAGCTGCAGGCGCTGTGCTTCCTGGCCGGCGCCAACTCGATCTTCGTCGGCGGGCGGCTGCTGACCACCCGGAACCCCGAGCCCACCGCCGACGAGGCCCTGCTCGCCGACCTGAAGATGCGGCCGATGGTCTGAATTCCTCCCCGCAGGGGGAGGTGGTCCGGAGGACCGGAGGGGTTTCCGCCGCCGAATCGCAGCCGCGCCATCTGAGCGGAAGCCCCCTCGCCGCCTTCGGCGGAGCTCCCCCCCGAGGGGAGCAATAGAGTGTCTGTGGCGGCGCCGCCGGATCGTTCCTATGTCGCGCCGAGGGGAGCCGCCGTGCAGCCGATCATCTCCATCGAGGGCCTGTCGAAGACCTACGCCGGCGGCTTCCAGGCGCTGAAGGAGGTGAGCCTGCAGATCATGCAGGGCGAGATCTTCGCGCTCTTGGGCCCGAACGGCGCGGGCAAGACCACCCTGATCGGCATCGTCTGCGGCCTGGTGAATCCGACCCGCGGCAAGGTCATGGCCGATGGCCACGACGTGGTCCGCGACTTCCGCGCCGCCCGCGCCAAGATCGGGCTCGTGCCGCAGGAGCTCTCCACCGACGCCTTCGAGAAGGTGTGGGACACGGTCAAGTTCTCGCGCGGGCTGTTCGGCAAGCCGCCCGACCCGGGCCACCTCGAGAAGGTGCTGAAGGACCTCTCGCTGTGGGACAAGAAGGACGAGAAGATCATGGCGCTCTCCGGCGGCATGAAGCGCCGGGTGATGATCGCCAAGGCGCTGTCCCATGAGCCGAAGATCCTGTTCCTCGACGAGCCCACCGCCGGCGTCGACGTCGAGCTTCGTCGCGACATGTGGGAGATGGTCCGAAGGCTCCGCGAGAACGGCGTGACCATCATCCTGACCACCCACTACATCGAGGAGGCCGAGGAGATGGCCGACCGCGTGGGCGTGATCTCCAGGGGCGAGCTGATCCTGGTGGAGCAGAAGACGGCGCTGATGCGCAAGCTCGGCAAGAAGCAGCTCACCCTGCACCTGCAGGAGCCGCTCGCCGCCGTGCCGCCGGGCCTGGAGGCCTACCGGCTGGAGCTCGCGGCGGAAGGCGCGGAGCTGGTCTACACCTTCGACGCCCAGGCCGAGACGACCGGCATCGCCGAGCTCCTCAGGGCGCTCTCGGCCCGGGGGATCGACTTCAAGGACCTGCAGACGGCCGAGAGCTCGCTCGAGGAGATCTTCGTCAGCCTGGTCAGGGGACGCCGATGAACCTCTACGCCGTGCGCGCCATCTACCTGTTCGAGATGCATCGCTGGGCGCGCACGGTGGTGCAGAGCCTCGCCACCCCGGTGATCACCACCTCGCTCTATTTCATCGTCTTCGGCTCGGCGATCGGCCGGCGCATGCCGCTGGTGGACGGCGTCTCCTACGGCGCCTTCATCGTGCCGGGGCTGATCATGCTGTCGATCCTCACCGAGAGCATCTCGAACGGCAGCTTCGGCATCTACATGCCGCGCTTCGCCGGCACGGTGTACGAGGTGCTCTCCGCCCCGATCTCGGCCTTCGAGATCGTCCTGGGCTACGTGGGCGCGGCGGCCAGCAAGTCGGTCGTGCTGGGCCTCATCATCCTGGCCACCGCACGGCTCTTCGTGCCGTTCTCGATCGGCCACCCCTTGGCCATGGCGGCCTTCCTGGTGCTGACCTCGGTGACCTTTTCGCTGTTCGGCTTCCTCACCGGCGTCTGGGCCGACGGCTGGGAGAAGCTGTCGATCATCCCGATGATGGTGGTGACCCCGCTCACCTTCCTGGGCGGCAGCTTCTATTCCATCGCCATGCTGCCCGGCGCCTGGCGACAGGTCGCCCTGTTCAACCCCGTGGTCTACCTGGTGAGCGGCTTCCGCTGGAGCTTCTACGGCGTCTCCGATGTCGGCGTGGGCCTGAGCCTCGTCATGACCCTGGCGTTCCTGATCGCCTGCCTGCTGGCGGTGAGCTGGATCTTCCGCACCGGCTGGCGGCTGAAGACTTAGCCCGGTTCCTTCCCCGCAGGGGGAGGTGGCCCGGAGGGCCGGAGGGGGCTTCCGCTCAAAACGTGCAACCTCCCCCTGCAGCGTTGCGGAACAATAAGAGCACATCTAAGCTGTTCTCATGCAAGTCGCGCACGAAACCCGTGATTTCGCCAAGCACCTCCGTCGCCGCTTGAGCCTCCCAGAAGGCTTGCTCTGGCGCGAGCTGAAAGCGGGCAAGCTCGCCGGATTGAAGTTCCGCAAGCAGCACCCTATCGGGCCTTACGTGCTGGACTTCTACTGTCACGAGGCGCGGCTCTGCGTTGAGATTGACGGCGTCGGCCACATCGCAAGCTGGCGCAAGGACGAGCGGCGGGACGATTGGCTGGCCGGCAAGGGGGTTCGGACACTGCGGCTGTCGGCGGCGCTCGTCCTGAAGGAGATGAACGGCGCTTTGCGGGCGATCGCCGACGCGGCAGGGCGGGACCCCGGCTTCTGAGCGGAAGCCCCCTCCGGCGCTTCGCGCCACCTCCCCCGAAAAGGGGAGGAACTGGGGCCGGACTACTCCTCCTCGTCGAAGCGGCTTTCGACCAGCGCCGCCAGCGCCGCCACC
>NZ_DATIMC010000012.1:0-10965 GCF_035475775.1 Phenylobacterium sp. | reverse complement strand
CTTCGCCGCCCCAACCATTGGGGGGCGTCGGAAGTTGCGAGTAGCGCGCGCGGCTTAGGCGAAATTGTGAACTAAGCCACTGGCGGGGCTCACCAAACCCCGATTTTTTCGGCCTCGTGGTGGCTGATCGGGTGGTGGGCGCGGGCGTGGTCTTCCTCGGCCAAGAGGCGCGCCGCCTCGAGCGCCGCCATGCAGCCCATGCCGGCGGCGGTCACCGCCTGGCGATAGACGTCGTCGGTCACGTCGCCGGCGGCATAGACCCCCTCGATCGCCGTCGACGCTGTCCCGGCTTTCACCTTGAGGTAGCCGGACGCGTCCATCTCCAGCTGCCCCTTGAACAGCTCCGACGACGGCGCGTGGCCGATGGCGACGAACAGGCCGTCGCAGGCGACCTCGCTGAGGGCCCCGGTGTTGACGTCCTTCAGCACCACGCCGGTGACGCCGAGCGGATCGGAGCCTCCCTTCACCTCCTCGACGGCGCTGTTCCAGATCACCTCGATCTTGGGATTGGCGAACAGGCGCTCCTGCAGGATGCGCTCGGCGCGGAACTCGTCGCGCCGGTGCGCCACCGTGACCTTGGAGGCGAAGTGGGTGAGGAACAGGGCCTCCTCCACGGCCGTGTTCCCTCCGCCGACCACCACGACCTCCTTGCCGCGGTAGAAGAAGCCGTCGCAGGTGGCGCAGGCCGAGACGCCGAAGCCCTGGAACTTCTGCTCCGAGGCGATCCCGAGCCACTTCGCCTGGGCGCCGGTGGCGATGATCAGGGTCTCGGCGAGCCAGACCTGGCCGGAGTCGCAGGTCAGCCGGAAGGGCCGCTGCGAGAGGTCCGCTTCGGCCACGATGTCGGTGACCACCTCCGTGCCGACGTGCTCCGCCTGGGCCTGCAGCTGCTCCATCAGCCAGGGACCCTGGATGACCTCGGCGAAGCCTGGATAGTTCTCCACGTCGGTGGTGATGGTGAGCTGGCCGCCCGGCTGGATCCCCTGGATCAAGACGGGCTCGAGCAGGGCGCGGGCGGCGTAGATGGCGGCGGTGTAGCCCGCCGGCCCCGATCCGACGATCAGGCAGCGAACGAGGCGGGGGTCGGAACGATCTTCGGCCATCTCCGTAATGTAGGCGCGATTCTGGAGCGGTGCGATGGACGAGCCGATGAAGAACATGGGCCTGTGGGCCGGCGTCGGCGCCGCCCTGGGCGTCGGCGTGGCCCTGGGCCTGGGGATGCGCCTCCTCGCGGCAGGGGCCCTGGCCGGCCTCGGCGCCGGGGCGGCGCTCGGACTGGTCGCCGGCCTGAAGACCCGCGCCGCAGGCCGCCGCGCCTTGCCGGACGACGCCTTCGAGGTCGCGGCGCTGCATTAGCCGTCATGGCGAAAGGGCCGCTCCGGGGAGCGGCCCTGAACCCGCAGCCCTGCCCCGGTCAGACGAAGTTGGTCGGGTCGATGTCGGCGAGGCTCTTGCCGACCAGCACGACGGCGTCACCCACGGTGTTGTTGTCGGCGCTGTCGACGAACACCAGCACGTCGCCGCCCACCTGGATGGCCACCACGTCGTGCGCCCCCGAGGTGATCTCGGCGGTGGCGTTGGTGAGGGCGCTCTGCGCATCGCTGGCGGTGATCGTCTCGGTGTAGGTGTTCGCCGTCACCGCCGCGCCCGCGAAATGCAGCTTGTCGCCGCTCTGCCAGTCGGTGATCACGTCCCAGAGGCCGCCGGACGGCGTGGTGTCGCCCTGCGCGAAGGCGAACTCGTCGTTGCCGCCGCCGCCGGTGATGATATCGCGGCCCTGGCCGGCGGCGATGGTGTCGTCGCCGGCGCCGCCGGTGATGGTGTCCGCCGCGCTCGTGCCGGTGATCATGTCGTTGCCGGCGCCGCCGTCGATCGACGTCGAGGTGGTCGAAGCCGAGCCGTCGATGGTGTCGTCGCCGTCGCCGCCCAGCACCACGCCGCCGCCCCCGAAGGCGATCTGGTCGTTGCCGGCGCCGCCGTCGAGATTGTCGGTCCCGCCGCCGGTGGCGATGGTGTCGTTCCCGTCGCCGCCGCTCACCGTGACGTTGGCGGTTCCGGCGATGATGTCGTCGTCGCCGACGCCGCCGGTCACCGAGCCGGGACCGGCGATGCTGATGTCGTCGTTGCCCGCGCCGCCATCCACTGTCGCCGAGGCGGTGGTGCCGACCCCGGTGATGTCGTCGTCGCCGTCGCCGCCGGAGATCACGCCGCCGGCCTGGAAGACCAGCACGTCATTGCCGGCGCCGCCGTCGAGGCTGTCGGAGCCGCCGATCCCGCCGTTCAGCACGTCGTCGCCGTCCTGGCCCTGCAGCGTGTCGCTTCCCGCCCCGCCCATGATGGTGTCGTCGCCGAGATTGCCCAGCATGAAGGCGTTGGTCGCCGCGCTCGCGTCGATGCTGTCGTCGCCCTGGCCGCCGAGCAGCAGGTCGCTCGTGCCGGCGCCGACGATGGTGTCGTTCCCGAGGTTGCCCTGCGCGAAATTCGCGCCGGCGCCCACCAGGATGGTGTCGTCGCCCTGGCCCCCGAAGATCACGTCGCCGCCGAGGCCGCCGTCCAGGTGGTCGTTCCCCTGATTGCCCTGCAGCAGGTCGTTGTCGTCCAGCCCGCTCAGGGTGTCGTCGCCGGCGCCCCCGAAGAGCCCGTCGGCCGCGGCCGTGCCCGACTGGATGTCATTGCCGGTGGTGCCGATGAACAGCATCGAGCCGGTCTGCAGGAAATCGGTGTCGGCGAAGCCGCGGATCGCGCCCGCGCCGCCCGTGTCGGGAAACGTCTCGCTGAGCCCGAAGGCGCTGATGGTGATCGTCGCCGGGGTGGTTGTCGTGAACGGATTGAAGAGGACCGTGACCTCCGAACCGCTTCCGATCGGGAAGAACAGTCGATCGCTGCTCGTGAATACAGCCGCCTGGCTGGCGGTCAGGGAATCCCAGAAGAAATTCGACACAGATCAATCCCCACTTTGACGACGTGCGGGGATGATGACCCACGGAGGTTGCAAATTCCTTGCGCCGCGCCGCGCGCGCGCTGCTCCCGCGCCGCAATCAGGCTCGCGCGCCAGGACTTACCCGGGATCTACTGTGAAGGGCGGCCGGTCAGGCCCATTCCACCTTGGTGATCTCATACGCCTTCACGCCGCCAGGGGTGTTCACCTCCACGACATCGCCGGTCTCCTTGCCGATCATGGCGCGCGCCAGCGGCGAGCTGATCGAGACGCGGCCCTGCTTCACGTCGGCTTCGTGCTCGCCCACGATCTGATAGCGGGCCTCCTCCTCGGTGTCCTCGTCGACCAGCGACACCGTGGCCCCGAACTTCACCTGCGCGCCGGAGAGCTTGGAGACGTCGATCACCTGGGCGCGCGCCATCCGGTCCTCGATCTCGGCGATGCGGCCCTCGATCCAGCCCTGGCGCTCTTTGGCGGCGTGGTACTCGGCGTTCTCCGAAAGGTCGCCATGCGTCCGGGCTTCGGCGATCTGTCCGATCACCGCCGGCCGCTCCACCGTCTTCAAACGCTTCAGCTCTTCGTCGAGGGCCCTGTAGCCCTCGGCGGTCATCGGCACTTTTTCCATGGAGGTGATGACTCGGGTCTCGCCCTGGTGGTTCTCAAACGTCCGGCCGCGGGCGCAGGCGTCCGGGGGCGGCGAAGATAGAATTGTGCGCCGCAAAACTCAAGGGGATCGCGCCAGTCCGGCCGGCATAATTTGCGTGCGGCAGCGCACCGAGCTCAGCGGACCGAAAGCCCGCCGTCGATCACCAGCTCGGCGCCGGTCACGTAGCGGCTCTCCTCCGAGGCCAGCCACAGGACGCCGTTGGCGATGTCGAGCGGATAGCCCTTGACGCCCAGCGGCACGGCCACCTGGCTCATGGCGTCCAGGTCCGGCGGGGCGTTGCTCCCGGCCGCTCCGCCCTGCGGCGCCACGGTCAGCCAGATCGGCGTCTCGATGATGCCCGGATGCACCGAGTTCACCCGCACCCCGTCCTTGGCGAGCGCGCACTCCATCGCCACCGCCTTGGTGAACAGCCGCACCGCCCCCTTGGTCGCGCAATAGGCCGCCAGCGTCGGCGCGCCCTTCAGGCCGGCCACCGAGCTCATGTTGACCACGCTGCCGCCGCCGCCCTGGCGCATCAGCGGGATCGCATGCTTGACGCCCAGGAACACGCCGTCGACGTTCACCGCCTGCTGGCGCTTGAAGTCGGCCAGGCTCATCTCGAAGATCGAGCCGCCGAGGCCGATGCCGGCGTTGTTCACCAGGATGTCGAGCCGGCCCTCCTGGCTGCGGATGTCGCCGATGACGCCCTGCCAGGCCGCCTCGTCGGTGACGTCGTGATGCAGGTAGCGCGCCTTGCCGCCGGCCTTGACGATGGCGGCCGCGGTCTCCTCGCCCTTCAGGTCCTGCAGATCGCTGATCACCACCGCCGCGCCTTCCTGGGCGAGGCGCTCCGCGCAGCCGCGGCCGATGCCGCTCGCCCCGCCGGTGACCAGCGCGACCTTGCCTTCCACTCGACCCGCCATGGCTCGTCCTCCCCTGGGCTGGGCCATGGCCTAGCGCAGGGCGGCCGGCCTCGCCAGCGCGACCCGACGTCAATCGGAGGGAGCAGGACGGGAGCGTCGGGCGGCACGCAAGCCCCCTCGCGCCGGGACGGGACCCGGCGAGCGCCCCCAAAATCCGTCAGGGCGCCGCGGGAACCTCGGCCCCACGCGCGCCCTCAAATGCTGAGGCCCTGCGGCCCTAGCGCATCCAGGCCGGCGCGGTCGAGCCGGTGCTCACTACGCCATAGATCAGGCCGACGGCCAGGATGGCCGCGGCGATCACCATGAGCAGCTGAATCATGTTCTCGACGCGCAGCGCGGTGTTACGCTTACGGTGGTGATGAACTTCACCATGTTGCTCGGTCGACATCAGGCTTCCTCGCAATCCTACAGGGAGGACCGACAGGTCCCCCGCCGAACTGCGACAGGCGCCGCGACGACGCCGTTCCGGCCGCTCTGTCTCGGGCCGCCGGAGCGCGCCCTTCTCGCCGCCTGCATCAGTCAGGCGATGCCACGATGGTGCGCCTCCGCCGAACGCCGGTCAACCGAGCCGCGGCCTGCCGGTGGTCACACATCCCTCGGCCGCCGCCGGCCCCGTCGCGGCGCGTCACGCCGGGGCGTAGCTCTGCAGCGGTCGCACCTCCAGCGGCGCCTGGGCGGTGACCACGATCGCCTGGGCCGCGGCCAGCGCGCCGGCGGTGGTGGTGAAGTAGGGGATCTTCATCATCAGGGCCGAGCGGCGGATCTCGAAGCTGTCGACCAGCGACTGCTTGCCCTCGGTGGTGTTGAAGACCAGCTGCACCTCGCCGTTCTTCATCGCATCGACGATGTGGGGCCGGCCTTCCAGCACCTTCTTCACCGGCTCGACCCCGATCCCCTGTTCGGCCAGGAACTTCGCGGTCCCGGCGGTCGCCAGGATCCGGAAGCCGTGCTCGGCGAGCGTGCGGGTGGGCTCCAGGATCCAGGCCTTGTCGGCGTCCTTCACCGAGACGAAGACGCAGCCGTGGGCCGGCAGGTTCACCCCGCCGCCGAGCTGGCTCTTGGCGAAGGCGCGCGCGAACGCCGGCGCCGCCGTCTCGCCGGGGCGGATCCAGTCCAGGCCCATGACCTCGCCGGTCGAGCGCATCTCCGGGCCCAGCACGGTGTCAACGCCGGCGAACCGGGCGAACGGGAACACAGCCTCTTTCACCGCGATGTGGTCGTAGGGCGCCGCCCTCAGCCCGAAGTCCGCCAGGCGCTTTCCCGCCATCACCTTGGCGGCGATCGCGGCGATCGGCGCGCCCACCGTCTTGGCCACGAACGGCACCGTGCGGCTGGCGCGCGGGTTGACCTCGAGGACGAAGATCCGCGGGCTCTCGCTGTGCGGCTCCTCGATGGCGAACTGCACGTTCATCAGCCCACGCACCTCGAGCGCCCGGGCCATGGCCTCGGTCTGCCGCTTGAGCGCCTCGATGGTCTCGGCCTTCAGCGAGAAGGGGGGCAGGGAGCAGGCGGAATCGCCGGAATGCACGCCCGCCTCCTCGATGTGCTCCAGGACGCCGGCCACGAACACCGTCTCGCCGTCGCTGAGCGCGTCCACGTCCACCTCGGTGGCGCGCGAGAGGTACTGGTCGATCAGCACGGGGCTGTCGCCCGAGACCTGCACGGCGGTGCGGATGTAGCGGTCGAGCTGCTCGTCGTCGCGGACGATCTCCATCGCCCGCCCGCCCAGCACGTAGGAAGGCCGGATGACCACCGGGTAACCCACCTCGTGGGCGGCCGCGAACGCCTCCTCGGGCGAACGCGCGATGGCGTTCACCGGCTGGGCGATCTTCAGCCGCTGCAGCAGCTTCTGGAATCGCTCACGGTCCTCGGCCAGGTCGATGGCGTCGGGCGAGGTGCCGAGGATCGGCACGCCGGCGTCCTCCAGCGGCTTGGCGAGCTTCAGCGGCGTCTGGCCGCCGAACTGCACGATCACGCCCATCAGCTCGCCGCGGCTGCGCTCCACCTCGATCAGCTCGAGCACATCCTCGGCGGTCAGCGGCTCGAAGTAGAGGCGGTCCGAGGTGTCGTAGTCCGTCGAGACGGTCTCGGGGTTGCAGTTGACCATGATCGACTCGACGCCGATCTCGTCGAGCGCGAAGGCCGCATGGCAGCAGCAGTAGTCGAACTCGATTCCCTGGCCGATGCGGTTCGGCCCCCCGCCCAGGATGATCGCCTTCCGCCGGTCCGAGGGCTCGCTCTCGTCGTCGGGGATCTGCCCGAGCGCGCCTGATTCATAGGTCGAGTACATGTAGGGCGTCTCGGCGCGGAACTCGCCGGCGCAGGTGTCGATGCGCTTGAACACCGGCCGCACGCCGAGGCCGCGGCGCTGCTCGCGCACCTCCGCCTCGGTGGTGCGGGTGAGGCGGGCCAGCCTGGCGTCGGAGAAGCCCAGCGCCTTCAGCCGGCGAAATTGCGCGGCGTGGGTCGGCAGGCCCGCCTCGCGAATGCCGGCCTCCTCCTTCACCAGCGCCTCGATCTGCCGCAGGAACCAGGGCTCGTAGGCGCAGACGGCGTGGATCTCGTCGCAGGTCAGCCCCTCGCGGAACGCCTGGGCGATGACCCTGAGTCGGTCCGGCGTGGGCTTGCCGAGCTGGCGCAGGATGGCGGTGTGCGGGGCATCATCCTCGTCGTCGGGTTCGATCACCACCTCGTCGAGGCCGGTCAAGCCCGTCTCCAGTCCGCGCAGCGCCTTCTGCAGGCTCTCGGCGAAGGTCCGGCCGATCGCCATCACCTCGCCCACCGACTTCATGGACGTGGAGAGCACCGGCTCGGCGCCCGGATATTTCTCGAAGGCGAAGCGCGGGATCTTGGTGACCACGTAGTCGATCGACGGCTCGAACGAGGCGGGCGTGGCCCCGGTGATGTCGTTCATCAGTTCGTCCAGCGTGTAGCCGACGGCCAGCCGGGCTGCGACCTTGGCGATCGGGAACCCCGTCGCCTTCGAGGCCAGCGCCGAGGAGCGGCTGACGCGCGGGTTCATCTCGATCACCACCATGCGCCCGTCGGCGGGATTGACCGCGAACTGCACGTTGGAGCCGCCGGTCTCGACGCCGATCTCGCGCAGCACCTGGATCGAGGCGCTGCGCATCCGCTGGTATTCCTTGTCGGTCAGCGTCAGCGCCGGGGCCACGGTGATCGAGTCGCCCGTATGCACCCCCATCGGGTCCACGTTCTCGATCGAGCAGACGATGATGCAGTTGTCCGCCCGGTCGCGGACCACCTCCATCTCGTACTCCTTCCAGCCCAGCACGCTTTCCTCGATCAGCACCTCGGTGGTCGGCGACAGGTCGAGACCCCGCTCGACGATCTCGCGGAACTCCTCGACGTTGTAGGCGATGCCGCCGCCGGTGCCGGCCAGCGTGAACGAGGGCCGGATGATCGCCGGCAGGCCGACGAACTCCAGCGCCGCCTCGGCCTCCGCCAGCGTATGGGCGGCCTTGGACTTCGGGCTCTCCAGCCCGATGGAATCCATCGCGTTCCTGAATTTCTGACGGTCCTCGGCCTTGTCGATCACCTCGGCCCGCGCGCCAATCATTTCAACATTGAACTTTCTCAGCACGCCCATCTGCTCGAGCGCCAGCGCGGTGTTCAGCGCGGTCTGACCGCCCATGGTCGGCAACAGCGCATCGGGCCGCTCCTTCTCGATGATCTTGGCGACCATCTCCGGCGTGATCGGCTCGATGTAGGTGGCGTCGGCGAGGTTCGGATCGGTCATGATCGTCGCCGGATTGGAGTTCACCAGCACGATCCGGTAGCCCTCGGCCCGCAGCGCCTTGCAGGCCTGCACCCCGGAATAGTCGAACTCGCACGCCTGACCGATCACGATCGGCCCCGCGCCGATGATCAGGATCGAGGCGATGTCGGTGCGTCTGGGCATGGCTCTCGCGCGCGAAGCGGCGGCCGCGCAAGAATGGACGCGCCCGCTGCCGGTCAGAACTGCAGGTTAAGCGGTCCCCTTAGAGGGCGACTCTCGCCTGCGCAAGCGCCGCCTCGTCCCGTGGACATCGGGACCCCTCCTCCTCGATGAAGGACGGCTACCTGCGGTCAGATGAACTCATCGATCGGGGGCTCGAGCGTCCGCGCTTTCTTGCGGGGCCGCTCGCGCATCACCCCGGGATAGCCCTTCAGCGGCGCCAGCGCTTCGCCGGTCCAGGTCCAGTCCGCCTGCTGATCCAGATACATGTGGTAGCGCGGCTCGCGGCCGGTGCGGCTGCGGAAGATGCCGCGGGGAATGTTGACGATGTTCGGGGCGCGCGCCCGCTCGTAGGCCAAGGGCGTGCCGCAGCGCGCGCAGAAGCTGCGGATCGTCTTGCGCTCGGGATCTTCCCAACGGGTGATGTCCGCCTCGCCTTGCAGGATGCGGAAGCGGCTCTTCCAGCTGCCGACCCAGGTCGCATAGGCGCCGCCTTGGGCCTGTCGGCTCGCCGCCGAGTGGTCGTGCCAGGCCCAGACCGCGGGCACGTCGATCTCCAGCCGCACCGCGCCGCAGGCGCAGGCCGCCTGCGCCTGCACCGCCGAGCGCTTCTCGGGCGCAGCCTTCGCCGGCGTCTTCGCCATTCGGCCCTCCCTGGACTGGCCGGAAAACCTACCAAGTTCCGCGGCATGGGCCAGGTCGGCCTGCGCAAAAACCCGGGTTCCGCCGCAACCAAATCGCCGCCCAGCCATATAGCTAATGAGGCGGCGCGGGCAGCCGCGAACGACATCCGAGGAGACCCCATGACCCTCATCGAAAAGATCCCCACCATGAGCGATGAGGACGTGATCAACCTGCTGGCCAATGCGCGGCGCCTGAAGGAGGCCGGCGACGAGAAGCAGCAGGCCGCCGCCGCCGAACTTATCCCGCCCCTCGAAGAGGCCGCCGCCGAGCGCCGCGCGCGCCGGCTCGCCGCCGCCCAGGCCAAGCGCGCCGCCAAGCGGCAGATCAAGCGCAAGGCGGCCTGAGCGCCGGTCGGCGATGCGGCTTCCGCAGCGGCCCGCATCACGCCACGCTCGCCAGACGATCGCCATTCTCGCGGGCGCCGTGGCGTTGGCCGGCGCGGCGGCCGCCCAGGCCCCGCCCAAGCCCGTCACCACTACGCTCAAGACGCTCTCGGCCACCAGCGCCGGGCAGCCCATCGTGCTGCCGCCGGGCCCCGTGCAGGCGACGGTTTCGGAGACCACCGTGCCGCCGCACGGCCAGATCGCGCCGCACAAGCATCCCTACCCGCGCTATGTCTACGTGCTCGCCGGCCGCGTGAGGGTGATCAATCTGGTGACCGGCCAGACCTATGAGCTGAAGGCCGGCGACATGAGCCTCGATCCGGTCGACCAGTGGCACAAGGCCGAGGCCCTCGGCGATGGCCCCGCGCGCCTGATCGCGCTCGACCAGACGCCGCCCGGCGTCTCCAACGTCGTCCGGCAGGCGCCGTAGGCGTCAGTCGCGCGCTCGGCGCCATCCGCCCAGCCGGGCGGCCCTTGCGAACCACGCCGGCGCAGGGCAGCTTGGCCGCTCGGATCGGGACGGGACGACCTTGGCCCCAGCTGCTGCCGCCGACGCCCTCGCGCCCTTGATGGCGCGCATCGCAGCCGGTGACCGCGAAGCGCTGCGCCAGCTCTACCAGGCGACCTCCGCGAAGCTTTTCGGCGTCGCCTTGCGTATCCTCTCCGACCGGGAGGACGCCCAGGACGTGCTGCAGGAAGTCTATCTCACCGTCTGGCGCCGGGCGGACCGCTTCGACGAGGCCCGCGCCAGCGTCATGACCTGGCTTTCGGCCATCGCCCGCAACCGGGCGATCGACCGCTTGCGCGCCCGCGGTCCGCTCGCCCGCGCCGAGCCGGTGGAGGGACTCGAGATCGCCGACGAAGGCGCTCTCGGCGCCGAGGCCCTGCTCTCCGCGGCCGATGACTCCGGGCGCCTCGGCGCCTGCCTTTCCGAGCTCGACAAGCGCACCGAGACGGCGATCCGCACCGCCTTTTTCGAAGGCTTGACCTACGAGGCCCTGGCCCGCCGGATGGATGCGCCGCTGGGCACGGTGAAGAGCTGGATCCGCCGCGGCCTCGCCCGGCTCAAAGGGTGCCTGGAGCGATGAGCGAGGGGCCCGAACTTTCCGACATCGAAGCGCTGGCCGCGGAGCATGCGCTGGGCGTGCTCTCCGGTCCCGAGCGTGCCGCCGCCGAGGCCCGTGTTGCGCGCGATCCGGCCTTCGCCGCCCTGGTCGCAGGCTGGCGCGAGCGGCTCTCGCCGCTGCTCGATGGCGTCCCCGAGGTTGCGCCGCCGCCGGGAGCCTGGGAGCGCATCGCGCGCGCGCTGCCGGCCAACGACAACCGCGCGCTCCGCTTCTGGCGCGGCATGACCGCAGGCGCCCTCGGGGTGGCCGCGGCCAGCCTGGCGGTCGCCATCTTCCTGGCCAACCGGCCGCCGGTGCTGGTGCAGACGC
>NZ_DATIMC010000011.1:0-61691 GCF_035475775.1 Phenylobacterium sp. | reverse complement strand
GTAGCCGATCGGGTCGGTCTGCAGGAACACGCCCAAGCCGGGTGCGTAGTCGCGGGCCTTGTAGCTGTAGACCCCGAACTCCGGCAGCCACACCTGGCCGGTGTACTGGAAGCGGCCGGTGTTGGTGGAACCCGGGTTGCCGTACTCGTCGTAGGTGTCAGTGGCCTGCCAGGTCCCCGAGGCGTCCGTCTGGGCCACGATCGAGCCCTGCTGGTCGGCGACGAGGAAGCTCTTCGTCGTGGTCCGCCGGCAGGTACGCGCGCTCCATCGCGCAATCGACGTTAGCCCGCGGTGGGAGCCTACTTCAGGGGCCGGATCTTCAGGTCCCTGAACCACACCGCGTCGCCATGGTTCTGCAGCGCGATGTGGCCGCTGGCGGACGAGGCGAACTGCGGCCACTGGGCGAACTTGGAGCCCGCGACCCTGGCCTTGAAGTCGGGCGAGCCCAGGTCGTACTCGACCACCTTGGCGCCGTTCAGCCAGTGCTCGACGTGACCATGGCGGACCACGATCCGGCCCTGGTTCCACTCGCCGGGCGGCCTGGTCGCATCCTTGGCCGGCGCGTAGAGGGCGAACAGCGAGGCGGCCCGCTGCAGCGGCGGCTCGCCGTGGGCGTTGTCGAGGATCTGGTACTCGGGGCCGGATTCGTAGGTCTCATCGCCCACCTCGATGACGTGGTACATGACCCCCGAATTGCCGAGCTTCGAGATCTTCCACTGGAAGCTGAGCTCGAAGTCGCCGAACGTGTCCTTGCTGATCACGTCCTTGGAGGTCTTCGGGTCGGGGCCGAGCGCGCCGTCGGCGACCCGCCAGCCCGGATCGGGCGCGGCCGCCTTGAAGCCGCGCCAGCCGGCCAGCGTGCGGCCGTCGAACAGCAGCTTCCAGCCGGCCGCTTTCTCCTTGGGCGTGAGGACATTGGGCTGGGCCATGGCGGCTCCGCTGAGGCTCAGGGCGAGGGCCAGTCCGACGATCACGAGCTTCATGCTGCTGTCCTAAAGGCCGAGCCTGGCGAGTTCGCGCTCGAGATGCGCCAGGACCTCGTCGGAGGGGCCGGGGTCGCGCGCGCGGGCCACGTTGCCGATGTAGCCGATGTCCTTGAAGCCTTGCGGCGTCGTGTAGTAGGCGCCGATCACCAGCCGGCGGATGCGCCGGAAGAAGGCGAGATCCGCCCCCTTCGCGGCGGCGAGGGGGCCGATCAGGGCCGCCCGTTCGGCGGCCGAGAGCGCCGGCGTCGGCTTTCCGAACCTTCGCTGCGCCCCTGCGGCCAGCCGGTCGAGGCCCCCCAGGATCAGCGGCCGGTCCTTGAGCTGCTCGGGATAGGGCGCGCTCACCCATTCGTTGAGGAAATCGGGCACGCCGAGCGCGCGGGCCGAAGGCGCCGTGGCGGTGGCCGGCAGGATGTGGTCGCAGGCCGCGGCGGCGGTGTCGAGCTGGGCGCGGGTCATGATCCGCGGCCAGGGCGCGGGCGCCGGGTGAACGAGGTTCGGATCGGTCCCGTAGCCCTTCGCCTCGACGGCGGGCCGGCCGCCGAACTTCGGCCCGTAGACCACCACGCCGGCGCCGACGGCGGCGGCGGCGCCCACCACGCCCACCCAGGCCAGGGCGGTGCGGCGGTCGATCTTCGAGACGTAGGGCTCCGGCGCCTGCGGCTCGGGCGGCGGATCGGTCGGCAGCGGTTGGCTCATAGGGCCCCCTGCTTGGCGAGCGTGGCGAGGTGGTCGCTGGAGCGCCAGGCCAGCGCCAGGATCGAGAGCGTCGGGTTCTTGTCGGGGCTGGAGACCAGCACCGCCCCGTCGGTGACGAAGAGGTTGGGCACGGCCCAGCTCTGGCCGAACTGATTGACCACGGAGTCCGTCTCGCGCGCGCCCATGCGGGCGGTGCCGACCTCGTGGATCATCTCGCCGCCCTTGGAGATCGCCTTGGCGCCGTCGGTCTCGACCTTGCCCAGCGGCTTGCCGCCCAGCTTGTCGATGACCGCCAGGAACGTCTCGACCATGTGGCCGGCCTGGCGGGTTTCGCCCTCGCCCCACCTCCAGTGGAAGCGCAGGACCGGGACGCCCCACTTGTCGGTGACCTTCGGATCGAGCTCGCAGTAGCAGTCGTCGTTGGGGATCATCTCGCCGCGGCCGTCGAAGCCGATGACGCTGCCGAAGCGGCGGCGCAGGTTCGCGCGCAGCTCGTCGCCGACGCTGAGGTCGTCGTGGTCGAGCAGGCCCGCCAGGCCCATCGACGGCATGCGCCGGCCGCCGCCGATCTCGATGTGGTAGCCGCGCGGGAAGCCCAGCGCCTTCTGCCGGTCGTAGCCCCACCAGGGGACGTAGGTGTGCTGCGTGCCCTGGCCGTCGTCGTTGGTGGGCGGCAGGCCTTCCATGGCCGGGAACTGGCCGGCGACCGTGAGGCCGACGCTGTCCATCAGGTAGCGGCCGACCATGCCGTGGGTGTTGGCGAGGCCGTCCGGGAAGCGCGGGCTCTTGGAATTGAGGAGGATGCGGGCGGTCTCGCCGGAGCCCGCCGCCAGCACCACCGCCCGCGCGCTCGCCGAGTGGTGCTCGCCGGTCTTGCGGTCGACGAAGGAGACGCCGCTCGCCTTGCCCGCCTTGTCCAGCGCGACCTCATAGACCAGGGCGTTGGGCCGGATCGTCAGGTTGCCGGTCGCCATGGCCGGCGGCAGCAGCACGGTGGTGGACTGGAAGTTGGCCCCGATCGCGCAGCCGCGGCCGCACGGCGTTGCGAAGACGCAGGAGTTGCGGCCGGCCATCCGGCCGCTGACCACCGCCGCGTGCATCGGGATCACCGGGATGCCCATGGCCTTGAAGGCGCGGCCGTAGAACACCTCGAAGGCCCGCGGCGGGGCGGTCTCCATCAGGCAGCCCTCGGGGGAGTCCGGGGTGTTGGTGAGGCCGTGGGGCGCGGCGGCGCCGGAGACCCCGATCAGCTTCTCGGTTTTGTCGTACCAGGGCGCGAGGTCGTCGTAGGTGATCGGCCAGTCGTAGCCCAGGCCGTCGCGGCTGCGCGGCTTGAAATCGAGCGGGCCGAACCTGAGCGCGATGCGGCCCCAGTGGTTGGTGCGCCCGCCCAGCATGCGCGGCCGCCACCAGACGAAGGGCTGCGAGCCCTCGGCCACGGTGTAGGGCTCGTTCGGCACCTGCCAGCCGCCGTCGACCGTCGCGTCGTAGAAGCCGAACGGCTTGTCGGGGGTCCCCTCGCCGCGCAGCGGCGCCTCGGCGTTGGTGTTGAACATCGGGGTCTCGGTGGCCGGATCGTAGTGGCGGCCGGCCTCCAGCAGCAGCACCTTGAGGCCCGAGCGGGTCAGGTGGTAGGCGCTCATGCCGCCGCCCGCGCCGGAGCCCACGATGATCACGTCATAGGGCTCGGCCGCCATGGCTCAGGCCTCCGCAGGCTCGCGCGCCGGCGCGGGCACATAGGTTTCAAGCGAGGGGTCGGGCAGGCGCACGAGGCCGCCGGTCTCGGCGGACTTGTAGAGCGCCATGATCATCCGGGTGACCTCGACCCCGTCGACGAAGGTCTCGATCGGCGTGCGGCCATGGCGGAAGCAATCCACCATGTGGCGGTCCTCGCCGATGTAGCCGTAGATCCCCGCCTCGTCCTCGACGATCGGCATCAGGCCCTGCTCGGCGTTCTGCTTCTCCACCAGGTCCTCGCCCTGGCCGCCGGCGATGGCGCGGGACAGGAAGACCTTGAGCCCGGGATTGAGCGAGGAGAACTCCATGGCGTACTCGGGCCCCAGGAGCGCCAGGTCGATGCGCAGGCCGGGCCCGACGTAGGACCACGAGGTCGAGGCCTCGACGATCAGCTCCTGGCCGGCGGCGTCCTCCAGGGTGACCGTGGCGCGGGCGAAGTCCTCGACCGGGAAGCGGGCCATCTCGACCCCCTTGAAGTCGCGGGCCAGCGCCTTGGCGTAGCGGCCCTGCGTCCACTTCAGGTGGGCGACCGAGCCCTGCACGGCCTTGACGGTGAGCGAACTGCGCGGCGCCCCCGGCTCGGTGAGCAGGAAGCGGCCGACCTCGACGGAGTGGCACATCATGTCGCTCATCACCCCGCCGCCCTGGCGCGCGCCCTGCCAGAACCAGGGCTCGTGCGGGCCGGAGTGCTCCTCGGCCGCGCGCGCGAGATAGGGTCGGCCGGCCAGCGGCGCGGCGCGGCGCCAGACGATCTCCTTGCCGCGCTCGACCGCGGTGGAGAACACCTGGTTCTCGAGGTAGCCGTGGGCCAGGCCGGCGTCCTCGGCGAGCGCCAGCACCTCGCGCGCCTCGGCCAGCGTGCGGCCGAGCGGCTTCTCGCAGGCGACGGCGCGCACCTGCGAGCGGCCCGACTTCACCGCCGCGTGCAGCGCCCGCATCACCTCGAGGCGCCGGTCGTTGGGCGCGAGCAGCCAGATCGCCTCGACATCGGGCGCGGTCATCAGCGCCTCCAGGCTGGCGTGCGCCGCGCAGGGGCCGAGCTCGGCGGCGTTCACCGCAGCCGCCAGCGCCTCGCGGTTCGCCGCCGTCGGGCTGTAGACGCCGGTGATCTGGGCGTGGCGGACGCTCTGGAAGGCCTTCAGGTGGAACCTGGCGATGAAGCCCGAGCCCACGAAGCCGATGCGGAGGGCGGGGACCGTCATTCGGCGGCGGGCGCCAGCCGGGCCCTGGCGACCTGGGCGCGGTAGCCGCCGGCCCGCCGGTCGGAGAGCACCACCACGCCGAAGATCAGGCTGACCAGGAAGGCGAAGGGCACGAGATAGCGGAAGGAGAGCAGCCCCGAGTGGTTCTCGCCGGAGTCCAGCAGCGGCTGGGCGGCGGTGGCGATGGCGGGTCCGGCCTCGCCTGCGGCGGCGCGGCGCAGGAGGTCGCCGGTGGCGTCGGCCGGCAGCGGTCCGGGCGCGGCGGCCACGGTGCGAGCGTCGGCGAGCAGCGTCGGGGACCTGGCGACGGGCGTGGCGAGGACCCGGCTGGCCAGCTGAACCACGGCGGGCTTGGCGAGCGCGTCCGGCAGGTGCTCGTCGGCGATCCGGCCCAGGAGCGGCGTGGTGACCACGCCCACCGCCAGCGAGCCGGCCGCCGCCATCAGGCCCAGGCCCAGCGCGCCGGTGCGCGGCGTCCGCTCGGCGACGAAGCCCATCATGGTCGGCCAGACGATGGCGATGCCGATCGCGAAGATGAGCGCGGTGACCAGCGTCGCGGCGAGCCCGCTCGCGTAGCTCAGGCCCAGGAGCCCGAGCCCGACCGTCAGCGTCGAAACCATCAGCACCACCGGCGGCGAGACGCGGCTGAGGATGGCGTGGGCGTTGGCGCGGGTGACCGCCATCACGCCGTTGATCATCACCAGCACCAGGATGCCGGGCAGGCCGCCCGCCTGCAGCACAGCCGGGATCCAGCGGTTGGGCCCGAGCTCCAGGCTCATGGTCACGGTCATCAGCGCCAGGAACCCCCAGAGCAGCGGCGAGCCGGCGACCGCCTTGAAACTGTCGGAGACCTTGTGGCCGGCCGCGGCCATCTCGGTCGGCGGGAACTTCTCGCGCAGCAGCAGCGCCCCGTAGAGCGCCGCCGGAACGAGCACCATCAGCAGCTTGGCGCGCCAGTCGAGGTGGGCGAGGTCGATGCCCCAGGCGACCAGGCCGCCCAGCGCCACCCCGCCGGGGAACCACAGGTGCATGCGGTTCAGCATGCCGGCCTTGCGGTCGGGGAACAGGGTCGCGGTCAGCGGATTGCACACCGCCTCGACCACGCCGTTGGCGATGGCGAGCACCAGCGCGCCGGCGAACAGCGTCGAAAAGCCCGGCGCGAAGATGAACAAAGCGACCCCCGCCACGTGGCCCACGAGCGCCAGGCGCATCAGGTTGCGCATGCCCACGAGGTCGCAGAGCGGCGAAAACGAGACCTGGCTGATCGCCATGCCCCACAGCCCCGCGCCGCCGATCAGCCCGACCTGGGCGTTGTCGAGCAGGAACTCGCTCTTCAGCTGGTACATGACCGCCGAAAGCGCCGCGAAGCTGAACGCCAGCGCGGTGATCGCCGCGCAGCTTCCCGCGAACAGACGCGCAGGACGGATGTCGGACGTCGCCATGCGACCTCCCCTTCGCAGGTGGCAGACCCCGCGACCGTGGCGCCATAAGGAGACGCTGTCGAGGGAGCTTCGCCGCAGTCGCTCAGCGCGTCCCGAGGGCCGCGAAGGCCGCGATGCGCTCGACGTTGCTCCTGTCGACGAAGTAGGGGCCGGTCAGCACCGCGGCCCCGCCGCCCAGCACGTTGCCGTTGGTCTTCTGCAGCCACAGCGAATCCACCGCGAGATAGCCCTGCAGGTAGGGCTGCTGGTCGATCGCCCATTGCAGCGCGCCGGAGCGGATGACGGCGGGGATCTGCGGGTTGGTGTCGAAGGTCGCCACCTTGGCGCGGCTGCCGGCGTCCTTGACCGCATCGATCGCCGCCAGCGCGAACGGCGCGCCGAGCGTCACCACGAGATCGATCGAGGGGTCCTGCCGGAGCTTGGCGGCGATGGTCGAGCGGACCGAGGGCATGTCGGTCCCGAGCACGTAGAGCTTGTCGTAGCGCCCCGAGCCGAAGCCGCGCTTCAGCCCGTCGCAGCGGGCCTCCAGGGCCACGTGGCCCTGCTCCTGGGAAACGCAGAGGAGGTGCTTCGCGCCCTCGGCGGCGGCGCGCCGGCCCGCGATCTCGCCGGCCAGGTCGTCGTCGGAGCCGAAGTAGCTGAGCGCGCCGTCCGCCTTCCACCGGTCGATGCCGGCGTTGAACACCACGACCGGCGTGCCGGCCGCTGCCGCCTTGCGCACCGCCGGGCCCACCGCGTCGGGCTTGGCGAGGGTGACGGCGATGGCGTCGATCTTGCTGTCGAGAGCGTTCTGCACGAGCGTCGCCTGGCCGCCGCCGTCCGGATCGCTGGCGTAGCGCAGGGTGACCCTGTCCTTGGCCGCCGCCGCCTCGGCGCCGCGCCGCACGATGTCCCAGAAGGTGTCGCCGGGTTGGGCGTGGGTGATCATGGCGATGGTCATCGGCGAGGCGGCGGACCTGGCGACCGCGGCGCCCTTCCCGCCCCTGGCGCTGCAGCTCGCGAGCGCCAAGGCGGCCAGCGCCGCCAGGCCGACGGGTGCGAGTTTCCGTTTGCGGTCCATCAGCGCCTCGTCATCCGGGGGTCCCCTCGCCCAGCGCCTCGGCCAGCCGGTCGAGCTCAGCGCCGCCGGCCATCCGGCGGGCCAGCTCGTCGACCCCGATCTCTTCCCTGGCGAAGCAGCCGTGGCTGCGGCCGCGCTGCAGCAGCAGGAAGCGGTCGCCCAGCGCATGGGCGTGATGCGGATTGTGGGTGACCAAGACCACGCCCAGGCCGCGCGCCTTGGCGGCGGCGATGTAGCGGAGCACGACGCCGGCCTGCTTGACGCCGAGCGCGGCGGTGGGCTCGTCGAGCACCAGCACCCGGGCGCCCACGTCGATGGCGCGGGCGATCGCCACGCACTGGCGCTCGCCGCCCGAGAGCGCCCCGATCGGCCGCTCGACGTCGGGCAGGTCGACGCCCATCCCGGCGAGCTCGCGGCGCGCGATCTCGCGCATCGCGGCCACGTCCATGCGCGCCAGAGGACCGCGGCCGATCAGCCGCTCCCGGCCCAGGAAGAAGTTGGCCCAGACCGGCATCAGGGGCGCGATGGCGAGGTCCTGGTGCACGGTGGCGATGCCGAGCGCCAGCGCCTGGCGCGGCGAGGCGAAGCGCACGGCTCGGCCATCCACCTCGAGGCGGCCCTCGTCGGGCGCATGCAGCCCGGCGATGATCTTGATCAGCGTCGACTTGCCGGCCCCGTTGTCGCCGAGCACGCAGGCGATCTCGCCGCCCGCCACCTCCAGGTCGACGCCGGCGAGCGCGGTCACCGCCCCGTACCGCTTGCCGATGCCCGTGAGGCTGAGAAGCGGCGGGCTCATCGGCGCAGCGCCTGCCAGCGTCGCACGCCGGCGTTCAGCAGGATGACGATCAGCAACAGCGCGCCCACGAAGAACTTGAACCAGTCCGGGTTCCAGCCGGCGTAGACGATGCCCTGGGTGGTCATGCCGAAGATCAGCGCGCCCAGCACCGCGCCCCAGGCCGAGCCGGCGCCGCCGGTCAGCAGGCAGCCGCCGACCACCGCGGCGATGATGTAGTAGAACTCCTTGCCGACGCCCTCGCCCGACTGGACCGTGTCGAAGGCGAACAGCTGGTGCATGCCGACGAACCAGGCGGCGAAGCCGACGCCCATGAACAGCGCGACCTTCACCCGGCGGACCGGCACGCCCGCCGCCCGCGCCGCGGCCGGCGCGCCGCCGACCGCGAAGATCCAGTTGCCGTAGCGCGAGCGCCGCAGGAGCCAGGCCGCGCCCCCTGCGAACGCCAGCCACCACAGGACCGTCACGCGCAGCCCGATCCCGCCCACGGCGAGGCTGGAGGCGAACAGGGCGCGGGCGGCGGCGAAGCCGTCCATGTCGGAGATGTCGTGGGTGGCGACGCTGCCGGTCGCCAGCCGGGTGACGGCGAGGTTCAGCCCGCCCAGCATGAAGAAGGTGCCGAGCGTCACCAGGAAGCTCGGGATGCCGGTGCGGATCACGACGAGGCCGTTCAGGGCCCCGATGGCCAGGGCTGCGATCAGCGACAGGCCCACGCCTGCCCAGACGTTGGCGGTGAGCTCGAAGCTCAGCATCGAGGCGAGGAGCGCGGCGGAGACCACCGCAACGCCCGCCGACAGGTCGAACTCGCCGCCGATCATCAGGAGCGCCACCGCGAGCGCCGGGATGCCGTAGATCGAGCTGACGTAGAGCACGCTGGCCAGCGAGGCGAGGTCCCGGAACGGCGGCGCGACGGCGAAGAAGAAGGCATAGACCGCGATCGCGCCGACCAGCGCGCCGGCTTCGGGGCTCGCCCAGCGCCGGGCGGCGCGCCCTGCGGGGGCGCTGGCCTGCACGGCCGGCGTGTGCCCGACCTGCGCCGTCATGGCGGGCGCGTCCCGCTCACGGCTGGGCCTCCTCGATCGGGCGAAGCACCTCGAGCAGGGCCGCGTGGATTCCGGGCGTCGCGTTCAGGCAGGCGCCGCCCATCAGGTCGAGCGGGCCGCCCAGCGTGTCGGTGACGACGCCGCCCGCCTCACGCACCAGCACCGCGCCCGCGGCCATGTCCCAGGCGGCGACGGACTGCTCCCAGTAGGCGTCGAACCGGCCGCAGGCGACATAGGCGGTGTCCAGCGCCCCGGCGCCCAGGCGGCGCACATTGGTGACGCGCGGCGTCAGCTGGGCGATCTCGTGGGCGAACTGGGCGTGGCGCGGCTTGCTGGAGAACGGGATGCCGATGGCGACCACCGCGTCCTCCAGGCGCGCGACCTGCGAGACGCGGATCGGCTCGCCGTTCAGGAAGGCGCCGCAGCCCGCCTCGGCCCAGAACATCTCGCCGGACATCGGCGCGTAGGTGACGCCTGCCACCACCTCGCCGGCGCGGGCCAGCGCCACATTGACCGCGAACAGCGGCACGCCGCGCAGGAAATTCACCGTGCCATCCAGCGGATCGACGACCCACAGATGCTCCGGATCCTCGCCCGCGACCGCGCCGCCCTCCTCGCCGAGGAAGCCGTAGGCCGGCCGCGCCTGATGCAGCAGGCGCTGCAGCGTGGCCTCCGCCCGAAGGTCGATCGCCGAGACCGGATCGGCCGGGCGCTTGAACGTCACCTCCACGTGGGCGGCGGTTGCGAAATCCTGGCGCAGGCGCTCGCCGGCGATGCGGGCCGCCTCGATCATGATCTCCAGCAGGGCCGAGGCCATCAGTCCCTCAGCCTGGCGCGCCAGAGGCTGGTGGCGAGCACCAGGGAGACCACCGAGCCGCCGATCCAGAAGGCGATGGCCGGGCCGAAGTCGTAATGCCGGACGCCGCCCACCAGGGTCGTGCCACGGTCCACCAGCACGCCGGAGACCTGCTCCTGGATGGCCGCGCCGAGATAGCTGAACACCCCGATCAGGCCCATGGCCGCGCCGGCCACCTTCTTGGGGCAGATGTCGGTGGCGAACAGGCCGCCCACCGAGGTCACGAGGCCGGTCATGCCGAGCCCGAACAGGATCATGCCGGCGAGCAGCACGGGCGTGTTGCTCGGGCCGAAGAAGATCACCCCCAGGCCCGCCAGCTCCATCAGCCCGAACAGCAGGTTGGCCGGCGGCCGGCGGGCGCCGAACAGCCGGTCGGAGATGTAGCCGAAGGCGATCGCGCCCACGATCCCGGCCATGGTCGAGGCGAACAGCAGGCTGCCGGCCGCGGGCAGGCTGTAGCCGCGCGCCTCCTGCAGGTAGAGCACGCCCCAGCTGTTCATCGCGTAGCGGGTCACGTAGATGGCGGCGCTGGCCAGCGCGAGGATCCACACCGTCGGGATCTTCAGGATCGAGAGCTGGGTGGCGAGCACGCCCGCCTCCGGCTTGGCCGCGGCGGGGCCCTCCCAGTGGTCGTTGCGCCAGTCGGCCACCGGCGGCAGCCCGAGCGTGGCCGGCGATTCGCGGACCCAGGCGTAGACGCCGGCGGCGACCAGGATGCAGAGCGTCGCCGGCACGAAGTAGCCGAACCGCCAGCCGAACACCGCCACGATCGAGCCGATCACCAGGAAGTTCAGCCCCTCGCCCAGCGAGTGGGCGGTGCTCCAGACGCCGTACATCCGCCCACGCTCGCGGTTGGAGAACCAGGCGGTGAGCGCCACCACGCTGGCCGGCGCGGCGATGCTCTGGAACCAGCCGTTCAGCCCCCAGAACAGGGCCGCCGGCAGCACCGCGGTCGAGCCGCCCATGCCGAAGTTGCACAGCGCCGAGGCGAAGATGCCGAAGGCGAGGAACCGGCGCACGTTCACGTGGTCGGACAGGAAGCCGTTGAACAGCTTGCCGAAGGCATAGGCGAAGAACAGCGCCGAGCCGATCTGGCCGAGCTCGGTGGCGGTGAAGATCCCGTGGTCGATCAGGGGCTTCTTCACCACGCCGATGGTCAGCCGGCAGGTGTAGGAGAGGCCGTAGCCCAGCGTCAGGGCGACCATCAGGCGGAAGCGGTTCCGGCGATAGAGCGCATCGACGCTGCCGTCCTCGACGGCGGACGGGCTCGCGGCGGTGGGCGCGAACAGGGCCGCGAGCGCGTTCACGCCGGCGCCTTTCGGGCGATCCAGTCGTGGGCCGGATCGTTGCGGAAGATCCACCGACGCTCGGGCCCGGCCATGACGTTCAGGTAGTAGAGGTCGTAGCCGTGCGGCGCGCCCACCGGATGGTAGCCGCGTGGCACCATGACGACGTCGCCGTCCTGCACGGCCATGGTCTGATCGAGGCTGCGGTCGTCGGTGTAGACCCGCTGGAAGGCGAAGCCCTGCGGCGGGTCGAGGCGGTGGTAGTAGGTCTCCTCGAGCGCCGTCTCCTGCTCGGCCGTCGCGGTGTCGTGCTTGTGCGGCGGATAGCTCGACCAGTGGCCGCCCGGGGTGATCACCTCGACCACGAGCAGGCTCTCGGCGGGCTCGCTCTCCGGCAGGATGTTGCGCACGTGGCGGGTGTTGGTCCCCTGCCCGCGCACCTCGCGGCTCATCCGCCCAGGCGCGATCGCCCGCGGCGCGCCGCCGCCGGTTCCGGGCGCGGTGCAGACGGCGAGCTCGACGGGGGTCCTGGCGGTGACGGTCCAGCGCGCGCCGGCCGGCGCATAGACCGCGCCCGGCGCCTTGTCCTCGAAGACGCTGGCGCGGCCGCCCAGCCCTGCGAAGCTCTCGCCGCCCACCGCGATGTCGGCGGTTCCGCTGAGCACCACGAGGCAGGCCTCGCGGCCCGGTTCGCCGCCCTCGGCCCGCGCGCCCGGCGCCAGCTCGACCGCCTTGAAGCCGACGTGACACCAGCCGGCGCTCTCAGGCGTCACCTCCACAACCACGCCTGTGGGATCGGGCGCATGCTTGCGGACCAGGAGGTCGGTCATCTCAGGCAGCCTTCTGCAAGCCGGCGGCGGCGGCGGCGCGCTCCAGCGTCGCCAGGCCCAGCTTAGCGTACCGGCGCGGATCGGCGAGCGCCGGATCCTGTTCGGCCTCGACGACGATCCAGCCGGCGTAGCCGATCTCGGCCAGCGCCCGCATGAGCTCGGCGAAATCCAGCGCCCCGTCGCCGGGCGCGGTGAACATGCCGGCCAGCACGCCGTCCAGAAAGCTCGCGTCAGCGGCGCGGACGCTCGCGAACACCTGCGGCCGCACGTCCTTGCAGTGGACGTGGGCGATCCGCTCGGGGTGGGCGCGGATGACCGCCGCGGGATCGATGCCGCCCAGCGCCGCGTGGCCGGCGTCCAGCGTCAGCCCGACCGCCTCGCCCGTGGCGCGCAGGAAGGCGTCGAGGTCCTGCGGGCGTTCGACCACGGTGCCGAGGTGATGATGATAGGCGAAGCGCAGGCCGTGGCCCGCGACATGCTCGGCGAAGGCGGTGAGCCGCCGGCCGAAGGCGGTCCAGTCCGCGGGATCGAGGCGCGGCGTGCGGCTGAGCGGGGTTCCGCGATCGCCGTGGATCGCATTGCTGGTCTCGGCGTGGATGAAGACGCGCGAGCCCATGGCCTTCAGCAGCGCCAGGTGATCGGCGGCCGCGGCGATCTCGGCCTCGACGTCGTGCGCCAGCAGGTTTCCGCTGAACCAGCCGCCGACCAGGTCGAGGCCGTAGCCGGCCAGCAGCGGCTTCAGCGCCGCCGGATCGCGCGGGAACTTGCCGCCGAGCTCGATCCCGGCAAAGCCCAGGTCGCGGGCGTCGGCGAGCGCCCTTTCCACGGGCGTGTCGCCGCCCAGCTCGGGCATGTCGTCGTTGATCCAGGCGATCGGGCTGACCCCGAAGCGGACGGGCACGGTCAGTCCCCCCGCCGCTGGCTCTGCAGGGCCGCCTCGTAGGCCGACCGCGCGGCGCGCACCTCGGCGCGCTCGGAGACCTCGGGGACCGCCACGTCCCACCAGGCGCCGCCGGCCTCGGTGGCGAGGCTCGGATCGGTGTCGATGACGATGACGTGGGTGCGATCGCTGGCCCTTGCCCGCACCAGGGCGGCCGGGAGCTCGGCGAGGCCGGCGACATGCTCGGAGGTCGCGCCGAGGCTGGCCGCGTGGGCGGCGAAGTCGATGCGGGGCGCGGCCTCCTCGAAGAGGTTGTTGAATGGCGCGCCGCCGGTCGCCTGCTGCAGGCGGCCGATGCAACCGAAGCCGCGGTTGTCGAGCACCACGATCACCAGCTTGGCGCCCATGGCCACCGAGGTCGCGATCTCGGAATTGAGCATCAGGTAGGAGCCGTCGCCGACCATCACGACCACCTCGCGATCGGCCTCGGCGAGCTTGACCCCCAATCCGCCGGCGATCTCGTAGCCCATGCAGGAGTAGCCGTACTCCAGATGATAGCCGCCGGGCCGCCTGGGCCGCCATAGCCGGTGCAGCTCGCCGGGCAGGCCGCCCGCGGCGCAGACCACGACAGCATCGGCCTCGAGGCCGCCTTGCACGGCCCCGATCACCTGGGCGTCGGACGGGCGCTCGGCCCTGGTGGCCGCCATGGCTCGGTCCGCTTCCGCGGTCCAGGCCGCGACCGCCTGCGCATTGCGCGCGGTCCAGCCGGTCGGCGCGCGCCAGTCGCCCAGCGCCGCCGCCAGTCGGTCGAGAACCATTCCCACATCGCCGACGACCGCGAGCGCGCCGTGCTTGTGGGCGTCGAAGGCCGCCACATTGACCTGCGCGAGCCGCCGCCCGGGGTTGGCGAACAGGGCCCGCGAGCCGGTGGTGAAATCCTGCAGCCGAGTGCCGAATCCCACCACCACATCGGCCTCCGCGGCCGCCGCATTGGCCGCCGACGTGCCGCTCACCCCGATCCCGCCCAGCGCCGCCGGATGATCCCAGGCGAGCGCGCCCTTGCCGGCCTGGGTCTCGGCGACGGGGACGCCGGTCCGGGCCGCGAACGCCGCGAGCGCCGCCTCGGCGCGGCCATAGAGCACCCCGCCACCGGCCACGACCAGTGGGGCCTTGGCGCCGCGCAGCAGATCCGCCAGGGCCGCCACCTCGCGCGGACCGGCGGGCGGGCGGCGGATGGCCCAGGTCCGCCGCCGGAAGAAGCCCTCCGGCCAGTCGCAGGCCTCCGCCTGCACGTCCTGGCAGAAGGCCAGCGTCACCGGGCCGCACTCGGCCGGATCGGTCAGCACCGCCAGCGCCCGCGGCAGGGCGGCGAGCAGCTGCTCGGGCCGGGCGATCCGGTCGAAGTAGCGCGAGACCGGCCGGAAGCAGTCGTTGGCGCTCACGGTCCCGTCGCCGAAGGCCTCCACCTGCTGCAGCACAGGGTCGGGGCCGCGGCCGGCGTAGACGTCGCCCGGCAGGAACAGCACCGGCAGCCGGTTGACGTGCGCCAGGGCGGCGGCGGTCACCATGTTGGTGGCGCCCGGGCCGATCGAGCTGGTGCAGATCATCGCCCGCTCGCGCCGCATCTGCTTGGCGTAGGCGATGGCCGCGTGCGCCATGGCCTGCTCGTTGTGCGCGCGGTAGGTCGGCAGGCTCTGGCGGGCGGCATGGAGCGCCTCGCCCAACCCCGCGACGTTGCCGTGGCCGAAGATCGCCCAGACGCCGGCGAAGAACGGCGTGGTCCCGCCGTCCAGCTCCACGTCCTGCGCTGCGAGATAGCGCACCGCGGCCTGGGCGGCCGTCAGGCGGAGCGTGGTCATGCCGCCTCGCCCACCGCGGCGCGGGCCCGCCGCCAGGTCTCGACGAGGCGGCCGAAGCGCTCGGCCAGCGTCCGCACGGCGGCGGCGTCATCGATCTCGCCCGCCAGCCACGCCCGCGCCGCAGCCCCCCAGACGGTGCGGCCCACCGCGAAACCTTTGACGATCGAGCAGCCTGCCGCGGCGGCGAAGGCGGCGGCCAGCGCCTCCATCGGCTGCGAGAGGCCAAGCACGAGGACCCCGCGGCAGCAGGGATCGGCCGCCTCGATGGCGGCTTCGATATTGCGCCAGGCGGCGGGGTCCGTGGCCGGCTCGAGCTTCCACCAGTCGGGCTTGATACCGTTCGCGTAGAGGCGCTCGATCGCGCGCGCCGTGGTCCGGGCGTCAGCCGGCAGGTCAGCGGGCAGGACGATCTCGACCAGCAGCTCGTGGCGGGTCTTGCGGCAGGCGTCGAACAGCCTGAGGAGCTGTCGCTCCTGGCGCGCCCGCAGCTCCGGCTCATCGTCCGGATGGCTGCGGACCAGCACCTTGACGATGTGGGTGAGCGGCCATTCGGCGAGCTCCGTCGCCACGTCGGCCGTGCTCTCGAACGCCAGCGGCCGCGAGCCCGGAACCTCGATCGGCCGGCCGGTCCAGTAGCGGAAGTCCGCGGCCTGGCAGAGGGCTTCGAAGCCATGCCGCCCGTCCAGCAGGATGCCGAACCGCGGGTCGCCGCCGGCCACCTGGTCGAGCGCCCGCAGCGCCAGGCGCTTGAAGTCCGAGATCGCCGAGGCGCCCGCGCCCAGCTCCTGCGCCAGGGCCTCGAACTGGCTGCGGTGGTCGATGGCCAGGACCATGAGCTCGTCGTAGGTCCCAGATCGCGTCGTCGCCCAGTGGATATGCTCCAGCTCGGCGTCCTCGCGCAGGCGATGCGGCCGGTCGGGTCTGGCCAGGAAGGCCTGCATCTCCGGCCAGGTCGGCATGGCCGGCGCGCAGCCATGGCGCGAGACGACGATCGCCCCGGCCGCATTGGCGAGCTCGCAGCAGCGCTCCAGGGGCTCGTCGCGAAGCCAGCCGCGCAGGAACCCCGCCATGAAGGCGTCGCCCGCCCCCAGCACGTTGAACACCTCGACGCTGAAGCCCGGCCCCGTCACGCCCTGGTCGAGGCTCGGCGGGATCGCCCCCGGGAACGCCGCGCAGCCATGCGGCCCGCGCTTGCAGACGATGAGCGCGGGCGTCCGCTCGCGGATCGCGCGCAGCGCGGCCATGGTGTCGGTCGAGCCGCCCAGGATATGGATCTCCTCCTCGGTGCCGACGATCAGGTGGCAGAGCGGCAGCACCGCCTGGAGAGCCGTTGTCACGGCCGCGTCGGCCACGAAGCGGTTCTCGCCCGCCTCCCTGGCCGTCAGCCCCCAGAGCACCGGGCGGTAGTCGACGTCGAAGACCACCTTGCCGCCCGACGCGCGGGCGAGCTCGGCGGCGCGGACGGAGCAGGCGCGGACGCCGGGTTGCGACAGGTGGGTGCCGCTGATCAGCACGGCGCGGGCGGCGCGCACCTGCGCCTCGTCGACGTCGGCCTCGCTCAGCGCCATGTCGGCGCAATTGTCGCGATAGAAGATCAGCGGAAAGGTCTCCCGGTCGCGGATGCCGAGGATCACCAGCGCCGTCGGCCGCGCCGGATCGGTCAGCACCGAGGCGACGTCGAGGCCTTCACGCGCCAGCTGCTCGCGGATGAAGCGGCCCATGTGGTCGGCGCCCACGCGGGTGAGCAGGGCGCTCCCAAGGCCGAGCCGCGCCGCGCCGACGGCGGTGTTGGTCGGACTGCCGCCGACGTACTTGGCGAAGCTCGCCATGTCCTCCAGCCGGCCGCCCACCTGCTGGCCGTAGAGGTCGACGCTCGACCGGCCGATGGCGAGGAGGTCCAGCGTTTTGCCGTCCTCGGCCAAGTCCGTCCTCCTCCCGCGACGCTCTGCGGCGTCCTGGCGACCATCCGGGACACGGCTTCTTGTCACGGTCAAGGTCCGGTCCCTACAAGGGGCGATGCACAGGATCGCCCAGATCGGCGCGGGACGCATGGGCTCGGTCCATCTGCGCAACGCGGCGCGAAATCCCCGACTGGATCTGGCCTACCTGGTCGATCCGCGGCCGGACGCGGCTGAGATCGCCGCCTCGGTCGGCGCGCGGCTCGCCAGCCTCGATGAGGTGCTGGCCGACGCAGGCGTCGAGGGCCTGATCGTCGCCGCCTCGGCCGATGCGCACCTGGCGCTGGCGCGCGCCGGGCTGGCGGCCGGCAAGGCGGTGTTCTGCGAGAAGCCGCTGGATCTCGACCTCGCGACGCTGAAGAGGGCCGAGGCGGAGTTCATCCGGGCGAAGGCGCCGCTGTTCGTGGCCTTCAACCGCCGCTTCGATCCGCACTTCCGAGCGCTCGCCGAGCGCCTCCAGGCCGGCGAGATCGGCGAGCTGGAGAGCCTGCAGATCGTCAACCACGACCCCGCCGCCCCGCCCGCGCACTTCATCCCGACCAGCGGCGGCCTGTTCAAGGATTTCACCATCCACGACTTCGACACCGCCTCATGGCTCGCGCCCGAGCCGTTCGTCGAGGTGTTCGCCTGGGCGAGCTGCCTGGTGGACCCGGCGATCGCCGCGGCCGGCGACGTCGACACCGCCCGCGTGCTGCTGCGCGACGCCAAGGGGCGGCTGGTGGTGATCAGCAACACCCGCCGCTCCGGCTGCGGCTACGACCAGCGCATCGAGGCGTTCGGCTCGGCCGGGATGGCGCGGGCCGGCGACTTCGGCCGGGACTCGGTGGAGGTCTGGGGCGAGCCGGGCGCCAAGGCCGCGCCGCGCCATCCGGGCTTCATGAGCCGCTACGCCGAGGCCTACCGCAACGAGATGGAGCACTTCGCCGACGTGCTGGCGGGGGCCGCGCAGCCCGCGACCGGCTATGCGGCCAGCGTGCAGGCCCTGGCGCTCGCCGAAGCCGCGGCCCGCTCGGTCGCCACGGGCGCGCCGGTGCGGCTGGCGGAGGCGCGGGCATGAGCCCCCGCGAGCTCGCCCTGATCGGCGCCGGCCGGATCGGCCAGATCCACGCCGCCAACATCGCCGCCCATCCGGACCTGGCGCTCGCCTGGATCGTCGATCCGGTGGCCGAGGCCGCCGAGGCGCTGGCCCGCCGGACCGGCGCCCGGACGGGAACGCTGGAGGCGGCGCTCGCCGATCCGGAGGTCGCCGGGGTGGTCGTCGCCAGCGCCACCGACACCCACCTCGACATCTGCCGGCGGGCGCATGCCGCGGGCAAGGCGATCTTCTGCGAGAAGCCCCTCGACCTCGACCTGGCGCGGGCGCGACAGGCGGCGGCGGAGCTCGCGGGCGCGCGCCTGCTGCTGGGCTTCAACCGCCGCTTCGATCCCAACTTCGAGGCGCTGAAGGCGCGGCTCGATGACGGGAGCATCGGCGGGCTCGAGACGCTGCAGATCACCTCCAACGATCCCGGCCCACCGCCCATCGCCTACGTCGAAGTCTCGGGCGGGCTCTTCAAGGACATGGCGATCCACGATTTCGACATGGCCCGCTGGCTGATGGGCGAGGCGCCCACCGAGGTGTTCGCCTGGGGGAGCTGCCTGGTCGATCCGGCGATCGGCCAGGCCGGCGACGTGGACACCGCCCGCACGGTGCTGAGGACCGCCTCGGGCCGGCTCTGCGTGATCGCCAACTCCCGCCGCTCCGGCTTCGGCTACGACCAGCGGATCGAGGCCTACGGCTCGGCCGGCATGGTGCGCGCCGACAACGTCACCGAAAGCACCACCCGCGTGTGGACGGAAACGGGGGCGCAGGCCGACCGCTTCCAGAACTTCTTCCTGGAGCGCTACCGCGAGGCCTACCGCCAGGAGATGGCGCACTTCGCCGAGATCGTGTGCGGCCGCGCCGAGCCGCGGATCGGCTACGCCGACGGCCTCGCCGCGCTCGCCCTGGCGGAGGCCGCCGCGGAGTCGGTCAGCACCGGCGGGGTGGTGCGACTTTGACAATCCACTGCCGGTACGCGGCCACTCCAATGTTAATACTCGTCATATGGCAGCGAATTGAGCCAAACGCCGAAGATCATCTACGGGTAGCGCGCTCGCTGCGGTGGACCTTTCATGAAGTTCGCGCGCAAGATCAGGCAACATTTCGTCAGTCGAACGCACCAATACATCTACGTCAATGCATTGTCTCTCAAGTTCCATCTGAACAACTGGATGAGAGAGGACATTTCTTTCGACCACGTCGGTGAATTCTGTAATGTTGAATGACAATCCAGCGAATCGATCCACGGTTTCATACAGTCTTCTGCCACTGTAAACTGCGTTCTGCACGCCCAGGCCTGAGGCCGCTTGAATGGCGTAAGCGGTGGCTGCCAATGCGTCATCGATGACACAATGACCAAAGGTGAGGTTAATGTCCTCGTCAGGAATGGCGGCGACCAGTTGAATAGCTAGGGCTTTCCATTCGGCTTGCTCCCCGACCTCAACGAAATTCCATAGTCTATCAATGGCTGGTCTGAGCAAGTTACCACCAAGAGGGGCAATCTCTTCTTGGCAAGTTTCATATGGCGCTAGAAGACGAGAAGCACAACACGCCGCAAACACTACACTAGCTTTCTGACTTACAGCCGCCAGTTGCGCTTTCAATATTTCTTCTCGGAATCGCAACATCTCCGCCTTACTCAGCCGCCGCCATTAACAACCGGCGGTGGCCTGGGCTGGGAATTTTTCGGCCATTCCGCTGTACGTGCGCCAGTCAAGCGTCCCCCAGACACTTTTCAATAGCTTGGGCGCAGGCAGGGCAGATTGCGCGACTCGTGCCCAATGCCTGCGGCTTGGCACCTATCGCAGCTGCATGCTCCAAAGCAGTTACTTCCGCATGTTGTTCCTTCAGCTTGGCTGCGGTCTCGCCCGATTTTAGCATGGCGCGCTGAGCTGGCGCTAGGTCATGGCCGCCGGCCGCGACTACACGTTGCCCGCCAGACGTTACGAGTACAGCAGTCGTTCGTTTCGATTGCGCAATATCGTCAAGTGCCCCTTGGATTTCGCCGGCGCGCGCAGCAGCTTGCTCGGCTGTCATAGTTGCGGCCCGGCCGCCGGAAACGACAGCGGCCCCAGGCAGCTCGGCAAAAGCGCCACCCTGGATTCCATCCCAGAGCTCGCCCGCAACCCCTCGGACGTAATCCTGGCCGTTGTCTTCGCGCCCGCCAGACAGTGCCAGCCAGAAGTCTTGCGATAATGTTAGGCCGGAAAGGCCGTTCGGATCCGTCTTGCTCTCAGGGTCCTCTCCTACATAGGCATAAAGATTAGTGTCGCCCGCCTCGTAGCCGATCGGGTCCGTCTGCAGGAACCGTCCGAGCGCGGGCGAATAGAGCCTGGCCTTTTAGTAGTAGAGGTTGCTCTCGGACCAGAACGCCTGGCCGGTGTAGCCGAACCTCGGCATGTTGGCGGTGGAGGATTCTCCGTAGGGTCCGTAGTTGGCGGTGCGGTTGATGCCCGTACCCGTCACCACGCCTGACGCATCCGACCACGCGATGATCGAGCCTTCGCGATCGGCGTGCAGCCAGTAGGGCGTGGTCCCCTCGTACCAGACGATCGGTTCGTTCTGCCCCGGCACGTAGACATAGCGCCGAAGCGGAGGGTTGGCCGGGTTGCCGCCGGAGGAAATGAGGCCGTTTGCGTTGTACTCGGCGATCAGGTGATCGCCCTCCTCGAGCATGTACACCTGGCCCACGACGGAGGTGTTGCGCGCCCGGATGCGGCCCAAGGGATCGTAGGCTTCAATCGTGGTCACCGGGCCCGTCGGAATGCCCGTCAGCCGGTTCTCGTCGTCGTAGGTGTAGGTCCGGACGCCATCTTTGGTCAGGTTGCCATTGGAATCGTACCCGCCCGCGAGCGTCGTGAACCGCGAGACGCGGTTCAGCCCATCGGCCGTGTCGTTGGTGGCGGTCGAGGGCTGGCCTTTCCAGACGAACGGATCGAAATGGGTGAGCGAGGACACTTGTCCAGCAGGGTGACCCGGAAGCGCGGCCGCACGCCCGCGGGCCAGAGTAAAGTGCACTGTCACGTGGTCGGGGGCGCTGCGATAGCCGCCGCTCCGGCTTCGGCTACGACCAGCGGATCGAGGCCTACGGCTCGGGTGGCATGGTGCGCGCCGACAACCTCACCGAGAGCACGACCCGCGTGTGGACGGAAACGGGGGCGCAGGCCGACCGCTTCCAGAACTTCTTCCTGGAGCGCTACCGCGAGGCCTACCGCCAGGAGATGGCGCACTTCGCCGAGATCGTGCGCGGCCGCGCCGAGCCGCGGATCGGCTACGCCGACGGCCTCGCCGCGCTCGCCCTGGCGGAGGCCGCCGCGGAGTCGGTGCGCACGGGCCGTCCCGTGCGCCTCTGAGCCGGCCAGGGCGGGCGCTCGGCGCGAGGGATTGCCCGGATCTCCGCTGGATGCGACGAAGCCGCGAAGACGCATGGCGGAGCGCATGAGGAGACGAGGTGGAGCGGGCCCATCCCGAAGGGGGTTGCTGGCAGGGAGCGCGGCGGCGATGACGGCCGGCCCGCCCGGCGCGGCCGCCCCGGCGTCCAGCGTGTTCGCCATCCAGCCGATGACTCACGACCTCGACCGCTACCTGGCCTTCGGCGTGAAGCGTTCGGGGGGCGCGGGCGACCAGGCCTGCGGCGCATGGCTCGAAGGTGAACTGAAGACGGCCGGCCTGCGGGTCGAGCGCCAGGTCTTCGAGGCGCCCTATTTCGAGGCCGACACGGCGACCCTGGAGGCGGGCGGAGCCCGCGCCGCGGTCATCCCCCAGCCGATCGTGAGCCCGACCGGACCCGGAGGCCTGGCCGGTCCGCTCGCGGTCCGTGCGCCCTGGACCACGCCGGAAACCCGCTGCGACGACGCGATCGCCCTTGTCGTCCTCCCCTACCGCCGCTGGTCCACGGCCACGGCGCCGGATGTCAAGGGGCCGGCGCTGGCCGCCTTCGCCGCCGGCGCGGCCGCAGTCATCTTGGTGACCACGGGACCGACCGGCGAGGCGATCGCGCTCAATGCGCCGGCCGAGCCGCTGTTTCCCGGGCCGGTGGCGATCCTCGCCCCCAAGGACGCGGCTCCCTTCCTGGCGGCGGGGCAGCGGGGCGAGCGAGGCAGACTGACCGTCGCGGGCCACGGCGGGCGCAGGCCCGCGTTCAATCTCGTCGGCCGGCTGGAGCGCGGGGCGGGGCGGCCGCTGGTGGTGTCGACACCGCGCTCGGGCTGGTTCGGATGCGCCGGCGAGCGGGGCGGCGGCGTCGCCGCGTGGCTGGCCCTGTTGCGCTGGGCGCCGGCCGCCCTGCCGCGCCACGACCTGGTGTTCCTGTGCACGTCGGGGCACGAGTACGAGAACCTCGGCTCCGGCGGCTTCCTGGCCGCCGCGGCGCCGCCGCCGTCCGAGACCGCGCTCTGGCTGCACCTGGGCGCGAACGTCGCCGCGCGCGACTGGAACGCGCTCGCGGCGCTGACACCGCTGCCGGGCGCCGATTCGCAACGCATCCTGATGGTGACCGAGGATCTCGCCGGCGTGGCGGCCGAGGCGTTTCGCGGGCAACCTGGGCTGGAGCGGCCGTTCATCGCCCATCCGGGGCGCTCGGCCGGCGAGCTGACCGGCATCCTCGCGAAGGGCTATCCGCGGGTGGCCGGCGTGTTCGGCAGCCACCGCTTCCATCACGTGGCGTCCGACGACGCCCGCTGCTTCGCGCCCGAGGCGACACTGGCCGCCGCGGTCGGCTTCCGCGAGCTCGTCGCCCGCGCCCTGGCCTAGGCGCGTGTCGCCGAGGCGCACACCGCGGCCAGCAGGGTCGCGAGCATGGCCGGCGCCGGCGCATATCCCTGGCGGATCACCACCAGATCGCGCGAAGGCGCGACCATGACCGCCTGGCCGCCGGCCCCCAGCGCCGCAAAGGCGTCGCGCGGCGCGCCCTCGAAGATGTAATGCGGCGCCTGTTCGCTGGGCGCCGCGCCGCGGCCGGGCTCGGCGTTCTCCCACCACAGCAGCCCGTAGGCCGGATTGAGCGCCTGCGAGGGTGAGACAGCCGCGCGCATGTAGGCGGCGCTGACCAGCTGGCGATCGTTCCAGCGGCCGCCGCGCAGGGCGAACAGGCCGAACCGCGCCAGGTCGCGGGCCGAGCACGAGGCCGTATAGTAGTTGGTCACCGGCCCCATCGCGCCCTGCCCGGCGCCGGTCACCCAGGTGGTGTCGGCCATGCCGAGCGGACCGATCAGCGTGCGCTGGGCGAAGGCCTGGAACGGTTCGCCGGTGGCCCGTTCCAGCACATGGTAGAGCAGGTGGAACATCGGCGTCGCATAGGCCCAGACGGTTCCCGGCGGCGCGATCTGCGGCGCGGCGGCGTCGAGGGCGAACTGGTCGCCCGTGATGCCGCGCACCTTCAGGCCGCGAATATCCAGCCCGCTGGTCATGGTGAGCAGGTGGCGCAGGGTGATCGCCGCCTTCGGCGTGCCGCGCCACGCCGGGATGAAATCGGCCGCGCTCTGCTCGAGGCCGCGGATCCTGCCTTCGTCGATCGCGACGCCGACCAGCACCGAGACCACGCTCTTGGCCGCCGAGGCGATCTGGTGCGGGGAGGCGGGCCCGGTCCCCTGCGCGTAGCGCTCGGCGACGATGCGTCCGCCGCGGAGCACCAGCAGGCCGACGCTGCGGTCCGCCATGGCCGCGTCCAGGGCGGCGGAGAGGCGCGCGGGGTCCATGCCGGCCTCACCGGGCGCGGCCTTGGCCCAGTCGGAAGCCCCCGGCCAGTAGGCGCCCCGGGCCGCCGCCTCTGCGCCCGACGCCGCGGCGGCCGCCAGACCGGCTCCCGTGGCCAGCAAGTCCCTGCGTGTCGGCATTGCGCGCCCTCGCCTGCGGCTCAGGCCGCCTCGGCGCTTTCGCAGAACCGCGCCAGCTTGGCTACGATCTCATCGGCCAGCTGGCGGACGGGGGCCAGGTAACGCTCCACCGCCTGGGCCTCGGTCATCGCCGACCGGTAGTAGAAAAAGGTCACCGCCCCGACCGGACTGCCGGTTTCGGGGTGAATCAGCGGCACCGCGAAGCTCTGGGTCGGATTGGATCTCGGGCGGCGGATGGTGGCGTAGCCGCGCGCCCGGGTCCGCGCCACGATGGCGGCGAGATGGCCGGCGTCCTCCTGGATCGCGAGCTCGTCGCCCGAGGCGCGCAGGACGCCCAGGATATAGCCGCGCTCCTCCTCCGAACAGAACGAGAAGTAGGCCCGGCCCACCGCGCTCTGGATCATGTGGACGCGGCGGTTGAGGAAATTCTGCTCGCGCGAGAAGGGGCTGATGTGACGCGTCGTGAACCGCACGACCATGCTGTCGCGCTCGGCGGTGGCCAGCGACACCTGCCATTTGTGCTGGCGGGTGAAGGCTTCCATCAGCGGACGGGCGAGATCGACCACCACGTCGCGATGGCGCAGGCCCGAGGAGAGCCGCAGCACGGCCTCGGTCAGGGCATAGCCGTCCCGGCGCGAGACCCTGACGACGTAGCCCGCCTGGATCAGCGTCTCGAGCAGGCGCACCAGCGAGGACTTCGGCAGCCGCGTCGCCTCGTGCAGCGCCGCGAGCGGCATGACGCGGCTCTGGTTCAGCGCCTCCAGGATCGCCAGCGCCTTGGCGACCGTGTGGACCTGAGCATCCTTGTCCATGACGAGCCGATCCGATCGAAGACCGATCACTCAAATTCCGCCTCTTGGAATAACGCCATTTCGTTTCGCGGAACAGCCGCGTTTCGGCTAGCTGTCGCGGCTGAACCGGCGCGGAGGGAGGACCGGAGGTGACGGGCCGCAGCGGTCATCTGCTCGCGCCGGACGGCGCCCGCATCGCCTGGCGCCTGGACGGACCTTCCGAGGCTCCGGTGGTGGCGCTGTGCACCATGGCCACCGCCGCGATGAGCATCTGGGACGGCCTGGCCGCCGACCTCGCCGACCGCTGGCGCGTGCTGCGCCACGACCGCCGCGGCGAAGGCGACAGCGACCCCGGCGCGCCCGAGACGCACAGCTTTGCGACCTACGCCCGCGACGCCCTGCTGGTGTTCGATGCCTGCGGCGCGCGCGCCGCGCACGTCTGCGGCATGGCCTTCGGCTCGCGCGTCGCGGTCCGCATCGCGCTCGACGCGCCGGGCCGGGTGCGGAGCCTCGCCCTGTTCGATGCGACCGCGGGGCCGCCGGCGCCGGATGCCGCGCGCAAGGCGGGCAGCGCGGAAGCGGCGCAGCTGCGTCTCGCGGCGGGCCTCGCACCGAGAGCCGTGGACCGGCTTTGGTTCGCACGCCGCGATCCGGCCGGCGCCGGGCTCGCCGCCCTGGCGCTGCGGCGCGAGCCGCCGTGGACCGAGGGCCTCTCCGCCATCGCCGCGCCCACGCTCGTGGCCTGCGGCGAACAGGATCCCAACCTCGCCGGCGCCCGGCGGATGGCGCGGGAGATCCCCGCCGCCCGCTTCGAGGCGATGCCGATGACCGGGCACGGCTCGATCCTGGACCGGCCCGATCTCGTGGCGCAGCTGTTGCGGCGGTTTCTCGAGGACGTGGAGGCCCGCGCCGATGGGGCTCGGGCCGGCCCGCCAGGAGGCGCTTGAGATGGAGACGGCGGTTGTCACCGGGGCGGGATCGGGGATCGGCGCCGCCGTCGCCGAGCGGTTCGCCCGCGGCGGCGCCCACGTGGGCGTCCTGGATGCGAGCGAGGCCGGCGCGCAGGCGAGCGCCGAACGCCTGCGCGCCGGCGGCCTGAGCGCCGAGCCGCTGGTCTGCGACGTCACCGACGCGAGCGCTGTCGAGGCCGCGATCGGCGGGCTGGCCGAGCGGCGCGGAGGCGTGGACGCCGCGGTCTGCGCCGCAGGCGTCGCCAGCCGGCACACCATTCCGCAGATGGACGCCGCGGCCTGGCGGCGGGTGATCGACGTCAACCTGACGGGCGCCTTCCTGAGCCTGAAATCGGTGGCGGCGCACGCGTCCCCGGCCGGCGCGTCGATCACCATCGTCTCGTCCGTGGCGGCCGAGCACGTGGCCTATCTCAGCGGCGTGCACTACGCCTCCAGCAAGGCGGGGATCACCGGCCTGGTGCGCCACGCCGCCTTCGAGCTCGGCCGGCGCAACATCCGGGTGAACGCGGTGGGCCCGGGTCCGATGTCCAACCGCATGGGCGGCGGATCGGTCGATGCGGCGCAGCAGCAGGCCGCCGCGCGCAACCTGCCGCTGCAGCGCGTCGTCGAGCCGGCTGACGTGGCCGAGGTGTGCTGGTTCCTGGCCAGCCCCGCCGCGCGCGCCGTGACCGGGGTCTATCTGCCGGTCGACTGCGGCTTCCTGACCAGCCGCGGCGCGGCCTACCAGCGCTACTTCGAGGCGCACGGCGAGGCGTTCTGATCGGACGCCGTTCCGCATGCCGGAACCCGGTGATCATTCGGCTGTCACGCTCCCCGGCGGGCGCTAGTCTGGCCTCGCCTTGGCTAGGCTGGCGCGGTCGGTTCGGGGGCGGCTCGTGGGCGTTCGATCTTCAGTCGCGACCGGACGCGTGACGACGGAAGTCGGGCGATGAGCGTGCTCGACACCCTGCGCGAGCGTCGGGCGGGCAACGGCGTGCGAGACCCAAGACCGCCGCCGCGCAAGCCGGCCGGCTGGCGCACCTTCGCGCGCGCGCTGCGCCGCATCGCCTCGGAGCCGCTGGTCCACTTCGTGGCGGCCGGTCTCGTGCTGTTCGCGATCGGGGAGATCTACCACCGCCAGACCAGTCTCTATCGGATCGAGGTCACGCCCCGGCACGTCGCGCAGCTGGCCAACGACTACGCCCTGCAGTTCGGGGCCCGGCCCGACCCGCAGACGCTGCGGCAGATCGTCGGGCGCGATGTCCACGACGAGATGCTCTATCGCCAGGGCCTCGCGCTGAAGCTCGACCGCGACGACGAGATCGTCCGCCGGCGGGTGATCCAGAAGATGCAGTTCCTGATGCAGGATCTGAACCCGCCGCCCGAGCCCACCGCCCCGCAGCTGCAGGCCTTCTACGACGCCCACGCCAGCCGCTACCTGACGCCGCCCCGGGCGAGCTTCACCCACATCTACTTCGCCACGGACGCCGGCGAGGCCGCCGCTCGGGCCCGGGCGGCGGCCGTCCTGCGGACGCTTCCGAGCGGCCTGACGCGGGCGCCGGAACGTGGCGACCCGTTTCCCGACCTCTACGACTTCTCCGCCTATGAGCCCGAGCAGGTCGATCGGCTGTTCGGGCGCACGCCGCTGGCCCAGGCGGTGTTCCAGGCGCCGGTCGGCCGCTGGCTCGGCCCCTACCGCTCCGGCTATGGCTGGCATTTGATCTACATCGATGCCCGGCAGCCGCCGACGCGGCCGCCGCTGGCGGCGGTCCGCGACCAGGTGCGCCTGGATTATCTGCAGGCGGCGCAGGCGCAGGCCAATGCGCAGGCGTTCGAGACGCTGGCCCGCCGCTTCACCGTGGTGGGCGACGGCCGCGAGACGGGCCGATGAGGCGCCGGATTTTCGCGCTCGCGCTCTTCCTGGCGCTTGGCTTCGCATGGGCGGCTTCGGCGCACGAGGTCAGGCCCGCCTACCTGGAGATCGACCAGACCGGCCCCGCCGCCTACCGCATCACCTGGAAACAGCCGGCGACGGGCGAGCTGGCGCTGCACCTCGTGCCGCACCTTTCGGGCGGCTGGCTCGAGCAGCCGCCGGCCGATGAGTACGCCGCGGCCGGGTTCGTGATCCGGACCTGGAACGTGCAGGCCAAGACGCCCGGCGCGCTGGAGGGTCAGACCCTCTCGGTCGAAGGGCTCGCAAACACGATCACCGACGTCTTCGTCCGCATCCGGCCGTCCGACGGGCGCGGATTCGACACCATGCTGCGGCCCGAGTCGCCGAGCCTTCGCGTTTCGCTGCGCTCCGCCGCCCCGGTCGGAGTCGCGGCCTTCGTCCTGCTCGGCATCGAGCACATCCTCACCGGCGCGGACCACCTGATGTTCATCCTGGGGCTGGTGCTGATGGTCCGCGACCGCTGGACCCTGCTGAAGACGGTCAGCGCCTTCACCATCGCCCACAGCCTCACGCTCGCCGCCGCCGCCCTGGGCCGGATCGCGATCCCCAATGAGCTCCTGGATGCGCTGATCGCGCTCTCGATCCTGTTCGTCGCGCCCGAGGCCCTGCGAGCCCAGCGCGGCGAGACGAGTCTCGCGATCCGCTATCCCTATGTCGTGGCGTTCGCCTTCGGCCTCCTGCACGGCGCGGGCTTCGCCAGCGGCCTGACCTCGCTCGGCCTGGCGCGGCACGACCTGCTGATCGCCCTGGTGCTGTTCAACATCGGCGTGGAGATCGGCCAGCTGATGTTCATCGCGTCGGTGTTCGCCGTCCGGCGGGGGTTGCGCCTGCTCGTGGCGAGCTGGCCAAGGCCCCTGGCGCTCGCCCCCGCCTACGCCATCGGCGGCTTCGGAGCCTGCTGGGCCATCCAATGCAGCGTCGCCTTCTTCGGGTTGGCGTCATGAACCCTCGGGCCGCTGCGCAACGTCAGACAAGGGGAGACTGCCTGTGAAGCTCGCTGCGCTGCTGATCGCCTCCGCCTCCGCTCTCGCCCTGGCCGGCGGCGCGTTCGCCGTTTCCCAGAATGGTGCGGGCGCGGCCAAGGCGCGGCCCCTGCCGCATCATGCGGAGACCTCGACCGCGCCCAATGCGGCCTACCGCACCGACGTGCCGCCGCAGGCGCGCCGCGCGTTCTTCGGCGAGCTCCACCTGCACACGGCGATGTCGCTGGACGCGTGGACGTTCGGGACCCGGCTATTGCCCGACGCCGCCTACAAGTTCGCCCGTGGGCAGACGGTGATGGTCCCGGCCGAGCAGGTGGCCATCGAGCAGGGCCTGCACGCGACCGGCGACGTCCCCGCCCGGCGCGCATGGCCGCTCGACTTCGCGGCGGTGACAGATCATGCCGAATACCTCGGCGCCATGAATCAGCTCGCCGATCCCAACAGCGCCTTCTCGAAGAGTCCGACGGGCCAAAAGCTCACCTCCGCCGGACGTGGCGGGTTCATGATGGTGGAGCGCATGTCGCGCAGCCCAGGCACCCCCGCCAACGCTGACCTGAAGGCCGCAGCGGCGGCGTCCAACGGCTGGGCCCGCGAAATGAAGGCGGCGGACGACAACTACCAGCCCGGCAAGTTCACCACCTTCGTGGCCTACGAGTGGACGGCCACGGCAGGCTACGGCACCCACATGCACCGCAATGTGATCTTCAACGCCGATCACGGGCCGACGCCGTTCACGGCCATCCAGTCCGACCATCCCGAGGATCTCTGGAAGTACCTGGAGTCGGTGCGCCGGCAGGGCATCGACGTGCTGGCGATCCCGCACAACGCGAACCTCAGCGACGGCCACGACTTCGACTGGAACATGTCGGACGGGCGGCCGATCGACGAGGCCTACGCCCTGGAGCGGGCGCTCAACGAGCCCCTGGTGGAGATCGCCCAGACCAAGGGCGATTCCGAGACCACCCCGGAGCTCTCGCCTGAGGACGAGTTCGCCAATTTCGAGATCATGGACCGCATCTACCGCGGCGAGACCAAGCCCAACCAGCATGGCTCCTATGTCCGGGAGGCCTGGGGGCGGGGGCTGGTGGTCCAGGCCAAGGTGGGCGCCAATCCGTTCAAGATGGGCGTGGTCGGCGGCTCGGACATCCACAACGGCCTGACCGCCAGCGACGAGAACGCCTACGCCGGCCGGATCAGCGGGCTCGACCCCAAGACCATGCTCCCCCGAGGCGCCGCCGCGCGCGCCGCGCTCGGCATGAACGAAGCCGCCCCGGGCGTCCGGCCCAGCGGCCAGCGGGAGAACGATCCGCTGCAGTTCAGCGCGCCCTCGATCACTGGCGTCTGGGCGGAGGAGAACACCCGCAATTCGATATTCGCAGCGCTGAAGCGCAAGGAGACCTTCGCGACGTCGGGCACCCGCATCCGGCTTCGGATGTTCGGCGGCTGGGGCTTCGATCCCGTCTTGGTGCGCAAGGCGGGCTGGGTGTCGCAGGCCTACGCGCAAGGCGTGCCGATGGGCTCGGACCTGCCGGCCAAGCCCGCCCGCGCCGGCGCGCCCCGCTTCGTGCTGCAGGCGATCAAGGATCCGGACGGGGCCAACCTCGACCGCATCCAGGTGATCAAGGTCTGGCTCGACCATGGCGGCTACAAGGAGAAGGTCTACGACGTGGCGCTCTCCGGCGGCCGCAAGCCCGACGCCAGGGGCCACGCCCCGCCGGTGGGGAACACCGTCGACCTGAAGACCGGCAAGTACACCAACGCCATCGGCGCGGCGTCGCTGATCCGCGTGTGGCAGGATCCCGACTTCGACCCCGAGGTCCCGGCCGTCTACTACGCCCGGGCGCTCGAGATCCCCACGCCTCGCTGGACCACCCTCGTCGCGCTGCGGAATGGCCTGCCGATCCCGAAGCGCGCGCCGGCCACCATCCAGGAGCGCGCCTGGTCTTCGCCCATCTGGTTCACCCCCGCCGGCTTCCACGCCGGGTCGTGAGCGGCGCCGATTGCAGGGCTCGGGCCGGATGCCGGCCCGAACCCCGCTGACGCGGTCAGCTCGCGGAGATCACCAGCGGTAGCTGATCTGCGCGCCATAGGTCCTGGGCTCGCTCCAGCGTCGCGCGCTGGTGGCCTCGAAGGTCAGATAGGTCACGTCGAACAGGTTGTTGGCGAACAGCGCCGCTTCGATGTGGTCGCGACGCACGCCGGCCCGCAGGTTGACGATCTGATAATCGTGCAGCTCAGGCGTCTGCTCGATCTCCTGAACCCCGCCCCAGCGCGCCGAATAGAGCAGGTTCGCGAACCCGACGGCGCCGGCCGGGAGCGGATGGCTGTAGTTGACGTTGGCCGAGGCCAGCCACTTCGGAAGCTGCGGCGGCAGGTCGCCGCTGAATTCGCCGCTGGTGATCTTGCCGCTCTGGCGCGAGCCGCCGACCGTGGCGGTGAGGTCGCCGCCGGCGATCGGCAGATTGATCGTCGCCTCCGCCTCGAACCCCCAGAGTTGCGCCTCGCCGCCGTTGGTCGCGAACGGGGTCGCGGCGACGGGACAGGCCGGATTGGTCGCCTTGCAGCCATTGTCGGTCTGGATGATCAGGTTGGATACGTCGGTCCAGTAGGCGGCGGCGGTCAGGTAGATCTGGCGCACCGGATTGCCCTTGGCGCCGACCTCGTAGGTGGTCGTCTCCTCGTTGCCGTAGCTGACCGGGATCGGGATCGGCTGCAGCGGGTTGCCGAGATTGCTGTTGAAGCCGCCGGCCCTGAAGCCCGTGCCCACCTTGGCGTAAGCCATCCATTCCGGGGAGACCTTGTAGGCCCCGGTGAGCTCGTAGGACAGATTGTCGGGGTTGAAGCTGGCGTCCACCAGCTTGCCCGCCACGGCGACCAGGCCGGGGTTGCTGAACTGATTGGCGTCGAAGTGCTTCTCGTCCTTGGTGTAGCGCAGCTCGCCCGTCACGCTGAGCTGGTCGGTGAAGTCATACTCCAGGCTGCCGTAGGTGGCCCAGGAGTCGAGGGTCTGAGCGGATATCGACACGGTCCCGGTCGAGGGGTTGGCCTTGGTGGGCGTGCGCGTCGTGGTGATGGTGTCCCCGTCCTGCAGGTGCAGGTACTCGGCGCCGAGCAGCCACTTCCAGCGCGTCCCGAAGTCGCCGGTCATATACAGCTCCTGGTTGAAGCTGCGCGTCCTGCCGTGGTTCTGCTGGGTACCGTTGGTCTCCAGCGAGACGCCGGGCGCGAGCAGGCCGGCGGCGCGGATCTGCGCCAGCAGCCCCGGATCGATGATGTCGTTGTCGAACTGCTGCAGGTCCTTGCGTTCGCGCCACAGGCTGATCCAGGTCAGCGTCCCGAAACCGAACTGGTAATGCGAAGCGAACTCGACGTCGTTCACCTGATCGGTGTCGGAGTCCTCGAAATTGTGCGGCCGCTCGAACATCGGCTCGATGAAGATGCCTCTGGGCTCCGACGGGTTCGGCTGGACCCAGAGTTGCAGGTTGAGCGCCGGATACTTGTTCTTGGCGTGCTCGAACATCAGGTTGGCGTCGAACGGCCCGTTGTCGTAGCGCAGCTGCGCCCGGTAGGCGTAGGTCGACTGGGCGTCGATGTACTTGTCGAGGTCCGGATTGAAGTAGAACCCCTTGGCCTGCTTCATGTCGTCGGCGCTGAACCGGAACGACAGGTGCTCGGTGAGCGGCTGGTTCAGCACGCCCTCGAACTCGGTCAGGCCGACATTGCCCGATTTCGCACTCAGATAGCCCGAGGAGGTGGGGGTCGGCCGCGCCGTGATCACATTGATCGCCCCGCCCACCGCGTCGCGGCCGTAGAGCGCGCCCTGGGTGCCGCGCAGCACCTCGATCTGGCTCACGTCGAACAGGTCGAAGCGGCTGAAGGTGCGCCCGCCCTGGGCGCCGCCGCCCACGTAGGCCCCGTCGCGATACAGGCCGACGCCGCTCTCGGCGCTGGTGCCGCGGCTGGTGCCCGAGCCGCGAATCGAGATCTCGGAGGTGAGCGGCGTGCTGGTGTCGCCGAACGCCACGCTCGGCAGGGAGGTGACCAGGTCCTTCACCCCCTGCAACCCGCCGCGCTGGGCGATTTCCGAGCCTTCCACCACGCTGGCGGACACCGGCACGTCGCGCAGGCGCTCGTTGCGCTTGCGCGCGGTCACGATGACCTCGCCGACCTCGGTGGCGTCCTGAGGCGCGAGCCGGGCCGCGGCCGTCTGGGCCTTCGCCTCCGTCGCCCCGCCGATCGTCGCCAGCGCCAGCACCGAAGCGCAGGCGAAAAGAGCATTCCGCACCATCTGCCTCCCCCTTCCCAGTCTCCGAACCCGGAGCCGGTCGCCGCGACGTTCGCGCGGCCGCCGGCCGCATCGGGGCGCAAGCCGCCGGAGACACGTTCTGGGCGGAGGGAGCCACCCGCCGACCCTTCGCCAAGGCGGCGAAGATGCTCCGGCGAGCCTGCACCGCAGTCGTCGCCAGCTTCCTGAACGGCAGCCAGGGTAGCGGACGGGGCCGTCCGGCCGCAGGCGGAAACTCCCGTCATTCCGCGCCGCGGAATTCAGGCGCCCCGCCACGCGCTGTGTCTTGCGGAAGCGCATGGCGTCAGCGGACGCCGGCGGAAACCCCGCTGGTGGGCCCGGCAGGAGCTTGGCCACACCTGACAACCTGCGAACAAAAACAGCTACTTAGACATCCATCACACGCCCAATGTGGTACATGGTTGTGTCACAGACGGGAAGCCTCGAACTCTATCGCGCTTAGGGCCACGGCGCACAACGACCCCGCCGCAGCCCTCTACGCGATCACCTCCGCGTGCCGACGTCTAAGGAACGCATCATTGTCCGGCCTACGCTCCCGACTAACATTGCGCAGCATCGTTCTAAGATCATCGTCGTCCAACACGATGACGTAGTGCCCGCGATGAGACGCGGCGTCTTTGCAACGCTCAACGAAGCGCGCTTTGTCGTCAAATGATCGGCAGCACAACAGGCCCAGGAAGCCCCTGACGTGGGAGAACCTCCCCGTAAGCTGGTCGAGTTCGGGGTTGGCAATGTCCTGACGATAGTTCTTGCACTCAACCGGTATCTCGATTGCTCGCATTTGCGGCGACCGCAGCGCCATGTCGAAAAACCCATCTCGCGCTGCGTTGGTGTAGGCGATATCGATGCGCTTGCGACCCTGGTCGATCTCGCGCTCCTTCACCGGCCGGATAAGGTCTGGGAAGAAAAGGAAGGTGAGCGCGCCGACGCAGAAGGCGTGGTACTCGCTCGCATGAGCGTTCCCCGGCGGGATTTGGCTCAGTGCCTCACATAGCTGCTCGGCATACTCAGCTTCATCGAACTGCTTCTCAAAGTCCTCGGCCTCAAGCGCGCCCTTCGCACCGGCAATCCGCTTGTAGAGAGCAAGTACGTCGGGGTGCTCTTCGGCGAACTCCGCCAAGGCCGGCTTCGATTTGGGATGGTGCTCTTTGACATCCTTCTTGTAGACCTTCCGCTCGCCCGATCTCAAGACTGAAACAAGGGCTTGCCCTGCCCTTTGATATTCCTGCTGAAGGTAGGTCACCATGTGGTTGTTGTAGAACTCTTGGGAGTTCAGGGTTAGTACCCTTCGCACCGAAAACTTCGGAACGAGGATCACCGGATGACCCTCTACCATGAGAGTTTCGCGTGGCCCCTGGACCCAATCCTCTCGGTTCGGGTCCCAGATTGGAGCCAGCGCAATATTTCGCTCCAACGGCATTCCCCAAAGGTTTGCTTGAGCGCGCGTGTATTCTAGGAACGGGCCTCGCAAGATGTTGGAAGTAAGGTCCGAGATTTTGTCCGATCCGATCCCTTCAATGAACAACTCGGCCTCGGCCAACTCTGAGAGCAATCCGGTTTGGACAGCCCGGCTATTCCTGAGCGCATCGAGAATTTGAAGCGCCTGCTCGCGTCCAATCCCACGCCCGCGTGGCGTGCCGCTCGACATGCCGAGGTAGGTTTCGCCCATCTCATGCAGGTGTGAGGCGAGATGTTCGGCGCGGGCGTCTTGCCCCTGCCGAAGAGCATTGATCAGGGCGCTAAAGAACGATCTGAGGTGTCGGCTGCACTCCGAGGACCACGCATCGCCGCGAATGTCGATTGCATAGGGATCAACGAATAGACGAGTGTCACAATCCGTATCTATGTCTACGAAATCGAGTTCGGCCTGCCGGTTATGCAAGCCAGCCCACGCAGAAATTCTCACTATGGCCGCCCCCTACAAGCGCTCTGATATTGAGGGCTATGCGACCGCGCCGGTCAATCGCTGCGAAAGCCTTCCTTGAGCCACCCCGATAGAGGGCGGCTGCCCCCTCAAATAATGAACTAGCGCCGCTTCACAGCGAACCCGCAGACATTTTCGACGACACAAATGCCGGACCACATTATGCGGCTCGGCGAGGGGCAAACCAACCCGCTCTGGTGCGCTGCACCGAGCCAGCAACGGACAGCACCGCCAGCGTATGTTCGATGCGGTCGCGCGCTCGCTTTCCCAGCCGGCCGGAGTAGTGCCGAGCAAGCGCGCTTGCATCGACCGGACGCCCTTCGCTGCGCAGGGCCTCTAGCAACGACGATGCGAGTTCGGCGGGGCTCGCTGGCAGTTCTGGCAAGCTGGTTTCAACCTGAAGGTCAGCCTCGATCTGTGCATCCAGGGCGACGGGGGCACCTGCCGCGATTTGGAACTCGGGACGGAGCCACTTCACGTCCCGTGCGCGCTCCTCCGCCTGCCGTTCCAAGTTCAAAGCTATCAGCCGTTCCAGGACGGTTCGTTCGTCGTCTAACGCGGTCCAGCCGTAAGCCGCAGCGACTGCCTGATCGAGACGATTATGAAGCTCGTGGATGATCCCGACACATCCACGATCATGGGCATCCCGTTCGCGATCCGTAAGAGGCTCTCCGCGCACTAGCTTTTCGCGCACGTTGTAGAGCCCGGTCATGGTCAAGTCGTCCTCTCGGCTGAGCACATCCCTGCGGAGCGTATCCAGTTCCTGCCCAAGGTCGCGAATAGCCGTTCTGCGCGCGTCGTCCGCGGTCGGAAATGGGAACGGGAAGAAGGTGCGATTGCTATTGTAGCGTGGTCGATCTTGCAGAGTGCCGCCGGCATATCGACACCAGATGTGATGGATGTCCGATGTGTCGAGGCTGAGGCGAATTTGTTCGCGCTTCTCGATGTGTTCGAGGTCCACAGGAACCCGCTTCCGCACATAGTAGGTGCTGCCGCGCAGGTGGAGACCAGGATATCTCGCCAACTCGATGTCGCCCATTGTGCCACGGTAATGTGTCACAGGCCGATCTGAGAAGCTGTTTCTCGTCAGAGAGTTGTAAGGAAACAACCCTCTAAGGCGTCGCTGGTGGGCCCGGCAGGACTCGAACCTGCAACCAGACCGTTATGAGCGGCCGGCTCTAACCATTGAGCTACGGGCCCCCGCAGCGTCGGCGCTCCCGGCGGTTAGCATGCGCCGGGGGGCGGCTTAAAGCTTACGTTCAGGCGCGCCGCGCGAGCTTGTCGGCCAAGCTTTCCAAGGAGACCGCCCATGAGGGCCATGATCTGTGCTGGCGCGCTCGGCGCGCTCATCGCCGCCGCCGCGCCGCCGGCGCTCGCCCAAACCGCCGCCTCGGACGCCGAGGCGATGTTCCGGGCCACCACGCTCAGCCTCTCGGCGGAGGGCGAGACGAAGGTTGCGCCGGACCTGGCCAGGATCAGCCTGGGCGTCACCGACCAGGCGGCCACGGCCGCCGAGGCGATGCGGGTCGACGCCGCGCAGATGGGCCGGGTGATGGCCGCCGTGCGCAAGGCCGGCGTCGCCGAGCGCGACGTCCGCACCGCCCAGATCTCCGTCAGCCCGCAGTACGCCTACGAGCAGGGCGCGGCGCCGCGGCTCACCGGCTACCAGGCCGCGAACCAGGTGATCGTCACCGTCCGCGACCTGGGCAAGCTGGGCGCGATCCTCGATGCGGCGGTGGCGGCGGGCGGCAACGAGGCGGGCGGGGTCAGCTTCGACCTCGCCGACCGCACCCCCGCCGAGGACGCGGCGCGGCTGGCGGCGGTGAAGGCGCTGCAGGCCAAGGCGGAGCTCTATGCGCGGGCGACCGGCTATCGCATCGTGCGGCTGGTGAGCCTGAGCGAGGGGGAGGCCTCCGCCCCGCCGGTCCCCCTCCCCATGGCGCGGGCTCGCCTGCAGGCCGCGCCCGTCACCCCAGTCTCGCCCGGCGAGCTGGAGGTGCGGGTGAGCGTGGCCGGGATGTTCGAGCTCGGCCGCTGAGGACGGCGGCCTAGAGCCCCACGTCCTGGAAGCCGCTTTCCAGGCGGTCGGCCATCATCATGCCGGGGAAGCTGCGCTTGCCCTCCATGACCGCCGCATAGACCAGGCCCTTGCCGGGGATCGGGCCCGAGGCCCAGCCCACGCCGCGCGAGGCGTCGGCGCTCGAGGAGCAGCTCAGCCGGCGCGGCTTGCCGTCCTTGCGGGTCGCCTCCAGCAGGTCCTTGACGGTGCGCGCGCCCGGGCCCTCGCAGGAGGGCAGCGTGCGGGCGCAGACGGTGGCGGTGTTGTAGCGGTAGACGATCTTGCCGCTCGCCTGCTCGGCGATCAGCACGCAGGTGGCCGGATCGCCGATCGCCTGGGAGACCGCATCGTCGAGCTTGTCCTTGTCGACGCCCTTCGGCGCGCCCGGCGCGCAGGCGCTGAGCGTCAGGCCGATCACCCCCAGGACGAGGGTCCGGCGCATCAGGCCGCCTGCTTGATCTCGTTGCCGTCGCCCAGCAGCACGACGCTCGGGGCGTAGTTGCGAGCCTGCTCGGCGGGCATCAGCCCGTAGGCGACGATGATCACCTTGTCGCCCTTCTGCACCCGGCGCGCGGCCGCGCCGTTGACGCCGATCACCCGCGAGCCGCGCGGCGCCTCGATGGCGTAGGTGGTGAAGCGCGCGCCGTTGGTGACGTTGAGCACGTCCACCTGTTCGTGCGGCAGGATGCCGGAGGCCTCCAGCAGGTCGCGGTCGATGGCGATCGAGCCTTCGTAGTCGAGGTCCGCCTGGGTCACCGTGGCCCGGTGCAGCTTGGCCTTGAGCAGAGTGACGAACATCGCGCGCAGACCCTCCGACGCCGCCCCCGGCGGCCGGGCGGGGATATACGCACCGCGGCGGCCGGGTTCAACGCCGCGCCGCAGGATGTCGCGGCCGGGCGCGGCGGCGAAACCATCCGCGGCCCCGCCGGTTAGGGCGCGTGGGGGCCCGATCGGAGACGCGCCATGCCCGAGCATTCCGGGGAATCCATCACCATCATGAAGGTCGACCCGATCCTCGAGACGGGGGTGGTCGTGACCTGCCCGGCGCAACGGCCGGACGGCCGCCTGGCCGACCAGTATTCGGCCTACCACGACAACATCTCCCCGCCCCTGCAGTGGACCAACGTCCCCGACGTGAAGGCCTGGGCGGTCGTCGTGGAGGATCCTGACGCGCCCAGGGAGCAGCCGTTCCTGCACTGGATGATCTGGAACATCGAGGGCGGCATCACCGCCTTGCCGCAGGGCATCCCCAACGCGGCGCGGCCGGTCACGCCGCAGGCCGCCATCCAGGGCAAGAACGACAACGGCTCCTACGGCTGGTTCGGACCCAGGCCGCCGGCCGGCCACGGGCTGCACCACTACTTCTTCCAGGTCTTCGCGCTCGACGACTTCCTGCCGATGGACGAGGACACCCCGCTCGAGGAGCTGCTGAACGCCCTCAAGGGCCACACCATCGCCAAGGGCGAGATGGCCGCCACCTATGAGGCGCCGACCCGCCAATAGCAGCCCTTGACGCGCCCTGCGTCAGCTTGCGCAATGCCAGGTGAACACGGGTAAGGCGCAACGCGGGAGCAGCAGGGCGATGTACGGCGACGAACAGGCGGGCGGTTTCTCCGCCGAGAAGCTGGCGCAGGTCCCGCCGATGCTGCAGGGGATCGTGGATGCGGGCGACCTCTCCGGGTTCGTGACGCTGATCTGGCGCAAGGGCGAGATCGCCCAGCTCAACACGCTGGGGCTGCGCGACATCGCGGCCAAGGCGCCGATGACGCGAGACACCTTGTTCCGCATCGCCTCCATGACCAAGCCGGTGACCTCGGTCGCGGCCATGATGCTGATGGAGGAGGGTAAGCTGCGCCTGGAGGATCCGGTGAGCCGCTGGCTGCCGGAGCTCGCCGAGATGCAGGTGCTCGACGATCCGACCGGGCCGCTCAACAAGACCCATCCGGCCCCGCGCGAGATCACCGTCGAGGACCTGATGACCCACCGGGCGGGGCTGGCCTACGGCTTCACCTCGATCGGCCCGATCGCCCATGCCCACGAGGCGAAGCTGGGCTCGCCGCTGGTCAACCGCATGACCCCCGAGGCCTGGCTGCAGGCGCTGGGCGCGCTGCCGCTCAGCTACCCCCCGGGCGAGCGCTTCCACTACAGCCACGCGACCGACGTGCTGGGATTCCTGGTGGCGCGGATCGAGGGCAAGTCGCTGGGTGAGGTGCTCCGCGCGCGAATCTTCGCGCCGCTGGGCATGGTCGACACCGACTTCTGGCAGCCCGCCGAGAAGCGCGGCCGGATGGCGAAGCTCTACAAGGCGCCGCCGGAGGGCGGACCTCTGGAGGACGTCTCCCTGCCGATGGGCGACGAGCGCCCGGCCTTCGAAGGCGGCGGCGGCGGGCTGATCTCCACGGCCGACGACTACCTCAAGTTCGCCCGCATGCTGCTCGGCAAGGGCGAGGCGGACGGCGTGCGCCTGCTGAAGCCCGAGACCGTCGGGCTGATGACCACCAACCGGCTCACGCCGGCGCAGCGGGCGATCCCGTTCATGGGCCTGCCGTTCTGGGCGGCGCAGGGGTTCGGGCTCGGCCTGTCGACGATCATGGAGCCGGAGAAGCTCGAGTTCATGGGCGCGGGCTCGAAGGGCAGCTTCGGCTGGCCGGGCGCGTTCGGCACCTGGTGGCAGGCCGACCCGGCGCAGGACCTGGTGATGATCTACCTGATCCAGAACTCCATGCCGCTGGAGCCGGAGGCCGTCTCGCAGCTCGCCACCGGGCAGCGGATGGGCGGCCGCGCGGCCCTGCCGATCTTCCAGAAGCTCACCTACGCCGCGCTCGGCGAATAGCCGGGCTCCCGGCGCGGCGCGGGCTGAGCGTCAGCCGCCGGCCCGCGACTGGCGCGGGGCGACGCACATCGGCTGGCCGCGGAACGTGGCGCCGACGATGCTGCCGTGCTGGATCGCCGCGCGCCGCGCCTGCTCGAGGGCGGCGCTGTCGCCCGGCGGACTGACGCCATCGGGGCAGACCGAGGCGATCACCCGCTGGCCGCCCGACAGGCACTGGCAGATGTCGTACGACTGGTTGACCCGGCTTGCCTGGGCGCGGCAGCGCACGGGCAGCGTGCGCCCGGCGACGTCGACGCAGATGACGGCGGTGGACGGCGGGCTTTCGGTCACGGGCTGGGCGGCCGCCGCGCCGGCGAAGACGCCGGCCGTCAGGCCCAGGAGCGCGGTGCTGATGCGCATGGTTGATCTCCTCGCGTCCCTCTCCGCCCCAAAATAGCGCACGACGGCCAACCTCGCTGCATTGCAATCGCAAGATGAGCGGCGCGTTCACCACGCTTGCTTCCGGTGGCTTAACCGCGCCGGCTTAGGCTGGCCGCCGAAAGCGAGGGTCGCATGGATCCGATCACGGTCGCCCGCTACGGCATGTTCGCCGCCGAGCAGCGCTTCGCGGCCTCGGCCGCCCGGACCGCGCGCATGGGCGAGGACGCAAGCGTCGATCCGGCCCAGGAGATGGTCGAGCAGATCCAGGCCCGGGAACAGTTCACCGCCAGCCTGGACGTCGTGAAGGTCGCCGACGAGATGTGGCGTTCGCTTCTCGAGGTCCAGAAGGGAAGCTGACGGACCGGAGCTTCCGCTTCGCCGCGCAGCTCACTCGAAGGCGATCCAGCGTCCCGCGGCGGCTCCGGTGACCCAGACCAGAATGGTCGACCAGGCGATCAGCTTGGCGAGCGCCGGCGTCGCCTTGTTCCTGGCCGCGACGTAGGTCTGCGTCAGCGCCGCGCCGGCGATCCAGACGACATAGATCCAGGTGAACACCTTGTTCACCGGATCCAGATGCTTCAGGTCGAAGGGGTCGCCGTAGGTCACGTGCGTGACCCACTGGTGGACGGCGACGATGACCAGCAGGCCAATGAGATATATCCACCGGAGCCGCGCCTGCGCCGCGATCAGCACGATCAGGGCGGCCGCCGTGATCACGTGGTAGAGACCGACGTTGATCAGCGTGCCGGTGGCGAAGACCAGCAGGCCGGCGAGCCAGATGAGCCCGCCCACGACGAACCACAGCTTGGCGGAGGTGGAGACCGCGCCATCCGCGCGCGCCACCGGCCGGCTCGCGCCATAGGTCAGGACGACACCGCCGGCCAGGGCGCACATCTTCACCACAAACGCCGTGGAGTCGTAGAGCTTCTCGGCGTTGGCCATGCCGATCAGCACGCCGGAGACCACGATCCCGACAATGCCCAGGTCCTGCCATCGCCGGAGATTTCGGTAGATCTCGGAAGGCGGCTCCTCGGTGATGCCCCGCCCGATCAGGCGCAGGTTCATCAGGATCGCCGTCCCGCCCAGAAGCGTGAGGGAGACGATGTGCAGCACCTCCCAGTTCGCATACTGCGGCTTGACGATGTAGGCCGGCCAGACGTTGACCAGGTTCATCACCCAGGGGCGGAGCGCGGGGAAGAAGAGCTCGAAATTGATCTTGGTCATGAGCGGGCGCCCTTGATCGCGATCTGGGCGGACTTCTCGTAGGCGCCCTTTTCGGAGGTCTTGCAGTCCTGCAGCACGTTGGCCCAGTGCGGGATCGGCTTGCCGCATTCGAACCAGTCATATGGGATGAAGCGGCCCAATCCGATCACCAGGAACCAGGAGACGAGCGAGATGATCGCCGAGGTCCGCGCCGCGCCGGGCGGGGTGGGCGCGTTGTCCCATGCCGACTGGCCGCGCTGAACCTGCGAGTGGAAGACCGCGATGTTGATCATCGCCAGGACGAGGAAGATCATCTTCGCCCGGAACCACAGATTGTGGTAATAAAACATGGGCTTGGCGTAGAACAGGGCGAGCCCGGTCGCGAGCAGGATCAGGAACCCCGCGATGGTCAGCGGCAGCACGCGATCGCTCACCACGGACACCGGGGTTTTCCGGAAGGTGGCGCCCAGCAGCCGCAGGTCGACGACGAAGATGGTGCCGGCGAACAGCATCAGCGCCAGCAGGTGGGTCCCTTCCAGGATGCCCCAGAAGTTCAGCGAGCCCAGCAGCGCTTCGCTCCACGACTGGGCCGCGTCGCCCGAGCCCTTGCCGAGCCCGTGCTGTAGCCAAGTCAAGAACTGGTTGATCAACGAATCCCCCAATATTTCCTTATTGAAATCAATGACGCCCAGGAGTCGGCTTGTGGGAGGTCTCATAGCCGATCGGTTTCGCAAGCGCCATTCCGCGGGAAGCTGCGGGTTCGATCAGGCCTCGTCCGAGGCGCCGTAGCGCAGGACCTGCACCCGCTCGGTGGTGGCCAGCCCCGAGCCGATCATGGCCTCCAGGGTGGGCAAGAAGGCCTCGATGCGCGCGGCGGCGTCGACGATCTCCACGACCACCGGCAGGTCGTCGGAGAGGTCGAGGATCTTGGCGCTCTCGATCCGGCCCGAGCTCCCATAGCCCATCATGCCGCGCAGCACCGTCGCGCCGGCCAGACCGGCCTCGCGCGCCGCCCGCACGATCGCCTCGTAGAGCGGATGATGCCGGTGCCGCTCGCGCTCGCCGATGAAGATGCGCAGGAGCACCGCGTCATGGCGGACGGGCATGGCCTCAGGCTCCCTTGAGCTGGTTGATCAGCGCGCCGGTCACATAGCCGAGCCAGACGCCGGCGAGGCACAGCACGAACGAGCCGGCGATGTTGCCGACGGCGGCGGTGAACTCGCCGCCGCGGATGAGGTTCAGCGTCTGCAGGCTGAAGCTCGAGAACGTGGTGTAGCCGCCGCAGACCCCGATGGTCACGAACAGCCGCGCGTCCGGGGGCATCAGCCAGCGGCCGTCGGGGCCGGTGAGCGTTGCGAAGGCGCCGATCACGAAGGAGCCCGCGACGTTGACCAGCAGCGTCCCCCACGGAAAGGTCTCGCCGAACGCATGCGCGGCCGCGCTCGAGCAGGCGTAGCGCGCCATGCTGCCCAGCGCGCCTCCGAGCGCGATCCAGAGATAGGTCAACACCGCTTGGACCCCTCCCCTCGCTCGGATAGACGATCGCGAGAGTCCCGTCGAGCGGAGGGAGACCGGCGATGACCGAGACCGCCATGCGGCGGGAGCGGGTGCTGCGGCAGATCCCGTCGGGGATCTGGGCGCTGGGCTTCGTCTCGCTGCTGATGGACGTCTCCTCGGAGATGATCCATGGCCTGCTGCCGGTCTATCTGGTGGGCGTCATGGGCGCGTCGGCGCTGGCGGTGGGCGCGATCGAGGGCGTGGCGGAATCGACGGCGCTGATCACCCGCATCTTCTCCGGCGTGCTCTCCGACTGGCTCGGCAAGCGCAAGCTGCTGGCGGCGCTGGGCTACGGCCTGGCGGCGGCGAGCAAGCCGATCTTTCCGCTCGCGAACAGCCTCGGCTGGGTGGTCGCCGCCCGGTTCATCGACCGCATCGGCAAGGGCGTCCGCGGCGCCCCGCGCGACGCCCTGATCGCCGATATCGCCCCGGAGAAGCTCAGGGGGGCGAGCTTCGGCCTGCGCCAGGCGCTGGACACGGTGGGGGCCTTCCTGGGGCCAGGGCTCGCCGTGCTGCTGATGCTGGCGAGCCGCAACGATTTCCGGCTGGTCTTCTGGTGGGCCGTCCTGCCGGCCGTGCTCTCGACGGCGCTGATCGTCTTCGCCGTACGCGAGCCGAAGGTCGCGCGTGCGAAGGGCGCGGCGCGCTTTCCGCTGAGGCCGTCGGAGCTCAGGCGCCTGGGGACCCGGTTCTGGATCGTGGCGGCGATCGCCGCGGTGTTCTCGCTGGCCCGGTTCAGCGAGGCCTTCCTGATCCTTCGGGCGCGGAGCGACGGCCTGGGCGAGGCCTACGCGCCGCTGGTGCTGGTGGTGATGAACCTGGTCTACGCGCTCTCGGCCTACCCCGCCGGCGCGCTCTCCGACCGGCTCGGACGGCGCGGCGTGTTCCTGGCCGGCATCGCCCTGCTGATCGCCGCGGACCTGACCCTCGCCGCCGCCGGCACGCTTGTCTGGGTCGCGGCCGGTCTCGTCCTCTGGGGCCTGCACATGGGCTTCACCCAGGGCCTGCTGAGCGCGCTGGTCGCCGACACCGCGCCGGCCGACCTCAGGGGGACGGGGTTCGGCGCGCTGAACCTGGTGACCGGCGTGGCCGCGCTGGCCGCGAGCCTGATCGCCGGCGCGCTCTGGGACCGCGTGGGGCCGCAGGCGACGTTCGGCGCGAGCGCCGCGCTGGCGCTCCTGTCGCTGATCGGGGTGGGGCTCGGCGCGCGGGCGCTGAAGGCGCCCTGAACGGACCGGGAGGCCGCGCAGGCCTCCCGCCAGAGACTACTTCTCGGTCGGATCGGAACCGTCCTTCGGCGCGCCGGTTCCCGAGGAGCCCATGAACACCTTGCGGCCGTCCGGGAAGGTCACGTCGCGGCCGTTCGCCTTGCAGATCGGCGTGCAGGAGTGGTCCTTGGACTGGTAGCCGCGCACGATGATCTCGGTGCCCGGCTTCAGCGTGTTCCGGTCGATCCCGGCGCGCAGCAGGGTGTTGGGCGTGCCGCCCTCGACCATCCACTCGTGCATCTGGCCATCGGGGCCGACCGCGTTCAGGTGCACCCAGGCGTGCGGATTGATCCACTCCACCTTGGTCACCTTGCCGCGCAACAGGACCGGGGCCTTGCCGTCGAATTCGGCGGAAAAGGCGTGGTGGGCGGACGCCTGGCCGACGCCCAGGGTCGCCGCGGCCAGCAGGCCGGCGCCGATCATCGTGGGAACAATAAAGCGACGAGAATTCATTATGCGCCTCCAGCGCCGATGCTTGGGTCTTCTACGGTCTCAGCCGGGGCCCGAGAGCTCGCGGCCGTGGGTTGGGCTAATGGCCCGCATGACGCGGGTCTTCCTACATCATGGCTTCCCTAAGGTACATGCGGCCGATCAGGGCAGCGGGTTCTTCCGCAGGTGGCCGTACATCAGCTCCTCCACGAACTCGACGCACTTGAACTGGTTGAGCCGCGCGTCCTCGCCGACGTGCTTGTAGAGGTTCATGCTGATCTTCCACGGCCGCGTGAAGGTCGCCGGATCGGTGATCTCCGCCTCGTAGCGCAGGGTGAGCGGGCTGGTCGGCGTCCAGCGCTCGACCACCTTCATGTCGGCGGAATGGAAGTTGCCGGCGCGGTCGAACCAGGTGGAGTCGTTCTGGCCGGTGACCACGATCACCAGGGTGTCGCCTTCCCAGTGCGCCACCGACTGGCCCATCCAGGAATCCACCGGCGCCGGGCCCGGGTCCTTGAACAGGATGTTGCGCACCGCGCCTGCGTACTCGTAGGCGATGAGCATCTGCTTGTCGGACTGGAAGATCTGGAAGGGCAGGCTCATGTAGTTGGCCCGCGGCACGCCCGGCAGGTAGCACTTGATCTCGGGATCCTTGTGGATCCAGTCGGCGTGGTTCGCGTCGCGGGTCTTCCTGGCTTCGGGCGTGTAGGGGATGGTCCCGCCTTCCACCACGCCCAGTCCCGCAGGCACCGCGCCCACCGCGCCCAGCGCCAGCACCTCCTTGGCCGGCACCGGCCCGAACGGGCCCGGGCGCATCTGCAGGGCGGCGCTCGCGGCGTGCGGCTCGATGTTCCAGTTGGCGGTGTTCATCACCTGCCAGACGCCGTTGAGGTCGGGGTGGATCCTGTCCGGCCCGCGCGGCGCCCGGTAGGCCAGCGCCTGGGTGGTGTGCCTGACCTGCTGGGCCTTGCCCTTGGCGGGCGCCGCCAACGCCTGGCCGGCCACCATCACGCCCGCGATCGCCACGGCCGCCGCAAACCTCTTCATCGTCGCAGTCCCCCCAAACCTCCGCCTCATGCCCCGGCGGAGCCGTTCATCGATTCAATGCTCTAGCGGAGCTCGGCGGCAAGCGCCAGCCGAGCCGGCTTTGACAATCCCTGATCGGGCGTCTAGCGCCGATGCATGGCGCTGCGCCCCCTATTCGCCACTCCGGTCTATGAAGCCTCGCTTAGCACGGGGCGCGAGTTCGAAAATTTCAACGCCGAATTAGAGGCCGCCTGCCGGATGCTGGCGGCCGAGGACAAGGCCGGCCAGGCCTGGTCGAAGGCGCACGGCTATGGCGGCTACACCTCCTACGCCTCGCTGGACGACCTGCCGCGCCGGGCGAGCGTGTTCGCCGAGCTGAAGCGCAAGCTGGACCGCCACGCGCGCGCCTTCGCCGAGGCGCTCGCCTTCGACCTGGGGCGGGGCCGGCTGGCGATGGACAGCCTCTGGGTGAACCTCTTGAAGCCGGGCGCGGCGCACTCCGGCCACATCCATCCGCACAGCGTGATCTCGGGCACGGTCTATGTGCGGGTCCCGCCGGGCGCCTCGCCGCTGAAGATCGAGGACCCGCGGCTGCCGCTGATGATGGCCGCCCCGCCGAAGCGCGCCGACGCGCCGGAGGCCCAGCAGAGCTTCGTCTACCTGCGCCCGCAGCCGGGGACGATCCTGATGTGGGAAAGCTGGCTGCGGCACGAGGCGCCGGCCAACGCCGCCCGCTCCGAGCGGATCAGCGTCAGCTTCAACTACGGCTGGCGATAGCGCGCTCAGGCCTGCGCCGCGCCGACCGCCAGGCTCGAGGCGTGCGCCGCGCGGATGCGCGCGCCCTCCTCGTCGTAGAGGAACGGAAGCGTCGCGTAGCGCCGCCCGCGGGTCACCGGGGTCGCCTCGTGCAGCAGGCTGCAGGAGAACACCACCGCCCCGCCGGTGGGCGGCCGGTAGGTCCTGGAGCCGAACTCCGGGAACCGCAGGTCGCCGCCTTCGAATTCCTCGGCGTTGAGATTGATCGAGACCGCGAACTTGCGGTGCGCCGTCGCCGGCGTGGTGTTGTCGCGGTGCGGCCGGAAATAGCCGCCGTCCTGCGCGTCGTAGCAGGCCACGATGAACCGCTCGATGCGGGTCACCCGAAACTGGAAGGCCTTCATGATCTCCGGCGCCAGGCGGGCGGCGATCCGGCTCCGCAGGCCTTCGACCAGCGATCCCTCGGGGATGGTGGCGTCGCTGCGGCTCTTGAAGTCGTCCAGCACGCCCACGGTCTTGCCGCCGATCTGGCGCATGACGCCCGAGGGCGTGCCGCCGATCTGGTCATAGAGCGCGATCAGCTCGCGGCAGAACCCCGGCTCCAGGACGCGCGGAACGATGAGCACCGGGGCGTGCACGGGCGCGCCCGCGTGGCCTTCGGCGGGGCCCAGGGCGCGCAGGGCCGCGAACGCGGCGCCGATATCGGCCAGCGGACCGCCGGTCAGGATCCTGAGGCTCGGATCGATCAGCACCCACTCCGGCCGCACCTGGCCGTCCGCGCCGGCCGCGCCGTAGAGCCGGCGGATCTCGCCCTTCCAGTCGCCGAACCAGCGCAGGCCGTTGGCGGCGTCGGCGACGCGCCGGAAGCTCGCCTCGTCGGGCAGCACGCCGAAGGCCAGCACCTCGTCGTCGCGGAGCCGGTCGCGGTGGGCGGCGATCTGCGCCAGGGCGGCGTCGCGCTCGGGCGAGGGCGGCGGCAGGAAGGCCAGCAGCACATAGCGGCCGCCGACGCTGCCGAAGGCGAACTTCGGGTTCACCGGCGAGATGGCCGAGAACAGCGGCGCAGGCGTGGCGGCGGGCAGGCCCATCGCCGTCCCTCTAGCGAATATCGCCGCACATGGACACGCCGTCAGGTGACGCAGGCGGGGCGGACGTTCATGCTCACCTGTGTTCGCGGCTGTGCAGCAGCCTCATGACGAACACCTCGTCCGCGAGGACGACGTAGCGGACGAGGAACGCGCCCGGGGAGACAGTCTGACCCTAGAGCTCAAGGCTCGCCGGCCAGGCGCACCTTCACCGCAGCATCAAATCCAGCCAGGCCCTCTTCCACCGAGTGGGAGACGCCGGAGGCCTGATACTCGGCGACCAGCCGGAGATCCTCTTCGTATCCCCGATCGCCCGCCGAACGCGCCAGCACCTCCGCCGCATAGACTTCTATCGGCTCGCCGGCGGCCGCCGCGGCTTCGTGCAGGCGCCGCAGCGTCGCATCATCGAGCCGAACCGTGAGTTCGCCGTCCGCCATCGGCGATGCTGAGCGTCGGATGCCCGCCGGTCAACTGTCGAGGAAGCTGCGGAGCTTGCGCGAGCGCGAGGGGTGCTTGAGCTTGCGCAGCGCCTTGGCCTCGATCTGGCGGATGCGCTCGCGGGTCACCGAGAACTGCTGGCCGACCTCTTCCAGGGTGTGGTCGGTGTTCATGCCGATGCCGAAGCGCATGCGCAGCACCCGTTCCTCGCGCGGGGTCAGCGAGGCGAGCACGCGCGTGGTGGTCTCGCGCAGGTTCGACTGGATGGCCGCATCGATCGGCAGGATGGCGTTGTTGTCGGGGATGAAATCGCCGAGGTGGCTGTCTTCCTCGTCGCCGATCGGCGTCTCCAGGCTGATCGGCTCCTTGGCGATCTTCAGCACCTTGCGCACCTTCTCGAGCGGCATGGCCAGCTTCTCGGCCAACTCCTCGGGCGTCGGCTCGCGGCCGATCTCGTGCAGCATCTGGCGCGAGGTGCGGACGATCTTGTTGATCGTCTCGATCATGTGCACGGGGATGCGGATGGTGCGCGCCTGGTCGGCGATCGAGCGGGTGATCGCCTGGCGGATCCACCATGTCGCGTAGGTGCTGAACTTATAACCGCGGCGGTACTCGAACTTGTCGACCGCCTTCATCAGCCCGATGTTGCCCTCCTGGATCAGGTCCAGGAACTGCAGGCCACGGTTGGTGTATTTCTTGGCGATGGAGATCACCAGGCGCAGGTTCGCCTCGACCATCTCCTTCTTGGCCTGGCGGGCCTCGCGTTCGCCCTTCTGCACGGTGTGGACGATGCGGCGGAAGTCGTCGATGGCGACGCCGGTCTCCTGCGCCAGCGCGCCGATCTCGGAGCGGATGTCGGCGATCTGGCCGTGGTCGTTCTCGGCGAACTTGGTCCAGCGGACGCCCAGAGCCTTCACCTGGCCGCTCCAGTCGGGGCGCATCTCCGCGCCGAGGTAGGCCTTCAGGAATTCCGAGCGGCTGATGCCGTAACTGTCGGCCAGGCGCAGGAGGCGGCCTTCCAGGCCCATCAGGCGCTTGTTGATCGCATAGAGCTGCTCGACCAGGGCCTCGATGCGGTTGTTGTTGAGCTTCAGGGTCTTGAGGTGAAGCACGATCGCGGTGGTGGCCGCGTTGTAGGCCTTGCGGTCGGCCTCCGGCAGATCCTCGCCCTTCAGCTTGTGGAGGACCAGCTTCTCCTGCAGCAGGCGGAAGTTCTCGAACTCCGCGGCGATGGCGTCGAGCACGGCCATGACGCCCTCGCGCAGCTCGGCCTCCATGGCCGAGATGGTGGGGCCCGCGCCGTCGTCGAAATCGTCTTCGCTTTCGCCCTCCGGCGCGCCCTCGACGGCCTCGGCCTCCTCCTGCTCCTCGGCGGCGGCCATGTTGGCCTCGCCCGCGCCAACCTCGCCGTCGGCCTGGGCCTGGCCGCCGTAGGTCTGCTCCAGATCGATGACCTCGCGCAGCAGGATGCGGCCCGACGCCAGCTCCTCGCGCCAGACCATGATCGCCTCGAAGGTCAGCGCGCTCTCGCACAGACCGCGGATCATGGTGTCGCGGCCGGCCTCGATGCGCTTGGCGATGGCGATCTCGCCCTCACGCGAGAGCAGCTCCACCGAGCCCATCTCGCGCAGGTACATGCGCACCGGATCGTCGGTGCGGTCGTAGGCCGGCTCCTTGGCCGTCTCGACCAGCGCGGTCTCCTCGCGCACCGCGACCTCGCCGCCGTCGGCGTCCTCCTCGGACTCCACGACGTTGACGCCCATCTCGCTGAGCATGGCCAGCGTGTCCTCGATCGCCTCGGAGGTGACCTCTTCGGACGGCAGGACCTTGTTCAGCTCGTCCATGGTGACGTAGCCGCGGGCCTTGGCCTGCTTGATGAACTTCTTGACCGCGGCGTCCGTCAGATCGAGCAGGGGGCCGTCGCCGCCCTGAGTTTCCGGGGTCTCCGCTTCGGCCGTGGTGGTGCTCATCGAAATCTCCGGGTTCGGCGGGGCGCGCCGGGGCTCAGGGCGCGGGCCGAAGGTGGTGAGGACGTCTCAACAAATGAGGGGCCGCGACGATACGACCCGCGCTTCCGTCGAAATGTTCCCGTTCTGATCGCGCGCGCCGTCGTCCGGGGTCCGTTTCAGGCGCAGGGGGCCGACGCACGGCCTCGCCCCGCGCCGCCATCCCGAGGACGGCGAGCGGCCGCGAACACGGGGATTCCCGCACAACGAGGGAGACATCATCGGCTCGAATGAGGGGCGCGCCCGCAGTGCGCGACGGCCCGGTCGATGTCTTTCGTACGCGCGCTAAATCCGCAGGCCGGAGATGGCGTCGCAGAACGCCGGTGTCAAGGGCGCCCGCGCCGCAGCTCCCGCCGCATGGAAAACCCAAGCGCCTGAACCGCTTAGGGCATTTGGTCGCAGCCGGGACATGGACACGCCATGCGAGGTCCGCTCACGTCGCGAGCGTCGCGCGGGCGATGAGCGCGTCCTCGTCGATCGCCGGGCCGCCGGCCCCGAGCGTCAGGCTGGGGGCGTCCAGCCGCCGCGCGGCGAAGCCGTCCGCCGCCGCGGCCGGCGCATGGCGGGCCAGGACCGCCCAGGCGAGGCCGAGCGCCAGGCGCTCCACGGCATGGCGGGCTTGGCCCTCGGGGACGCTCCCGGAGAGCAGGGCCTCGGCCTCCGCCGCCGCGCCCGCCGCGCCGCCGGCGGCCTCCCGCAACTCGCCCACCAGCGCCTCGCGCGCGTCCGGCTCGCGGGCCAGCGCGCGCAGCAGGTCGAGGGCGATCACGTTGCCGCTGCCCTCCCACACCGCGTTGAGCGGCGACTGGCGGAAGATGCGCGCCATCGGCGTCTCCTCGACGTAGCCCGCGCCCCCCAGGCACTCCAGCGCCTCGGCGGCCACGGCCGGGGCGCGCTTGGTGACCAGGTACTTGGCGAGCGGCAGGCCGATGCGGGCGAGCGCGGCCTCGCGGGGATCGTCGGCGCGGTCGAGCGCCCGGGCCAGGCGGAAGGCGAGCGCCGTGGCGGCCTCGACGTCGAGCGCCAGGTCGGCCAGCACGGCGCGCATCAGCGGCTGGTCGATCAGCCGGCGCTGGAAGGCGGCGCGGCCCTGCGCGTGGCGGATCGCCAGGCTGAGCGCCTGGCGCATCTGGGTCGCCGAGCCGATCACGCAGTCGAGGCGGGTGAGCTGCACCATCTCGATGATGGTGCGCACGCCGCGGCCCTCCGGCCCGACCCGCCGGGCGTAGGCGCCGCGGTACTCGATCTCCGCCGAGGCGTTGGAGCGGTCGCCGAGCTTGTCCTTCAGGCGCTGGATCTCGATCGCATTGCGCTCGCCGTCGGGCGTCCAGCGCGGCGCGAGGAAGCAGGTCAGGCCCCCCTCCGCATAGGCCAGGGTCAGGAAGCCGTCCGACATCGGCGCCGAGCAGAACCACTTGTGGCCCACGAGCCGGTAGCCGCCGTCGGCCTGCGGCTCGGCGCGGGTGGCGTTGGCGCGCACGTCGGAGCCGCCCTGCTTCTCGGTCATGGCCATGCCCAGCGTCGCCGCCCGCTTCTCAGGCGCCGGGATGACGCGCGGATCGTAGGCCTCGGCGGTGACCCGCGGGACCCAGGCCTCGGCGAGCGCAGGCTCGGCGCGCAGCGCCGGCACGGCGGCGTAGGTCATCGACATCGGGCAGCAGACCCCGTAGTCGGCCTGGCCCATCAGGAACAGCAGCGCGGCGTGGAGCGCGTGGCCGCAGGCGGGCGTCGTCCAGGCCGCTCCGGAGACGCCGGCCTCCAGCCCCAGCGCCATCAGCCGGTGGTAGGCGGGGTGGAACTCCACCTCGTCGATCCGGCGGCCGAACCGGTCGAACGCGCGCAGCGCCGGCGGGGCGGCGTTGGCCTGCGCGCCCCAGGCCTGCGCCTCGGCCGAGCCGACCCGCTCGCCGAACGCCCGCAGCCGCGGGGCGTGCGCCCCCGCGCCCGACCAGGCGCAGGCCGAGCGCAGGATCTCGTCGGCCGCGAACAGGTTCACGTCCTCCAGCGGCGCGGACTGGTTGACGACCTCGTGGGTGGCGAGCCGCGTGCGCGGATTGCGATGCGACATGGATCGGGCCTCCCGGCCACCCCTGGGGTCCGAACGCATGGCGGCCCGATCGGTGCGCCCCCGGGAGCATCGGCGATAGCCCTCCTCCTCGATAGAGGAGGGGGCGTTTCACGGGCGGGCGGCGGCCCTACCGCCCCGCCGCGGCCCGCTGCTGGTTGAGCGCGAAGAGGCGTTCGAGGATCGCCTCGTCGGCCAGGTCCGCGGGCCAGCCGTAGGCGGCGGCGACGGCCGCATCGAGCGTCCTGTGCGCCATGTCCAGCCAGGCCGGGCGCTCATTGTAGAGATTGGTCAGCGTGCGCGCCTTCAGCGCCTTGGCCGCCGCTTCGTCCTTCGGGCGGATGCGCTCGGGATAGCCCGCGACCACCTCGGGCTCGCGGACCACGAGGTCCGGCGGGTTCAGCCAGACTTGCCGCAGCTCGTCGAGCCTGCGGGCCGCTTCGGCGATGGCCTGGGCGCGAGGGTCGGCTGCATAAGCCTCGGCCGGCAGGTCGGGCGTCAGGCCGTCTGGGAAGGGGAAGGTCTCGAAGGTCGTTGAAGGTGTGTAGCGGGGGTCGTTTCCAGCCCCAAGCCAGGTACCCAGCCGTATGGCCCAAAGTTCATGCATCCGGCTCTGCAGGACCCCGAAGATCACCTCGCCATCGTCAGCGACCACGATGAGCTGATGGTCCGGACAGACAGCGGTCGGCAACCCCACAAAGAACCGATGTTTGGAGACAGTCGGCGTTGCAAGGTAGCGCGGATGGCCTTCCAATTTATTCCACATGGACGGCCTCGGCTCCACGTGCCGCCACCAGTTGAGCCGGTAGGCCTCGCGGTTGTTGCGCTCCCGCTCGGGCTTCACGTGAAGCAGCAGATGCCGGAACGGCGCCTCGTAGAGCGCCGCCTCCGCCTCGCTCATCTGCCAGCCGAAGTCGATGATCCACTTGTCGGCCGGCCGCCGCGTCACGTCCATGCCGTTGCGCCAGGGCTTGAGCACGTCGCTGTTCGGACGGCCGTTCGGATTGAGCGGCAGGCGCAGCCATTCGCGCGCGAGCTCGCCCGGAATGTCGAAGGCGCCCCCTTTGGTGTCGCCCATGAAGGCGACCCCGGCGTTCTCCTTCAGGCGCGCCGCCTTGGTCAGGTCGAAGGCGGCCGAGGTGAGGTCCGAATTGATCTGCGCCGCCACGCGGCCGTCCATCCGCCGCTCGGTGAACCCCGCACCGAAGCCCAGCATCGAGACGCGCACGGCCGCGCCTTCCAGCACCCACGGCTCGTCCGCCCAGGCCTCCCACATGGCCTCGGCGTCGCAGATCGGATCGAGCACCCGCCGGTTCGCGCCGCCGCGGATCGAATTGGTGGTGACCAGCCCCGCGCGCACGGCGCGGCCGGCCTGGATCGCCCGCCAGGCCTTCTCCACCCAGTAGGCCACGAGGTCGGCCTCCGCCGGCACCCGCCCGCGATAGGCGGAAAACAGCCGCTCGACGGCCGCATCGCCCAGGTTCTCGCGCATCCGCTTGCCGCCCAGGAACGGCGGATTTCCGATGATGGCGTCGGCGGGCGGCCACTCGGCCTCCGAGCCGTCGGGGTTCAGCAGGGCGTCGCGGTTCTCGATCTGGTCGAGGGTGGAGAGCACCGGGTCGGGCGGCGGCCGGGTGGCCTTCTTCAGCGTCCATTGCAGGTAGCCGATCCACAGCGTGAGGCGGGCCAGCTCGGCGGCGTAGCGGTCGATCTCCAGGCCACGCACGCACTGCAGCCCCACCTGCGGCAGGAAACCTCTGAGCCCCAGCCGCTCGGCGTCGACGATGGCCCGCTGCTCCAGGTCCATCAGCTCGTGCAGCGCGACATAGAGGAAGTTGCCGGAGCCGCAGGCCGGGTCGAGCACGCGGAACGCCGCCAGCCGGTCGAGCCAGGCCTGCACCCGGTCCCTGGCGGCGCCATAGGCGGCGTCGCGGCGCCTGGCGATCTGGGTCAGCTCGCGCCGGCGCTTCGGCTCGTCGGCCTTGGCGGCGGCCGGATCGGCCCGCATCTGGACGGCGGCGCGCTCGTGCACCGCCTTGCGCGCGGCCTCCGCCTCGTCGATCCGCGCCACCTCTGCGCGGACCTCGTCCAGCGCCGCCTGCCACTCCGCAGCCAGCGGACGGACGATCGCCGGCTCGACGATCTTCAGGATCTTCTCGCGGTCGGTGTAGTGGGCGCCCAGCGCCGGCCGCTCGCGGGTGGCCTTGAGCGCCTGCTCGAACAGGCTGCCGAACACCGAGGGGTCGATCTCCGACCAGTCGTGCTCCTCGGCGGTGTCGGCGATCAGCTTGAGGTCGGGGGTCTCCAGCGGCAGGGTGGCCGCATCCTCGAACAGGCCGCCGTTGAACCAGCGGATCAGGTGCTCGCCGAAGAAGGTGTCGCCCGGCCGCGCCATGCGGTCGAACAGCTCGCGAAGCTGGGCCTGCGCCGCCGCGGGCTTGAGCGCGACCGCCTTCACCGTGCGGGTGAACAGGTCCTTCGGCAGCAGGCCCGCGTCCTCGGCGAACATGCAGAACACCAGGCGGTTCAGGAAGTGGGCCACGGCGCGCGGATCGTGCCGCCGCTCCTGCAGCCTGCGGCCGAGCTCGCCGAACCGCTCGGCGGCCTTGGCGGTCAGCTCCTGCGGGCTGAACCGGGGCTTCAGCTCCTCCGAGCCGTCGAAGACGACGCGCAGCAGGTGCAGCTTCGCCGGGTCGAGCAGATCGCCCAGCGACAGCTCGAGCTTCCTGGAGACGGTGTTCGTCCAGTTGGTGTGAACGACGATCCGCTCCATGTCGGAGACGACCAGATAGGGCGGGTTCTCCAGGTCGAGGGCGTAGGCCTGCAGCTGGCGCAGCGCCGCGTTCAGGTCCCGGTGCTTGCCCTTGTACTCCCAGCCGAAGCAGTGCCGCCGCCAGACGTCGGCCCACCCGTCGCCGCCGCCGACCTTCTCCGCGCCGCGTTCGAAGCAGTAGTGGTCGCCCTTCGGGTCAGCCTCCGTGGGGGTCGGCACGCCCAGGATGGCGCACAGGTCGTTGAAATGCGACTGCGAGGCCTGCCGCTCGCGCAGCTCGCTGTCGCTCCACTTACGGACGAACTCGGCAGGCGTCATCGCATCCCCGACTCGTCCGACAGCTTAGCGCCCGCGACGGTGCGCGCCATGCGGCGCCGGCGGCTCGGGCTGCATCCCGGCCTGCTCCGGGATGAGCGGGGGACATGGCGCAAGCGCTGCACGAGCCTTGAATGCAAGAACCTAGACATCATCTAGGTTCTATGGGACAAGCGGCGATGGCGACGGTCTTCAGGAGTCACCGCCGATACAGGGTGGCCGTTAATTCCAATGATCATCCGCCCGCTCACGTGCATGCGTTCGGCAAGGGTTGCGAAGCTCGCTTCAAACTCAACTGCCCCGATGGCCCGATCGAATTCTGGGACGCCGAGGGTGATTGGACGTTGAAGCGCCTCAACGAGCTCGGGCTGGAAGTCGCCGCCAACATCGACGAATGCTGCAAGGTCTGGAGCGACATCCATGGCTGAGTTCAAACTGCTGGATGAGGCGTCCTTCAAGAGAGGCGTCAACCGCAAGCGCCGCCGCCCCCTTCCCTGCGCGGTCTCCGCGCGCTTTGACCGCAGGTCTCATCGGGTGATCGTGCGCCTCGACACGGGCCTGGATTTCTCGTTCGATCCGCGACGGACGCAAGGCCTCGCCGAGGCTCCGGCGGAAGACCTTATGGGCGTGACCGTGGAAGGCGTCGGCAGCACGCTCCACTTCCCTCGCCTCGACGCCGACTACGCCGTGTCCGGCCTGCTCGAGGCCTTCCTTGGACCCCTGGACTGGACTCGGCGGGAGGCGCGGGCGCAAGCCTCGCGCGAGAACGGCAAGCGTGGCGGCCGGCCCAAGAAGGAAATCGGCGTCACCACCTGAGCGTCACCGGCCGCGACGACAGGCTGGGCCGCAGGAGCATGCTCGCGATGGGCCACGAAAAGAGGTTTGGCGCGGCCCTGAAGAAGGGGACCGAGCAGGACGCGCTCAGCGGCTGGCGCAAGCTGCTGCGATTCCGCCCCGGCGCGCGAAAGGCCGCCAAGAACAGCTTCAACAGGCGGGTCCGTCATCAGCAGGTCGAGCCGCCCACGTCCGACGAGTAGGCCCGCGCGCGATCGTCATGGCCGCCATGACGGATGAGGGGCGATCTCAGTGCGGCAGGACCGGCTCGGGCGGGGTCTCGGCGGCCCAGTCGGAGTTGATCAGGCGGCGCAGGGTGTCGCGCTCCGCCTTGAGCGCCAGAAGGGTCGTGGAATCCTGGTCGCGGGCGAGGTCCTGGGCGGCGGCGTCGACGGCGCGCTCCAGGCTCTCCAGCCGCATCAGCAGGTCGAAGGCCTGGCGCCACAGCGCATGCGCCCGCTCGCGGGCGGCGGCGGGATCGAGGAACGGCGCGGCGACGCCGGCCCGGCGGGCGTCGGCGTCGAGGCGCTCGATCAGCGCCTCGTCGAGGCCCCTGGCCTTCAGCCGGCGCAGCGCCGCCTCGGCGTCCAGGCCCTCGGCCTCGTAGCGGAGCTGGACGAGCTCGCGGGCGATCGCGTCGAGCTTCTCGTCGCCGAAGCCGCGGGCCCCGACCAGCTCGATGGAGGCGTCGATCACCGCCGGATCGCGCACCGCCGCCAGCGCCAGGGCGGCGGCGAGCGGCTTGGCGGAGGCGCGGAGCTGGCGGGCGGCGGCGCGGCCCTGCGGCGTCGCGCCCTGCGGGGCGGCGCGCCGCCGGCCCTCCCAGCCGCGGCGGGAGAGCTCGCGGGCCGCAGCCCCCACGGTGTAGACCGGCTCCCGGGTCGGCCAGAGTTGTTCGTAGCGGCCGAGCAGGTCCTCCTTGTAGGCGGCGGCGAGGTCCTTGTCGGCGATCTGGGCGGCGGCCTTGCGTAGCCTGGCTTTCAGCGCCGTGCGGCGCTCGGGGGTGTCCAGCGGCTCCAGGTCGCGCTCGCGCAGGAACAGCGCCTCGACAAAGGGCGTGGTCCTGGCGAGCTGGGCCTTCAGCGCCGCGGGGCCCTGCTCGCGCAGCACCTCGTCCGGGTCCTTGCCGCCCTCGACCAGGGCGAAGCGGAAGGAGCGGCCGGGGGCGAGCAGCGGCAGCGCCCGATCGATGGTCCTGGCCGCCGCCTGCCGGCCGGCGCGGTCGCCGTCGAAGCACAGGGTGGGTTCGGGGTGGTGGCGCCACAGCGCCTCCATCTGCTCTTCGCCCAGCGCCGTGCCCATGGCCGCGACCGCCGGGACGCCCGCCCGCTGGCAGGCGATGACGTCCATGTAGCCTTCGACGACGACCAGCGGCGGCGCCTCGCCGGCCGGCGCTGCGGCCAGCATCTTGCGCGCTTCGGAAAGGCCGTAGAGCTGGCGTCCCTTGTGGAAGGCGGCGGTCTCGGGGCCGTTCAGGTACTTGGCGCGCGCCTGCGGATCCATCGCCCGGCCGCCGAACGAGACCACCCGGCCGCGCGCGTCGAGGATCGGGAAGATGATGCGGTCGCGGAAGCGGTCGTAGGGCGCCCCGCCCTCCTCCGGCGCGATCAAGAGGCCCGCCTCGACCAGCTCGGCCGGGCGCGCGCCCTTGGCGACCAGGTAGTCCTTCAGCGCCGTGCGCCCGGCCGGCGAGAAGCCCAGCCGGAAGCGGGCCCAGTCGGCCTCGGGCAGGCCGCGCGTCTCGAGATAGGCGCGGGCCTCGCGCCCGGCGGGCCGCTTCAGCTCGGCCTCGAACCACTGGCAGGCGGTCTCCAGCCAGTCGAGCAGCCCCTGGCGGGTCTTCTCCTGCTCGGCGGCGCGGGGATCGACGGCCGGCAGCGGCACGCCCGCCTCGGCCGCCAGCCGCTCGACGGCCTCGACGAAGGAGAGCCGCTCGGTCTCCTGCAGGAAGCTGATCAGGTCGCCGGTCTTGCCCGACGAGAAGTCGAAGAACTGGCCCTTGTCGTCATTGACGTAGAAGGACGGCGTCTTCTCCTTGGTGAACGGCGACAGGCCCACGTACTCGCGGCCCTGCTTGCGGAGCTTCACCGTGCGGCCGATCACGTCGCTCGGCCGCAGCCGCGACTTGATCTCGTCGAGGAAGTGTTCGTCGAAGCGCAACGGATGCCCGCCCCCTGGAGGCGCCGCATCATAGCCCCCCAAGAGGGGCGCCCGGCAATGCGGCGCAAACTTCGCCGTCCATTCTGAACCGCGGAAAACGCGGAACGACGCGGAAGGCGCTTCGCGCCAGACCATCGAAACCACGCCGGCGCTCGCGCCTTCGGGCCGTGGCCGCTAGAACGAAGAAAACGAATGGCGGGAGGCGATGGAGACGATCCGGGTCGAGGTTCGAGGGCCGGTGCGGGAGGTGACGCTCGCGCGGCCGGAGAAGCGCAACGCGCTCGACGCCGAGATGCTGGGACGGCTCGAGGCGGCGTTCGCCGAGGCGCCTTCGCCCGCCGAGCGCGTGGCGGTGATCCGGGCGGAGGGGCCGGCCTTCTGCGCCGGCCTGGACCTGCGCGAGCGCCGCGGCGGGGGGCTGGCCTCGGGCGCGATCGAGGCGATGCTGCACGCGATCGAGCTCTATCCGCTGCCGGCGGTGGCCGTGGTGCAGGGCGATGCGATCGCCGGCGGTAACGAGCTCGCCCTGCACTGCGATTTCGTGGTGGCGAGCGAGACGGCGCGGTTCGGCATGAGCCTGGCGAAGATCGGGCTCGCGCCCTCCTGGTTCCTGGCCAAGAAGCTGCTCGAGGTGGCGGGGCCTGTGGGCGCGCGCGAGATGCTGCTGCTGGGCGACCTGCTGCCGGCCCGCCGGATGGCCGAGCTCGGGCTGATCCACCGGGCCGTCCCGCCGGAGGGGCTGGACGCGGCCGCGCGCGCCATCATCGAGCGCCTGGCCGCCAATGCGCCCCTGTCGCTCCGGGCGATGAAGGCGCTGCTGGTCCGGGCGATGGCGTTCCGCGAGGCGATTCCGCACGACGACGTCGACGCGCTGGTGGCCGCCGCCTCGCTGAGCGCCGATGCGCGCGAGGGCATGGCGGCGATGCTGGAGAAGCGCCCGCCGCGCTTCGAGGGCCGGTGATGGGCGTGCGCCTGGACAAGCCCTGGCGGGTGCTGACGGCCGAGGCGGTCGCCGACCTGCCGGCCGAATTGGGCGTCTTCCAGCTCGGCGATTCTGCGGGCGAGGTGGTCCGCATCGGCTACGCCGGCGGGCGCACCCTGTTCGGGCTGCGCAGCGAGCTCGAGGCGGCGCTGGCGAAGCGCGAGGCCGCGATGTTCCGCACCGAGGTCACCTCGCAATACATGAGCCGCTACGAGGAGCTACTGATGGTCCATGCGGCCGATCACGGCCAGCTGCCGCCCGGCAACGCCGCCGAGGCGCGCCGGCGGCTCGGCCGGCTCAGTCCCGGATAGGAGGCGCCATGGACTTCGAGCCCAGCGAGGAGCAGGCGCTGATCGTCGACCAGGTCCGCCGGTTCGTCCGCGAGGAGGTCTGGCCGCTGGAGGCGAAGCTCGATCCGGACGCCTCGCGCCTGGAGCCCGAGGACCACGCGCGGCTGGTCGGGAAGACCCGCGCCATGGGGCTCTACGGCCTGGGCATCCCGCCGGAATTCGGCGGACCCGACGTCGACATCGTGACCCAGACGCTGATCGCCGTCGAGACGGCGCAGCACCGGGCGGGGCTCTACTCCCCCTGCTTCGGCGCGTTCGGCGGGGCCGGGCTGGCGCAGCTCTACGAAGCCAACGAGGACCAGAAGGAGCGCTACCTGTTCCCCATGCTGCGCGGCGAGAAGCGGGGCTTCTTCGGGCTGACCGAGCCCTCCGGCGGCTCCGATCCGGCCCGCGCGATCCGCACCAAGGCGGTGCGAGACGGCGATACGTGGGTGATCACCGGGGCGAAGATCTTCATCTCCGGGGCCGACGGGGCCGACTTCGGCATCGTCTTCGCGCGCACCGACGCCGAGAAGGGCCGCGGCGGCATCACCTGCTTCATCGTCGACGCCGACACGCCGGGCTTCTACGTCCGCCGCGTGGTGCACACCCTGCGCTCCGGCCACTACGGCACCGAGCTGCAGTTCGAGGACGCGCGGGTGCCGCACGCCAACGTGCTGGGCGAGGTGAACCGCGGCTTCGCGATCGCCAACGACCGGCTGACGCGCCAGCGCATCCCCTATGCGGCCGGGTGCCTCGGCGTCGCGGTCCGCGCCCAGGAGATGGCGATCGCCTACGCCAAGCAGCGCGAGACCTTCGGCGCGGCGCTCTCCACCCGCCAGGCGATCCAGTGGATGGTGGTCGACAACGAGATCGACATCCGCACCGCCCGCTGGGCGATCCTGGCGGCGGCCTGCAAGGCGGCCCGGGGCGAGCCGTTCCGCACCGAGGCGGCGATGGCCAAGCTGCTGGCCAGCGAAGGCGCGAGCCGGGTGGTCGACCGCGCCATCCAGATCCACGGCGGCTACGGCGTGACCAAGGACCTGCCGCTCGAGCGCTGGTACCGCGAGATGCGCATCCGCCGGATCGGCGAGGGCCCGAGCGAGGTGCAGCGGATCGTCATGGCGCGCGACCTGTTCGACCAGGCGCTCTACTGATGGAGGCGCGGCCGCCGCCCCTCGCCGGGATCACCGTGCTCGACTTCGGCCAGGTCTATCAGGGCCCCTACGCCGGCCTGCTGCTCGCCAAGGCGGGCGCGAACGTGATCAAGATCGAGCCGCCGCGCGGCGAGCCGCTGCGGGTGCGCGAGGCGGTGGGCGGCGGCGCCTCGCTCCCCCTCGCCATGCTGAATTCCAACAAGCGGACCATCACGCTGAACCTGAAGAGCCCGAAGGGCGTCGAGCTGCTCAAGGCCATGGTCGTGAAGGCCGACGTGCTGCTGGAGAACTTCGCGCCGGGCGTGATGGACCGGCTGGGCGTCGGGGCCGAGGCGCTGATGGCGATCAATCCGCGGCTGATCTACGCCTCGGCGACCGGCTACGGCCTCTCGGGACCGGAGCGCGACAACCTGGCCATGGACATCACCATCCAGGCGGCCTCCGGCGCGATCAGCGTCACCGGCTTCCCGGACGGACCGCCGGTGAAGGCGGGACCGGCGATCGCCGACTTCCTGTCGGGCACGCACCTCTACGGCGCGATCGCCACGGCCCTGTTCGAGCGCGAGCGCACCGGCCGCGGTCGGCTGGTCGAGGTGGCGATGATCGAGACGATGTTCCCGACGCTGGCCTCCAACCTGGGCATGGTCCACAACAACCCCGACCGGCCGCTCGGCCGCACCGGCAACCGTCACGGCGGCTTGGCCATCAGCCCTTACAACGTCTACGCCTGCCGCGACGGCTGGTTCGCGATCATCTGCAACAACGACGACCACTGGGCCGCGCTGCTGCGCGCCATGGGCCGCGAGGACCTGGCGGGCGATCCCCGGTTCGCGACCAACGCGGCGCGCGTGGCGCACATGGCCGAGACCGACGCGGTGGTGGAAGCCTGGGCGGCGGGGCTGAGCCGCGCCGAGATCTTCGCCGCCACCGGCCGGCACAAGGTCCCCTCGGCGCCGGTGCGCGACCTGCACGAGGTGCTCGCCAACGATCACATGAAGGGCCGCGGGATGCTGGAGGCCATCGACCACCCCAGCCTCGGCCGTATCACGGTGCCGAACAGCCCGCTGCGCTATCACGGCACGCCCCAGCCCCCGGCCGAGCCGAGCCGCGCGATCGGCGCGGACAACCTCGAAATCTATGGCCAGCTCCTCGGCCTCGACGCCGCAGAGGTGGAGCGGCTGAAGGCCGATGGCGCGATCTAGACGTCCCCCAATTCCCCCCGCGACGTCGGCTCAGGCAGGCTTGATTTGAACTTCCGGGCCGAAGGCGCCATGTTCGCGCCCGTGAAGCGCCAGCGTTTCAAGGGGGTCGGCGCATGATCATGTGGGTGCGAGTGGTGGGCGCGCTGGTCCTGACCTGGGCGGCGCTCGGCTGTCTCGACTACTTCGGCGTCACCGCGCTTCTCGGCGGCCGTTCGGGGGACGACGTGCACAATCCCGTCCAACAGCAGACCTGGGCGCGCGACCTGTTCTGGTTCGCGATCTTCGCGGTGGTGATGGCCACGTCCCTGCTGGCCGCCGCCCGCAGAGGCGCGGTGCAGCT